>NZ_JABRWO010000019.1 GCF_013618625.1 Bremerella alba | reverse complement strand
GGGTCGGGGGAGAGTGATAGCTAACTCATTTGTATTAAAACACCTAGATTATGCATCCCGAATTGCCAACAATCAATCAGATCGTGGTACATTTCTTCCAAAATTTACGCTGGGAGACGAGATAATTACACCCGGACGCTCCTTAAAACGCAAAAATGCCCCATATATGCCAGGATTAGGATAACTGATACGTGCAGCTTTCAGCTGAATGTTCCCGATTACCCTGTCATGAAAGAAAATAGTCATGCTATGGAAGAATAGCGTCAGCCACTGCTTCTGGGTAAATGGGAAGGCAGCACTGAGTTTAACGTAGTGGCAGTGCTAGCGGTAGCTGCCCAGAGTGCGCAAGCAAAGTGAATGGCTTACGCCTAATTGCTGGGCTGTACGGTGACTTGACGCCCTGAAACGGTCACGCGTCCGTCTGCGATCGCGGCGAGAGTTGCCGGGTAGATGTGGCACTCGGCATCAAAAACGCGTGCCGCGAGATCCTCAGGCTGATCCTCTGGCAGGACCTCGACCACGCTTTGGGCGATGATGGGCCCATGGTCATAATGATCGTCGACAAAGTGAACCGTGCAGCCACTCACTTTCGCCCCATGCTCGAGCACCGCCGTATGCACTCGGATGCCGTAGAAGCCTTCCCCGCAGAACGCCGGGATCAACGACGGGTGAATGTTGATCACACGATTTTCAAAGTCGCTGGGCACTGCGATCTGTTTGAGAAAGCCGCCCATGACCACCATTTCAACGGCATGCTCGCGACAGGCCTGGAAGATCGCCTGAGAGAACTCTGCTTTGTCTGGGTGCTGCCCAACGGTAATGACCTCGCAGGGGGTGTTCGCCTCGTGGGCGAAGCTCATCCCCTTGGCCTTGCTACTGCTAGAGATCACGAGAACGACCTCCAGCGGTAGTTGATCTTCGCGGATCCGCTCTAGCAAGTTACGTAGCGTCGTCCCGCCACCAGAGATCAATACGGCGATCCTCAGTGGATTGTCCACCGTATGTTTCGACCAGGTAGTCATCGGCTGCATCATGCCTGCTTTACATAGATGCGAACTTCGCTGTCAGCGATCTTGGTCTCGATCGGATCAATGCCATCGATGACCGAAAGCTGAACTGAGGTCGCCAGGGTTTCTGCCTGAATGTAGTTGGTGTAAGCCGTGACAGCTGACTTTACGTCGTCTGACTCAGGTACCACGCCTACTTCAATCTTAGCGGTGTACTCCAGGTCAAGTTCTTTCCGTTTGTCCTGGATCAATCGCACGATGTCCTTGACGTAACCCTCTTGGATCAACTCAGGCGTCAACTCGGTATTCAAGACAACAACGCAGAGCTTGCCCTGTGCGGCGGCCCAACCTTCTTTGGCGGAAAGGCGAACCTGGATGTCGTCGTTGTCGAAGGTGAGCGACTCTCCTTCGATTGTGAGCGTAAACGCCCCGTTGGACTGCAACGCATTGAGCAGCGCCGCTGCATCCGTTTGACCGAGCACCTTCTTCACGTTGGGCATCAGCTTGCCTACGCGAGGGCCTAGCCGTTTGAAGTTCGGCTGGATCTGGTAGTTGATGTACTCGTCAGCGTCTTGCGTGTATTCCACGTTCTTGACGTTCAGCTCTTCGCAAAGGATCGCACTATGCGACTTGAGCCAATCTCGATGCTCGTCGTCGGCCAAGACAACTTCCACCAGGCTCAGTGGTTGGCGAACCTTTAGCTTCTCGTTCATGCGGGCCTGACGACCAAGCGAAGCGACTTCACGCAGTAGTTCCATCCGCTGCGAAAGCTGCGTGTCGATTGCGTTCTGATCGGCCGTTGGGAAATCGCACAAGTGCACACTGCTTTTTGCTTTCTCGCCGAAAACACCGGCCAGGTTTTGCCAAAGCGTTTCGGAAAGGAAAGGGACAAATGGTGCGATGACTTGGCAGGTCGTCAGCAAGCATTCGTACAAGGTCCAGTAGGCATCCAGCTTGTCGGCCGACGCTTTGTCCTTGCTCCAGAAACGATCGCGGCTGCGGCGGACGTACCAGTTCGATAGCCCGTCGACGAACTGATTGATCGCGGCACACGCGTTGTAGTTGTCGTACGCATCCATACGCTCGGTAACGGTTTGGATGGTGCGATTGAGTTCACTCAGCACCCAGCGGTCGAGTTCGCCGCGCTCAGCAACCGGCCGGGCACCTGGGGCACCGACAAAGTGTTCTGCTAGGCCCTTATCCAAGTCTTCTACCGACGTTTCTGGCTCAAATCCGTCGATATTGGCATAGATCGTGAAGAAGCTGAAGACATTCCACAGCCGCAGTAGGAACTCAGGGATGCTGTCCTTGATCGACTGCTCGTTGTAGCGGATGGCCGTCCACGGAGGCTGATTGGCGTAGAGGTACCACCGTAGCGCATCGGCGCCGTACTTGTCGAAGATTTCGTTGGGCTCGCGATAGTTGCGGTCCCGCTTAGACATCTTGCGGCTGTTTTCGCCGAGCATCAGCCCCAGCACGATGCAGTTCTTAAACGGGTGCGGGTATTCGCGCGGCTCGGTTTGGCCTGCTTCATCCTGGCCGAACAGCAGCGTGCTGATCGCTAATTGGCTGTAGAACCAACCACGCGTTTGGTCGATCGCTTCACTGATGAAGTCGGCCGGAAACTGCGCCTTGAATTGTTCTTCGCCCTGGTGCGGGTAGCCCCACTGGGCAAACGGCATGGCGCCCGAGTCGTACCAGCAGTCGATCACTTCCGGCACGCGTTTCATGCGTGCTCCGGCGGCATACGGCGAGTCGTAAGTGATCTCGTCGATGTACGGTTTGTGGATCTTGAGGTCTTCGGCCAGGTCGGGATTTTCGGCTTTTGCTTTCTCCCAGGCATCGAAACCGGTCGCACCGGGCTTGGCTTCCAGCTCGGCATAGCTGTCGATCGCTTCCCCTTTGCCCGTTTCTTCGCAAACCCAGATCGGCAGCGGTGTGCCCCAATAGCGCTCACGAGACAGGGCCCAGTCGACGTTGCTTTCCAGGAAGTTGCCGAAGCGACCGTCGCGGATGTGATCGGGCAACCAGTTGATCTGCTGGTTGTTGGCCAGCATCTGGTCTTTGAATTTCGTCGTGCGGATGAACCAGCTTTCCCGCGGATACTGGATCAGCGGATCTTCTTCGGCTCGCCAGCAGAAGGGGTAATCGTGCAAGTACTGATCGAGCAGGAAGAGCAGGCCGCGCTCTTTGAGTTCCCGCGCGATGTCCTTATCGGCTTCTTTCACCCAGCGTCCCTTGTAGTCGGGAGCTTCCTCGGTGAACTTCCCATCCGGGCCGACGGCACAGATCAACGTTGGACCTTCACGGTCTTCAAATCGTTCCTGTTCAACCGCTAATACATCGTAGTCGACTTCACCAAATGCCGGAGCTTGATGGACGACACCAGTACCGCTGTCTGTCGTAACGAAGTCGGCGGCTACAACCCGCCAGGCGACGTGCTGCTTTTCGCCTGACTTCAATTTGCCTTGGGTATCGCCGAGGTCTTTGTAGTAGTAGTCGAACGGCGGACGATAGCGTTTGCCCAACAGTTCGCTGCCCTTGGTGGTGCCCACGACCTTCCACGTACGCTTGGCCTTGGCGGCAATCGTTTCGACAAGTGCCTCGGCGACGATTAGTTTTTCACCAGACTCTTCGTCCTCAACCGTGGCGTAGTCAAGCTCGGGATGGACGGCAGCAAACTGATTGCTTGGCAGCGTCCAAGGAGTCGTTGTCCAGACTAAAAGGGATGTGTTGTCTTCGCTTAGTAAGGGAAAGCGAACGAACACGCTGGGGTCGGCGACTTCGCGATAGCCTTGGCCGACTTCACCGCTACTGAGTGCAGTACCACCTTGGGCCCACCACCAGACGATCTTATGGCCTTGGTAAAGCAGTCCGCGATCGTACAGATTCTTCAGCGACCACCACACGCTTTCGATATAGCTTTTGTGATAGGTGACATAGGCTTCGTCCAGGTCGACCCAGAAGCCGAGTCGTTCGGTCATCCGTCGCCACTCTTGCATGTAGCGCCAAACGCTGGCCTGACATTTGTGGATGAACGGTTCGATGCCGTAGCTCTCGATCTCTTCCTTCGAGTGGATGCCGAGTTCTTTGCAGACTTCCACTTCCACCGGTAGGCCGTGCGTGTCCCAGCCAGCTTTGCGCTCGCAGTAGTAACCACGCATGGTGCGATAGCGAGGAAAGACGTCTTTGATCGCACGGGTCAGGCAGTGTCCCGGGTGAGGCATGCCGTTGGCAGTTGGCGGCCCTTCGAAGAAGACGAACGGTTCGCACCCTTGCCGGGCCTCGAGCGACTTTTCATAGATCTGGTTTTGTTGCCAGTACTCGAGGACTTTGGTTTCCATGGCGGGAAACGAAACATTCTGGGGGATGCTTTCAAACATCGATTCTCTTCTTCCTCGAGCTATCTATGAATGAGGGAGCAAAATGCTCCCCCACAAATTCCTATTCAGTTCAGGCGGTCTCGCCTCAGCGAATGCTGTATAGCCACCATGGACTCAAAGTGGCTAAGAATGAAAAAGTCGTTTCGCTGGGGCCGAACCGCCCCAGCCGACAATGAGGACTACAAGTGAAGACCTGGGGTTCAGGGCACAAATTATTTGTCGTCGCCTGACTTCTTTTTATCCTCGTCTCCTTCTTCTTCCTCCTCCTCAGCGTCGTCGTCGTCTTCTTCATCTTCTTCGAAGAACTCCTCTTCGACGTCGTCTTCCTCTTCGTCGATCAAGTCATCATCGAAGGATTCGCTGTCGACCGGCGATTCGTCATCGAATTCCTCGAAGTCTTCGTCGAAATCATCGTCGAAGTCGTCCTCGTCGAAATCCTCTTCCTTTTCTTCTTCATACTCCTCATCGGTTGCTACAATCGAACCGGAGGATGGGTAAGGGAAGTTTTCGTTGACGGGGGACTTATCCAAGAGTTCTTCGGGCATTGCAAACCTTCGGTCGTTCGTTGTTGTGCCACGGGCACGATAACAGGGAGCTCGTTCACCGGGAACCGAATCCTGAAATTAGAAAAGCCAGACCCCTATTACGTCAACCACCTAGTACGCGAAAACATTGCTGTCTGAAGCATTTACGGTGATTACGGATGAAATTGCCCCCAGGTCAAGTCGTTGCCGTTTGTCTCTCTACCGGTGGAATTCCGCGGCTTCCGGTCGAATCGGCCCAATTAACCGTCGCCGGCTTCGAGAATGATGGCCATCGTTACGACGAGCATTACGCCAAAAACCGGGCCGTGACCCTTTTTAACCAAGAGATTCTCGATCAATTCGTCCCCGGCGCCGAAGCGTTCCCCCCGGGCAGTGTCGGCGAGAATATCACCGTGGCCCGGATCGACTTAACGGCACTAGAGGTTGGTACGCGATTATTGGTGGGAGAAACCGAAATCCAACTCGAAAAACGTTGGAAGCCGTGCCATGCTAAGAATTCGAGCAGCGGGTACTCACGAGTCAACGAACTCGAGCACTTCGGGTTTTTTGCCAGTGTGGTTCGGCCAGGAACTGTCCATCCCAATGACCGCATCGAAGTACCCAACGCGTCAGACCAATAAGTTCGAGGGGCACAAGCAACCCGTGTTTCTGGCTTGAACGGCACGGTCCGTCGCAACCTCGAGCAACGTCGATTCCTGTAGTGAACTTCGACACCAACGCATGGAAGTTGCTTCAGCACGTAAAGAAACAGGCCTCGATAACTTATGTTATCCAGGCCTGTTAGGTGTCGAGTTCGGTGTCCCAGTAAGCTTCGCTCACGAACTTAGTCCAGGACTCGATGCGGACTCGTCTGGCCGCGTAAACTGGCGTCCACTTCGGCCGGAACGGTTCTTTCCGCATTGGCATGTGGGCCTCGGCAGGGGTCCGGTTTGCCTTGCGATGATTGCAGTCGACGCAAGCCAACACGCAGTTTTCCCAAGAGGACTCACCTCCCTTGCTACGCGGAACAACGTGGTCGATCGTCAGGTATTCGCTGCCTGGTCGCGATCCACAGTACTGACACATGTACTGGTCCCGCTTGAACACATTCCGGCGACTGAACGTCACCGTGTTACGGGGGATACGATCGTAGTTGACTAGCGAGACGACTTCCGGAATTCGCACCTTTAACAGTTGCGAAGAAATGAAAGGCTCGTCCTTGCTTGGGGCCAGGTTCGACCAGTCTTCCCACGTATACAACTGGTAGCTATGAGGGTCGACGATGCGAGCCGTTCCGCAGAATACCTGCGTCAATGATCGTGCCACCGAGGCCACACCGACAGGCTGCCAGTTGCGGTTGAGGACCAGCGTGGGCCGCTCCAAAAGGGCCGTCATGAATCTATTCTCTCCCTCGTCGAAAAGGCAACCGATCGGAATCGAACCGAACGTTCATTCCTGCGTGCAGCAGAAAGTCCTCGTACCACCGAGCCACGGCTACCGAAGTAACGATATTACGACTAAAAGTCCTAGGGCTAGGAAGGGAAACACGGATAGACCTTTCGCGTTCGCGACTGGAGGTCCAGCGTGTAAAACCTTCAACATAACATACTTCCGGCCATCAACGCCAATTTTTCAAACGACAGAGCTTGAGGCGAATCTGGCCAACGCAACGGAACTGTAGGCAAATTGTGTTAAGGAGGTACGAAGGCTTTCGTAATTCGTGGAAAAAAGGTCGATAGCCTGTCAATGGTTACGACCCAATATCCCCCAGAAGGCCTTCATTTGCCTTGTCAAATCGCCATGTTTCCATTTGTTCTTTAAGACCGAAAACCTCGGCTGGGGTTCACAAATGGAAGGAAAACTGCTGGGGGGAGCCGCTGACTGACGTTAGAATAGGTGCTCTGCATGAACCCACCAATTGCTGACCTCTACCTTCGAGTCTCACCGATGAGCTTTCCTTTACGATCGATTTCCTTGGCCGTTTCGCTCTCGTTTGTTATTGCCATGAGTTCCAACCTGCCTGCCCAGCAAGAAAAAGTCATATACGACGAAGCCGAAGTTCCCGAGTTTACGCTGCCTGATCCTTTGGTTGCCGAAGACGGCGCGAAAGTTGAGTCGGCCCAAGTCTGGAACGAGAAGCAACGTCCCTATTTGCAGGGACTTTTCGAAAGCGAAGTCTACGGTAAATCTCCGGCCGCCCCTGAAAAGATTGAATACAAAGTGACCGAATCTTCCGACGAGGCGTTTGATGGGACCGCTCGACGTCGGCAAGTGGCGATTCAGTTGACCGACGATCCAGACGGGCCGGTACTCAACGTGCTTCTTTATCTGCCGAAGACCGATAAGCCAGTGCCCACGTTCATGACACTGAATTTCTACGGTAATGCTTCCATTCACCCTGATCCGGCCATTGAACTGCCCCAAAGCTGGTTACGAAACAACAAGGAAAAGGGAGTTGAAGACCACAAAGCGACCGAAAAAATACGAGGTGCGAGCAAGCAGCGCTGGCCAGTCGAAATGATCTTAGAAAAGGGCTACGGCCTGGCAACGGCATACTATGGCGACATCGACCCCGACTTCGACGATAATTTCCAGAATGGGATTCATCCCTACTTCTATGCCCAAGGGCAAGAGAAACCTAAGCCAGATGAGTGGGGCAGTGTCGCGGCTTGGGCTTGGGGACTGGGACGAGCGATGGATTACCTGGAACAGAGCCCGGAAATTGCATCCGACAAAGTGATTGTGATGGGGCATTCGCGGCTCGGGAAGACCTCTCTCTGGGCCGGAGCGACCGATCCTCGTTTCGCAGCGGTAATCTCGAATAACTCTGGCTGCGGTGGTGCGGCCCTTTCGCGAAGACGATTCGGCGAATCGGTCAAACGAATCAACACTTCGTTTCCGCATTGGTTCAACGATAACTTTACCCAGTACAACCACAACGAAGATGCCTGTCCGGTCGATCAGCACGAGCTGATTGCCTTGATTGCACCGCGTCCGTGCCTGGTCTGCAGTGCTGAAGGGGACCGTTGGGCCGATCCCAGAGGTGAATTCCTCTCGGCGAAGTATGCCAGCCCAGTTTACGAACTGTTGGGTGTCGAAGGGCTAAAAGCGGACGATATGCCAGCGGTCGACCAACCGGTTCTCAGCCGTTTGGGCTACGTTATCCGGGCCGGGGGGCACGATGTTAAGCCAATCGACTGGCAGCGTTACATGGAATTTGCCGACACACACGTGCTCGGCAAGTAACCACCATCTGGCGGCACTTGGGGGGCATTTGGTAGAACGTATCTTCACCCAACGCTGACGAAGGAGCCCTACGTGAAACTGATTGTCGCCGTGATCCAACCTACTAAGCTGGACAGCGTCCGCACTGCCTTGGCCGAAATGGCCGTCGAGCGATTGACGGTCTACGATGCCGAGGGGTACGGACGGCAACGCGGTCAAACAGCTACCTTTCGCGGTATCGAGTACCAAACGAACCTGCTGCGAAAGGTAATCGTAGAAATTGCCGTGAACGACGACTTTCTGGAAAAGACGCTTAGCATCATCGAGAATGTTTCGCGCACCGGCCAGGAAGGTAATATCGGTGATGGCAAGATCTTAGTCTTGCCGATCGAGCAGGTCGTTCAAATTGGCGGCAAAGAAAAAGGCCCGTCGGCTGTTTAAACCAACCCCCAGGTAATCCATTGATTCTCTACTTCACTGTCGACTTGATGTCGAACTCGCGCGTTTCGGGGCCTGCCAAAGCTCAGGGAATTCCACTGCGGGTAATCGCTTCCAAGGGAGGGATACTCGAAACGATCGACGACGAAACCACCGCATTGCTGGTCGACCTGAATCCTCCGGCACGCAATGCCATCAGTACGATTCAAGAGGTCAAAGCGGCCCATCCCGACCTGCGGATTGTTGTGCACGGGCCGCATGTTCAGGTCGATTTATTAGGCCAAGCCAGAGAAGCCGGAGCCGAGGTGCTTACCAACGGCCAGTTCCATCAGCAGGTCGACGCGGTTCTTGCCAAGCTCAACGAGCCAGCTTAGTTCACGTCGTCTTCGCTCGAATCGCTATCTGGCTGGGGGACATCTTCGTCCGTACCCAGGTCCTTGTTGAGCGCCGGCATGGCAAAGCGTGGCTGGTCTTCGTCGAGGACAATCTCGTCGATTTCTGCCTGATCGACATCGCGACGAAGCAGCAGGTAAATGCCAGCGAACACGGCAAAGAAATAGCCAAAGCTGTAAGCCGGCACCAGACGCTGGACAACGTTGTACCAGAATCGCCAGACTGGACCGGCGACATGATGCGTTAAGATCGCCTCGGTCTGCTCGAGACCTTGCCCCCATTGAAGCCCGGTCGAAAGTGCAGCCAGCGAAGTCCCGACCAGCAGGCTTATCGCATAGTAACCCACCGAACCAGCGGCAAGCGAGACGATCAGATACCACAAATAGTGAAATGGTCGTTGGGTCACATAGGCGTAGCAGCGGCTGAGGGCATCGAAGTGGTCCGAGCATTCGGTGCTGATCGCCCCCCACATCAAAGGCCACCCCAGTATTAAGGGAACCACGAGCATACCGATCCCGATCGACACCAAAACGGCTACGAAGCCAAAGATACCGGTGACAACGGCGGCCCAAGGTCCTAGCCAGTTGATTAGGCCAAAGATCAACAGAATCACCATCAGCATGGTGACCCCAATCATGGGGAAGATGGGGGATAGGAAGTAGCTGATAAACTTGCGAAGCGAATGCCGTAAGGCGCTCTTGAGTCCGCAGCGATCATTCACCGAGAATTCCATCGCCGCGATCCGTGAAATGGCTCCGCCAAAGATCGCAAAGGTGGCTATGTACCAAAGAGAATAAAACAGGAAGACAAATAATCCACCAAAAGTCGGAGCTGGAAAGATTCCGTGGAAAGGGTTTTCGCCACTTAATCCGCTGCGAACAAGTTCCAGGAAGTTCGTGGGCGATGCTGCCAGGACAGGCCCAGCGCCCTCGCTAACCCAACTGCCGAAGAGATTCAATCCGATCCATTGACCGATTGCCAGAGTGCAAACACCCACGTAAGCAAGCAGCAAGACCCGCAGATAAAACGCGATGAGGGTTGCCCGGAAGAGGATTAACCAGGGAAAACATTCGTGCCACGAAATGCCTCGTAGTAGACCGCGCTCCTCCGACATGCAGCTAAACTCCTCGTACCCTGCGGGAAAATTTGAGCCCGAATTATAGGCAGAGAAGCAGCGTATTAAAACGTCACTCTTACGAATCTTCGTCGTCGAAGGGCCGATTCGCCTGTTCTTCGAGGTGCTTTTCGATATCGACCGGCAGCGTATGTTCCTCGTCGAGCCATTGTCCGAGGTCGATCTGGCGACATCGTTCACTGCAAAAGGGCATCGCCGGAGTGTAGTTAATCTCGAAGAAGTGACCACATGTCGGACAACGTAGGGGAGCCATGCCGGCCTCTTTCCGAAAAAACAATACGCAGGGCAGGGAGAATACCTACGGGGCCTAACTAAACAGGTGGCTGATGTTCAAGGCACAAGCACAACAGCCAGTCTTCATCATTGCCAACGTCTATCGACCAGCCGCTAGTCTGCATTGCCAATCGATTCGAAAGCTAATCGGACGATTTGCTCTTCGATTCACTCTTGGCAGGCTTAGACGAATCGCTCTTAGAGGATTCGCTGCTCTTGGCACCCTTTTCGGCGCTCTTCTTATACGAATCGCTGCGATAGTCTGTGATGTAAAACCCAGAGCCCTTGAAAAGAATGCCACCACCGGTGCTGAAAAGCCGACGCAGCTTCTTTTTCTTGCACTCGGGACACTTTGTGAGAGGATCGGCCGAGATCGACTGGAATTCCTCGAATTCATGGTCACAAGCGTCGCACTTGTATTCGTAGGTGGGCATTACAAGGGATTCTCAGGGGTTAGTTTTCAGTTTGAAGTATCCAGTGTTCTGTCTGAGAAAGAGAAGGGGCATCTCCTGTTCTTTCTGGAAACGGAACACGGAATACTTGCTTACTCATAATTTTACTCTACTCGGCTGATTAGTCAGGTGCTTTCGACACAATCACCTGGCTGGCTCGAATGCAGCGGTCGTATAGCTTGTAGCCTTGCTGGGTAACCTGCAAAACCGTGCCAGGGGCGACATCCGCGCTGGGTTGCTGCAAGATTGCTTCGTGGAAGTTTGGATCAAACGACTGGCCTTCCGCCTGAATCGGTTCGCAGCCGCGTTTCTTCATCGCTTCTAAAAGCTGCTTTTCAACCAGCTTGATTCCGTCGATGATACCGCCTGCTTCGTCCGAATTTTCGACCGATTGCAGGGCTCGCTGCAAGTTGTCGACAACCGGCAAAAGGTCGTTCAACAGCGGCGAGTTGGCGAACTTAAGTTCGTCGTCACGCTCGCGACGTACGCGCTTGCGATAATTTTCCAGGTCTGCCTGGGCCAGGAGAACTCGCTTCTCCGCATCGACCAGGCCTTGCTTCAACTTCGCAACCTGATCGTCAGGACTGCCGAAGAATTCGTCGGTGGACGCACTCTCTTGGGTCGCTTGCGACTCGGGACCTTCAGTGGTGGGGTCCTGCGAGGGATCCTTTTCGGGATGATCTGCAGACACGCGCTAAACTCCTTGATTAGCTCTTCTTCTTGATCTCTTTTTCGTCGGTCGTTGTGAACAAATAGTCTCGAATTGATTCGAGGAACGACTTCCGATGGGGACTGACGTTGGTGTGTTCGTATTCGGCTAGTTCGCGAAGCAGTTCTTCCTGCTTGGGATCCAGCTTTTTAGGGACTTCGATGTACGTTTGAACGTACAAGTCGCCGGTGCCGCGGCCGTGTGGGTCAGGCATCCCTTTGCCACGCATCTTGAAAACTTCCGACGATCCAGAGCCTACCGGCACGCTCAGCGTGGCAGGCCCATTGAGTGTCGGGACCTCGATTTCGCTACCGAGAACTGCCTGGGTGTACGTGATCGGCATCTTCAGGATCAGGTGATCGCCTTCTCGTTCGAACAGCTTGTGCTTGCGAATCGAGATATGGCAATAACAATCCCCCGGTGGTCCTCCGTCAGGGCTAGGCTGCCCTTCGCCGGCCAGGCGAACCCGCATGCCATCGTCGACCCCAGCTGGGATGGCGACGTCCATGCTGACGCGTTGGGTCGTGAAACCGTTACCCCGGCAATCGCCGCAAGGATCGGTGATGATCGTTCCTTGGCCACCGCATGAAGGGCAAGTCGTTTGTACGCGCAAGATACCTGCTTGCTGCACCACTTGTCCGGCACCACCGCAACGGCTGCACGCTTCCGGCTGCGAGCCTGGCTTGGCACCACTGCCGCTGCACGTACCACATGCAACGCGACGATCGACTTGGATATCGCGATCGACGCCGGTTGCCGCTTCCTCCAGATCGAGGTTCACGCGAACTTGAATGTCGGCCCCTTTGCGGACGCGCCGACGGCCTCCTCGACCCCCACCGCGGCCGAAGATATCGCTGAAAATCCCTCCGCCGAAAATATCACCGAACGCTTCCATGATGTCTTCGACATCGTGAAAGTTTGCCCGGGAACCCCCTTCGACGCCCGCATGTCCGTATTGGTCGTAGCGAGCCCGCTTTTCCGAATCGCTGAGCACTTCGTACGCTTCGGCAGCTTGCTTGAACTGAACCACGGCTTCTTCGTCGCCAGGATTCGAGTCGGGGTGGTATTTAATCGCCAGCTTGCGATAGGCCTTGGAGATCTCTCCGCCGGATGCGGATCGCTCGATTCCCAGGACTTCGTAGTAGTCGACTTTGGTGGCCATCGTGTCCTCACGTAGGCGGCTCTAGAAACAAAACGGGCTGGTCCCCGGAGGAGATTCAGCCCGTTGAATTTTTTCGTCCTAAGCGGCAAGGGCAAGGCACTTGCCGCCGTTTGGGATCGACGCAACGTCGGCTTAGCGAATCACGCCTTCGGAGGGACGCTTGCCGTCGTCATCCAGGTTGGTGACCAGTGCTTCGGTCGTCAACAGCAATCCGGAGATACTCGCGGCGTTGCTCAGTGCCGTACGAACCACCTTGGCTGGATCGATGATGCCAGCTTTGACCATGTCGACGTAGTCGCCCTTGTAGGCGTCGTAGCCGTAGTTGGTCGACTTCTGCTGAACTTCGTCGACAACCACGTTGCCGTCGATGCCGCAGTTGTCGGCGATTTGACGCATCGGAGCTGGTAGAGCCCGAAGGATGATGTCGACGCCGATCTTTTCGTCGCCACGAGCCGAGGAACGAGCCTTTTCAACGGCTTCGATCGCACGAACCAAAGCGACACCGCCACCAGGCAAAATGCCTTCTTCAACGGCTGCACGGGTTGCGTGCAAGGCGTCTTCGACGCGGGCTTTGGTCTGCTTCATTTCGGCTTCGGTTTCGGCACCGACCGAGATGACAGCCACACCACCGGAAAGCTTGGCCAGGCGTTCCTGGTACTTTTCACGATCGTATTCGCTGTCGGTCTCTTCGATCTGACGCTTCAGCTGACCGATACGCGATTCGAGTTCCTTCTTGTCGCCACCACCTTCAACGATTGTCGTCTTGTCCTTGGTGATGTTGATCTTCTTGGCACGACCGAGTTGGTTCAGTTGAACCTTATCGAGGGTGATGCCCAGGTCGTCGCTGATCACGGTACCACCGGTCAGAACGCTCATGTCGGCCAGCATCGCCTTGCGGCGATCGCCGAAGCCAGGAGCCTTGACGGCAGCAATGTTCAGCACGCCACGCAGACGGTTGACGACCAGCGCGGTCAGGGCTTCGCCTTCGATGTCTTCGGCGACGATCAACAGCGGCTTGCCGGTGTTGCCGACTTGTTCCAGCAGTGGAATCAGCTCACGCAGGTTGCTGATCTTCTTTTCGTGAAACAGGATGTAGGCGTCTTCCAACTCGACGTCCATTTCGGACGGACGATTGATGAAGTACGGCGAGATGTAGCCCTTGTCAAACTGCATCCCTTCGACGTAATCGACCGTGGTTTCGCGGCTTTTGCCTTCTTCCACGGTGATGACGCCGTCTTGACCGACGCGGTGCAGGGCTTCGGCCAGCAGTTCGCCGATCGCACGATCGTTGTTGGCACTGATCGAACCAATGTTCGCGACGTCGTCCTTGCTGTTAACCGGCTTGGCCATGTTCAGCAGGAAGTCTTCAGCCGCGGCAACCGCCTTTTCAATACCACGACGAATCGCGGTTGGGTTGCTACCGGCAACGATGTTGCGAAGACCTTCTTTGAAGATCGCACGGGCCAAAACGGTGGCGGTAGTCGTACCGTCACCAGCCACGTCGGAAGTCTTGCTGGCGACTTCATTAACGAGCTTGGCACCCATGTTCTCGAAGCGGTCTTCGAGTTCGATTTCTTTGGCGACGGTCACACCGTCTTTGGTGACCGTGGGGCCACCGAACGACTTGTTGATCATCACGTTACGACCGGTTGGGCCCATCGTGACGGCGACAGCGTCGGCCAGCTTGTCGATACCCTTGAGCATTTTGGCTCGGGCTTGATCCTCGAAAAGCAGTTGTTTTGCCACGCTAAGAATCCTTATGTGATAAAAACTGAATGCGGTTTAGGACAGATCCGAAAGCTGGGACTAGTCGTTAACGACCTTGGCCAGGACTTCGGTCTCGCGAAGGATCTTGTACTCGTCGCCATCGATATCGATATCGCTGCCGCTGTACTTGCCATAGATGACTTCGTCGCCAATGGCCACCGAAAGCTCGGCTCGGCTGCCGCTATCCAACAGCTTGCCAGGGCCGACAGCCAGGACCGTGCCGCGCTGCGGCTTTTCCTGGGCGGAGTCAGGCAGAAGAATGCCACCAGCGGTGGTTTCTTCTGCTTCCAGCGGCTGAACAACAATGCGGTCATCCAAAGTGCGAATCTTCAGACTCTTCGCCATGGGTGTTTATCCTTAAAACTTATTCAGGGGTATGTTTGGTATTTTGAAACGAATATTAGAAAAGGTTCTGTGCAATTCAGGCCAAAGCGTGAATTACATCATGCCGGGCATTCCCATGCCGCCCATGCCACCCATTCCTGGCATGCCGCCCATGCCACCCATTCCTCCCATGCCGCCGTGGTCATGGTGGTCGTGGTGATCGCCCCCTTCGTCTTCACTTGGGATTTCGGTGACCAGCGAGTCGGTGGTCAGCAGCAATGCGGCAACACTGGCAGCATTCTGCAGGGCAGTGCGAACAACCTTGGCTGGATCGATGACGCCTGCATC
Source organism: Bremerella alba (assembly GCF_013618625.1). Taxonomy (NCBI): domain Bacteria; kingdom Pseudomonadati; phylum Planctomycetota; class Planctomycetia; order Pirellulales; family Pirellulaceae; genus Bremerella; species Bremerella alba. The sequence continues at coordinate 48,677 of NZ_JABRWO010000019.1, read as the reverse complement.
GACCAGGTCTTCGTAGTTGCCGGTGTCGGCGTTGAAGCCTTCGGTGGCCTTCTTCTGCTGGCGAACGCGGTTGACAACCACGCCACCGTCGAGACCAGCATTTTCAGCAATCGTACGCAGTGGGAATTCAAGCACCTTGGCCACGATCGTCGCACCCAGCTTTTCGTCGCCTTCGACGGCCAGCTTCTTCAGAGCCTTTTCAGCTCGTAGCAGGGCGATACCACCACCAGGGACAATACCTTCCTGGAGGGCGGCCTGGGTGGCGCTCTTGGCGTCGACCAGCAGGTCCTTGCGTTCCTTCATTTCGGTTTCGGTGACGGCACCACAGTTAATCTGAGCCACACCGCCGGATAGCTTGGCAAGACGTTCTTGCAGCTTTTCGCGATCGTATTCGCTGTCGGTGGCTTCGATTTCGCTGCGAATCTGACTGGCACGACCTTCGATGTCGGCCTTCTTACCAGCACCACCCACGATAACCGTTTCGCCAGAGCTCAGCTTGATCTTCTTGGCACGACCCAGGTTGGAAGTCTTGACGCTTTCCAACTCGATGCCCAGGTCCTTGAAGATGGCCGTTCCGCCGGTCAGGGTGGCGATGTCGCCGAGCATGGCCTTGCGGCGATCGCCGTAGCCAGGAGCTTTAACGGCGGCAACATTCAGAATGCCACGCATTTTGTTGACGACCAGCGTTGCCAAAGCTTCGCCTTCGACGTCTTCAGCGATGATCAGCAGTGGCTTGTTGGACTTGCTGACGGCTTCCAACAGAGGAACCAGCTTCTTCGCGGACGAGATCTTTTCCTCGAACAGAAGGATTAAGCAATCTTCCAGTTCGACGGTCTGCGAATCTTCGTCGGTGACGAAGTGAGGCGAAAGGAAACCGCGATCGAACTGCATACCTTCGACAAAGTCGACGGTCGTTTCGCTGCCGCGACCTTCTTCAACGGTGATCACACCGTCTTTGCCAACCTTCAAGAAGGCTTCGGCGAGCACCTTACCGATTGTCGGGTCATTATTACCGGCAATGGTGGCGATCTGTTCGATCTGCTTTTTGCTCTTTTCGTCGATCTTGGTCGACGACTTCTGAACGGCTTCGCCAACTGCTTCGGCGGCTTTCAGAATACCGCGTTGCAGGGCCATGCCGTCAGCACCGGCGGCCAGCATCTTCAGGCCTTCGCGGAAGATACCTTCAGCGAGAACCGTGGCTGTGGTGGTACCATCGCCAGCGACGTCGTTTGTCTTGCTGGCAGCTTCCTTGACCAACTGACAGGCGAGGTTTTCGTAGACATCATCCAGTTCGATGTCTTCGGCAACCGTCACGCCGTCCTTGGTGATTTTGGGGGAACCCCAGCCTTTGTCCAGCACGGCATTGCGACCACGCGGGCCTAGCGTGCTCTTCACGGCACGTGCCAGCTTTGTTACGCCGGCTAAAAGCGGCTGTCGCGCTTCATCTCCAAAGACCATCTGTTTTGCCACGTCTGGAATCCTCCTCTTGTGGGATGAACTGGTTTCAATCGGCCTGGCTCGTGATGGGGTGTTCCCATGTTTTGGGTGAGCACTATCGGCCGGTCTATTCCATGCTTGGTGATTAACCGTTGATTTGCTTGCGTCTCAGCGAGGCTCCAAAGGCACCCTCAGTGCAGATTTTGGCAGACTCTCTCTGAGATACGGCAATAGATGCAACTGCCGTGCCGAGAACTAAAAAGAAAGTCGCAAGTTACTAACTGACAGCAACTTGCGACTTGGGTTGATGCGATTTTGATCTTCAGGACATTCTATGTTGCCAATATGGCAGGGCCGCACGCTTACATACCGGGGCGGAAGTCGTCGTCGTCCTGGATGCTGTGCAGGAACTGGGCTAACAGCGTAGCTGCATGATCCATATCTTCCAGCGAGATCGTTTCAACCGCGCTATGCATATAGCGGTTGGGAATTGCCAAGAGGCCGGCGGCCACGCCACCGCGGGTCGTTTGGATCGCGTTCGAGTCGTTCGGGGCGGCTCGGCCCAAGGCGGTCATTTGGTAAGGAATCTGGTTGGCCTCAGCCACTTCCATCAGTCGGGAAACGACCTTCGGATTCATGTTGGGGCCACGGTAGATGACCGGGCCGCGACCGAGATAGATTTCTCCCCGTTCGCCGCGATCAATTGTGGGGCAATCTGTCGCGTGCGTTACATCGACTGCGATACCAATTTGCGGATCGATCGCGTAGGCGCTTGTCTTGGCTCCCCGCAGGCCAATTTCTTCCTGAACGGTCGAAACGGCATAGGCGGCACACTTCTGATCGCTGAGTTTGCCATAACGGCGAGCCGCCTCGATGACGACCCACAGCCCCGAGGTGTCGTCCATCTTGGGACCGAAGACCAGATCGTTCTGCATCTTCTGCATGCCCAGTTGCAGGGTGACCGGATCGCCGATTTGAACCAGCTTCTTCGCTTCGGCCTGGTCTCTGGCCCCGATGTCCAGCCACAGATCTTTCAGTTGAATGGCCGCTTTTCGCTCGGAATCGGTCAGTAGGTGGATCGGTTTGCGGGAAATGACCGCTGGGATTTCGCCATCCTTGGTCCAGATCGACATCTTTTGTCCGACCAACTGAACCGGATCCCATCCGCCGATCGTCTGGCAGTGGATGAAGCCCATTTCGTCGACTTGAGTGACCAGCAGGCCGATTTGATCGCAGTGTCCCGCCATCATCACACGGACGTTTCCGCCTGAGTTGACCGAAGCAATGACGTTGCCATGGAAATCTGTGTCGACTTTATCCGCGAATTCGGCGGCGTACTCCCGCACGAGATTCTGCACCGGAGCTTCATAGCCGGAGGGACTCGGAGTGTTCATCATACGCTCGAAAAACTTTAGCGGCTCAGACTCCATACTCAAAACGGCTCCTTGGGTAACTGCGGTTAAGTGAAATGCTTAGCAGCGGCGATTGTTTGTCATTGCCAACGGAACGAGCGACACAGATAATGCCTTGCGCGTCAGCACACATTAAGGCAGTCTAGGGGATAGGTGCGTTCGATGGAACCGATTGATCTGAAGGAATACGAGTGGAAAACGGTGATTCGTCCGATGCTCATCGAGGATTTCGATGCGCTGGTCGAAATGCAAATGGCCTGCTTCCCCGACATGGAACCGTGGTCGCGAGCGCACATCGAAAGCCAGCTTAAGAATTTCCCCCAGGGGCAAATCGTCATCGAAATCGATGGTCAGTTGGCCGCCTCTTCCAGCAGTTTGATTGTTCAGAACGATCCCAATACGGCCTGGCACAATTTCAAGGCCGTCTCCGACAATGGGTATATCCGCAATCACAATCCCAAGGGAGATACGCTCTATGGGATCGAGATGATGGTCCATCCCGAGTTCCGAGGGCTCAAGCTTTCGCGCCGGATGTACGATGCCCGCAAGGAGATGTGCCGCGAAATGAACCTGGCTCGGATGATCATTGGGGGCCGCATTCCTGGGTATCACAAAGTTGCCGATAAAATGTCGGCCCGCGAATACGTCGAGCGCGTGGTCGCCAAAGCCGAGTTCGACCCGGTGCTGACCGCACAAACGGCCAACGGCTTTGCCTTGCAGGGGCTCATCCCTGATTATCTGCCCAACGACAAAGCTTCGTGCGGATACGCTACCTACTTAGAGTGGTTGAACCTCGACTATAAGCCGGGGGCCAAGCGGCGCTTCCATCACCTGGTCGAGCCGATCCGCATTACCGTCGTGCAGTACGAAATGCGCGCGATCCGCGGTTTCGACGAGTTCGCCCAGCAGTGCGACTTCTTCCTGGACGTGGCTTCCGACTATAAGTCCGACTTCATCCTCTTTCCGGAACTGTTCACCACGCAGTTGCTTTCGTGCGTCGAGCCGACCCGACCGGGGTTGGCGGCACGGCGCCTGGCCGAGTTCACGACTGATTACCTCGAGTACTTTTCAGAGCGGGCCATCAAGTACAACGTGAACGTGATCGGCGGTAGTCACTTCGTGCTGGAAAACGACACGCTGTACAACATTGCCTACCTATTCGGTCGCGATGGGTCGATCGGCAAGCAGTACAAGATTCACATTACCCCCAGCGAGCGAAAGTGGTGGGGTATCGAACCAGGCCACAAGGTCGAAGTCTTCGACACCGACTGCGGCAAGGTTGCCATTCAGATCTGCTACGACATCGAGTTCCCCGAGCTCACCCGGATTGCGGCCAATAAAGGGGCCGAGATGATCTTCGTGCCGTACAACACCGATACGCGTCACGGTTACCTGCGGGTAAAGACCTGTGCACAGGCCCGCTGCGTCGAAAACCAGGTTTACGTGGCCATCTCTGGCTGCACAGGTAATCTACCGTTCGTCGAAAACGCCGACATCCACTACGCCCAATCAGGCGTCTACACGCCGTGCGACGCCGAGTTCGCCCGAGAAGGGATCGCCGCCGAGTGCAACCCGAACGTCGAAACAATCGTCATCCACGACGTCGACCTGGAACTGCTGCGGCGGCACCGTCTGGAAGGTTCCGTTCAAAACTGGAACGACCGCCGCAAAGACTTGTACAAAGTGCAGTACATGGAAGATGGCGAAGAAGGCTACGTGTAACGGCGTCTAATCGCTGCGGCTCCCCCAGTCTTGTCCCCTTTCCCTCTCCCCCCGAGTACGGTGGAGAGGGGACTGGATGGGGAGAGCAGCGTCCGGTTGCGAATTACTACTTCAAGCGAACCGGTTGGGTTTCAACGGGCAACCCGACTGGCACATTCACTTTCTCTCGAACGCGGTTGGCGTAGTCCATCAGCGCTTCATTGTCGGTGTGAATCACTCGTGGTGCGTCCAGGTCATTCGCCGCCATCGCTGCGGCTTCGGGTAGGTTCATGAAGCGGCTGACATTCATGAAGTACGGGCCTTCACGATGATCTGCTGGCGGTTCATGAAGCGTTAGATCGCCGATCGAGGGCTCGAAGATCGCGGCATAGATCGCAAGTGCAGCCATCTCGCCACTGGCTTCTACGTCGATGTGTTCGGTCGACGTCGAGCGTGTAATTTCTTCTGCTGCCCGGCGAATGTCCCAGACTTGCATCGCATCGTGCGACTGTCCTAAGAGCAGGAAGCGTCGACGTAGGTGGATCTCGGGCGTGGTCTCCTGGTTCCACTGAGTCGGTCCGATGCCGCGTGGAGGTAAGACGTAAATGGCATCGTACTTGTCGGCATCTTCAATCGGCAAAGTGCCTTCGGCTGCTTCGGCGATCGCACTCCACTTCTTCCAGCCGGCATCGTCGACAACAACTAGCTTGCCATTTTGGGGAGCTGAACCTGCCGAGCCCTTCGCGTGAAAGCTAAGCAGTGGCAGCGAGATGTTCTTCTGCGGTGAGAATTCGCTGGAGCTAACCTGCCAGTTCTTTGTTTCTGATTTTTCACCGCTACGAATGCCGGACTCTCCTGACTTGGGCCATCCGCCGAACGACTTTTCGACCAAGAGTTGTTTCCACTGGCCTGTCATCTGTTCCCATTCGGCCCGCGTCGCCGGTACCTGGGCTGGCTCAGCGGCTGCGACAAACGTCTCTTCGATCTTCGTGTTGATCTCGTCTTCAGGCAGTGTTTCGAAGACCTTCAGTTCCTCGACCTCGAACTTCGGCAAGGCAACATCGGTGATCGGTGGCGTCTTGCCTTGCAGGTGCTTCCGCAGCCAGTAGAACGCCGGGATACGCAGCGGCTGCGTGTCGGCATGCCCACCGGGCAGAATGGTCAGGGCCAAGTTGGGAGCTTTGCCGTAGAGCTTGTAGATCTCGCGGGCTGCCAGGTGCGTGCGTGCGACGCCAACCAGTGGGAAGATTGGGTCTGCATCGGTATTGGCGATCATCAGCGGACGCGGGGCGATCATCGCTGGCAGCAATCCATAGTCGAAGCCGTACGTGTTGACCCAGTACATGCAGTCGCAATGCCCGGAGACGACACCCCCGACGACGTGGTCTTCCAGGTCGGTGATGCCAGCGACCGGGACGGCGGCCTTGATGCGCTCGTCGATCGCGGCGATGTACCAGCTGTAAGCACCGCCGCCACTACGGCCGGTAACGCCGATTTTTTCGGGGTCAACGTCATCGCGTGATTGCAGCAGATCGATGGCGCGGACGCAGTTCCAAGCTTCGACCCCGGCCGGAGTGTAACCGCGGTTGGTCCACCACTGGTACTTGTCGTTGTGAAGTCCCTTGTGTTTCCCTTCGATTTCGCCCAATTGCAGCGAATCGATCGTCAGGCACACGAAACCATGCCGGGCAAACCAAGCCCCATGATGCTGGTAGTGGGTCTTGTTTCCGTAGCTGATACCATCCTTCTTGACCCGTCCATGCCCGCAAACGTAGAGCACCGCTGGCAGCTTGCCGTCGACCTTGGCAGGCCGATAAAGGTTTCCGGTAACGTACAGTCCCGGCATCGACTGGAAGTGAATGTTTTCGACAACAATCCCGTCACGCTCAATCGTTCCGGTGGTCGTTACTTTCAGGTCGGTCTTTTCTGGCCAAGGATCGAGTCCGAGCATCTCTCGGAGCTTCTGCTGATACTCGCCACGCTTGGCTTCCCACGCTTCGAGAGAATCGATGCCATCGAGCGGAGCGTTGGTGATGCTTGCGGTTTCCGCTTGAAAATACTGGTGTACCTGTTGGTCACCGGGAGAGGCTTCCTCGGCAGACGCAAGTGGCGTGATCAAGAGACAAACGGCGGCGGCAAGCACGAAACGCATCGGCAGGAACTCCGGAAGGAAACGGTTAGAGCACATCTCAGGTGGGAGCTTTATCATGTCCCTTTCCCTTGCCTGCGTCAAAAGGTATTTGCCCGACTGAGCAAAAAAAGACCAGGACTACCTGGGTAATCCTGGTCTTTTTGATGTCACGAGTGATGTCAGGCAACTATTCGCCTAGCAATTCTTTGATCTTAGGCGTAACGGCGTTGGCCCACAGCTGGTAACCCTTCTCTTTAGGGTGCAGCAAATCAGGCATGATTTCCTTGGTAAGCGTGCCGTCTTCGGTCAGGAAAATGTCATTGATGTTTAGGAACGTAACGTAGTCCTTGTCCTTCATTTGCTTCTCGATGATCGCGTTCGCGCCGTCGTTCAGCTTGCGGAGCTGGTCTTCGGTCTTGGCACCGCGCGGGAAGATGGCCAGTAGTAGGACCTTCGTTTCAGGATGCTTTTCGTGCAGTTTCTCGACAATCGCCTCGACGCCGGCCGCAGTGTCTTCCGACTTCTCTTTGCGGTGGCCGGTGTTGTTGGTGCCGATCATGATGACGGCAACCTTAGGCTCGTAGCCATCCAATTCGCCGTGCTCGAAACGCCATAAGACGTGCTCGGTGCGATCGCCGCCGTAGCCCAGGTTCAACGGGCTCATCGATTCGAAGTTTTCTTTCCAAGTCGTTTTGCCAGCGCCTTCCCAGCCATGGGTGATCGAGTCGCCAATGAAAACGACGTCGATTTTGTCGGCGTCTTCGATCGCTTTGAGCTTTTCTTTATGACGCTTGACCCACCAATCGCCACGCGGGACTGGCTTCAAGGCTTCAATTGGTTCTTTCGTCGCGGTATCGGCCGCCCAAGCTGGCATGGCCAGCACAAGGGAAAGCATCAAACAAGCAAAACAACGCATCTTCAATCTCCTGGGGGGGAACAATTGGGAATCTCTCGGTGAGGAAACTCGGCGGGAAATACGGTCTGCCGAATCGTCTAGTGTCTACGACGCGGCATCGCGGGTCAATTCCTGAGTCCGTAATTGCCCAGTAAGGGGGTTTAACAGCACTTAATTTCCCGGCTGAGCAGGGAAAACGTCTGAGCCGATTGACGAAAAAGGGCATATTCCTTACATTGTGGGGTTTCCAGATCAATCAAATTCGACGCCTAGAGTGTCGTTTACCATTTAACTTACGAAATCCCAACAAAGGAACTGTCGCGTGCCGGTTATTAACGAGCGCCATCAGGAGTTGAAGCGTCGACGTCATCGCAAGAAGATTTACGCTAAGTACAAGGCCAAGTTGGCCATGAATCCGTCGAATGACGAAAAGCGTAAGATGGCTGCTAAGCTCCGCAGACTGACCCCGGCCGCGGAAGAACTGATCCAGCGCTGGAAGCTTGAGTCTTAAGAGACTCGGCTAACAAGCAGAATCGGAAAGAGCGGAGTCCCTTGGCTCCGCTTTTTTGCTGCGCATCCCCCCATGGTTTGGTTGCCCTCAAAAACAAGGACCGCAAGAATGGTCACCGCAGGGAGCAAGAGGATCGCTCCGGTTGCATAGCCAATGCATAGGAAGAGTTGCCGGCTCATTACTCGTTGAGGCCTTCGCCCTAGTTGGTTGCCAGGTGTTCCTCGATCGCGTCGAAGATTTCTTCAGGCTCGGTCATGCGCCCGGTCCCTTCAACGCGGCAGCTTTGCCAGCCGCTATCAGGGCCGATCATCCGCACGCCATCTTCGAGCAATTGCTGTACGTTGCGTTGAAGCGCTGGGTGGGCCCACATCTCTTTGTTCATCGCAGGGCACATCATGACATTGCCAGTGAACGCAAGGTACAGCGTGCTGAGCAAGTCGTCGGCCAATCCTTGGGCTGCTTTGGCCATGAAGTCGGCCGAGGCCGGGACGATGCATAACAGATCGGCTCGGCGCGCAAGTTCAATGTGCGCGCCAAGCGGCATCGCTTCGTCGAAGAGCTCGGTATGCACGCGTTTGCCCGACAGCGCGGTCAGAGTCGCCGCGCCGACAAAATGATGGGAAGCGTGGGTCATCACCACCGTGACGTCGACATCTGCTTTGACCAGCTGGCTGACCAAAGCAGGCGTCTTGAAAGCGGCAATTCCGCCGGTGACGCCGATGATAACCTTCCGAGGGCTCACAGTTCGTCGCTCATCATCGCATCGAACGACTTGATCATCACGTCGCCATCAGCAGCCGTGTGAAGTTCGTTCGATGTGTCGAGGAAGATCTTGTCCTGCTTGATCTCTTCCAACACGATTTCCATCTTGTTTTCGGATTTGAGATCGACCAGCGGACGGCTGCCGGCGTTCAACGCGACCAGGCGTTTTTGGATCAGCGTCGACAGCTTAAAGCGGCCACCCACCTTCTTGATGATGAATTCTTCTTTCAGTTCTTCGAGCATCGCTCCTCCTTTTCCTGACGGATAATGTCTGCAAGTTGTGCGGCGGTTTGGTCGGCGGCGCCGAGTTTGTTGGTCACATGGTGACGATACCATGTCGACGATTTCATCTCGTTCTTGGCCGTTTCCAGCCGCCGCTGGATGGCTTCTTCGGTTTCGGTTCCTCGGTCGCGTAATCGGCGTTCCAGCTCTTCGGCCGACTCGGGGCTAAGGAAAATGGTGACGGCTTGGGGGTACTTCCGGGCAACCTTAGCGGCACCTTCGATGTCGATCTCTAACAAGACGGAAATGCCTTGAGAGAGCCGGGCTTCCACTTCGCGACGAAGGGTTCCGTAAAGGTGACCTTTGCGAAAAACCTCGACATACTCTAGGAACTCGCCAGCATCGATCCGCCGCTGAAACTCCTCTTGGGGAAGGAAGTGGTAGTCGATACCGTCTTCTTCTCCGGCTCTTGGCGGGCGTGTCGTTGCGGAAATACTCAGTTCAATCGGAGGTTCGCCCAAGGCCAACAGCTTGCGCACCACGGTCGATTTGCCAGCCCCAGAGGGCCCAGACAAGATGACCAAATTGCCAGGTGTGCTCGCTGCCATGATTCGTTGGAGGGAACGCTCCGTCAATGTTGTTGTTGTAAGTTCGACCTACCAAAAGCAGGCGTCTTTTTGGTTAGCCACCCAGAGCTTTCGAGTGGTGCGATTCGCTTTGCTGCACGCACCCTAAGGCTTCTTGGTGGTTATTCGATGTTTTGGACTTGCTCTCGGATCTTCTCGATGGCGGTCTTCATTTCCACGACACCTCGGGCGATTTCGGCGTCGTTTGCCTTCGAGCCGATCGTGTTCGTCTCGCGAAATATTTCCTGCGTCAGGAAGTCAAGCTTCCGACCGGTTGATTCCTGCTGGGTCAGGAACTTTTCAAACTGACCGAGGTGGCTCTTGAGCCGGACGATCTCTTCGGAAACGTTCACGCGATCGGTGAAGATCGCCACTTCGCGAAGGAGCGTTGCGGGGTCGACGGTCACGTCGTACTCTTCCAGGACCTTGTTCACTCGCTCGGTCATTCGATCGCGATAGCCGTCGACCACCAGGGGTGACTTGGCTTCAATCAATTCCAGGTGCGAGGCGATCGTCGCCAGGTTCTCGCGAAGATCTTGGGTAGTGTTTTCTCCCTCAGCGCGACGCATGGTGTCGAACTTCTCGAGGGCATCTTTGAGTGTCTTTTCAATCACCGGCCAGGCATTGAACTGCTCGTCGTCGGTGTCGGTGTTCTCTTGGACGACGCCGGGTAGCTGCAAGACCGAATCGATATGCGGGGTTTCCGATATTCCAACTTTCGAGCCCAGCTGGTGAATCTGCTGCATGTAGCTTTCCAGCACGGCCGTATCGATGCGGTACTTGTCGGCCGTTACATCTTGCTTGATCCGCAGATTGATCGTGATCGTGCCGCGGTTGATGAACTTCCGCGTGACCCCTTCGATCTGCGACTCTAGCCCGCTGAACAGCTCGTTGCCACGCACGGCCAGCTTGAAGTAGCGATTGTTCACCGAACGCACTTCAACCGAAACGGAAACGCCTTCGGTGTGCAGGTGGGCGTCGCCATATCCGGTCATGCTCAGCAGCATGGTGTCTCTCTTCGCGAGTTCGCGATGCTAAGTGAATTGATCAGGAAGGTAACGAACAAAACTTCCCTGGGGTCTGCCCGAGGGAAGTTTAAGAGAATGAATCAGGCCGTGCCGAGTGAATTACTCAGCGGGCTTCTCTTCGGTCGCAGCACTATCCCCGGCAGCGTTGTCTCCTTCAGCCGGAGCAGCTGGCTCGGCAGGGGCCGCGTCGGCTGGGGCCGCAGCACCACCTTCCGCTGGGGGCTCCAGGTCGGCAGCTGGGGCGTCGCCGGCGGGCGTATCGCCTGCCGCTGGGGCAGCTCCTTCTTCGTCCGATGGAAGCGTCAACGCAGGACCGCCAGCACCAGGGGCAGCATCGCCTGGCAGGCCAGTTGCGGCTGGGGCAGCGCTGCTGCCGGTACCGGTCAGCTTGGTGGCACCCGAGTCTTGCAGGCCCATCGTGGCGAAGATGCACAGAAGGATCCAGAAGACCGCCAGCACGACGGTGATTTTGGTGAATACGTCACCGGCTTTAGCGCCGAACGCACTTTGGCCACCAGCACCACCTAAAGCACCTGTCAGTCCGCCACCACGACCGCGCTGCACGAGCACGACCAGGATTAGAAAGACCGACGTCACTAAAAGCAGCGGGCCGAAAATATACTGCAGGAAGCCGAATAGGATGGGACTGGTCATGACTAGCTTACTTATGAAAACGTCCGTGTCTGGATTCAAAAGCGGGATCGCTCAGCAGAGCAGAGCCCACGGGAAATAAGGAAACGACTAGCCTTTGGTGCCGGCAATAATACCGAGGAAGCTGTCCGCTTTGAGCGAAGCACCGCCCACCAGGGCACCGTCGATGTTGGGCTGCGAAAGGAGTTCGACCGCGTTGTCCGGCTTCACGCTTCCACCATATTGAATGCGAACCGACTCGCTGACCTGCTCGCCATACTTGGCTGTCATCAGGGACCGAATGCCAGCGTGCACTTCTTCGGCTTGCTCAGGCGTGGCGACTTTGCCGGTGCCGATCGCCCAAACCGGTTCGTAGGCGATGACGACCGAATTCATTTGCTCGGCCGAAACGCCAGCCAGGCTGCCGTACATTTGCTCGGCGACCACGTCGGACGTCTTACCCGATTCACGTTCTTCGAGCAGTTCGCCCACGCAGACGATCGGAGTCAGGCCAGCGGCGAGAACCGCATGCACCTTCTTGCAAACGTCCGCGTTGGATTCGCCGAAAATGTGGCGACGTTCGCTGTGACCGAGGATCACGTATTGGCAACCGATATCCTTGGCCATGGCGGCCGAGATTTCACCGGTAAATGCACCTGTGGCTTCGTGGTGGCAGTTCTGAGCGCCAACACCCACTTTGCCACCGGCAGCGGTCGCAACCGCATCGAGATAAACGCTGGGAGCACAAACGGCAACTTCGACCGCGTCGCCGGCTGTATTGCCATCAGCGACGCCTTGCACCAAAGCGACCCCGTCGGCCTTGGTGGTGTTCATTTTCCAGTTACCTGCAATGAAAGGACGTCTCACCCGTCGTTCTCCCCTCGGACCACCCTTGGCCGATGAAATGTCAATGACTCAGATCGCTCTAAGTCGTGCTGTCGGTACACAATGAAACCCAACAATATAGCAGAGTGCTTGCATGGCCGTCGAGGTCACCTACGGCCCGCCAACAGAACTATCCCCCCTCTTGTTCTCTGCCCCTTGCAGCAAGAGGGCGCGGGGAACGATATCCTGAGCGGCGATTGAGTTCTTTTGCGGCTTGTTGGGCCGTTCTAATTGACGGGTTCGGTCTTCTGGTAAGAGCCGAGCACTTCCAGCCGCAGAGACTTCTTTTCCAACGCAGAGACCGTTCGCCGGATCTTGAGTTCGCTACAGTGCCCCTCCATTTCGACGAAAAAGAGGTACTCTTCCGGAGAGTTGGCCACCGGGAACGATTCGATCCAGGTCAAATTCAGGCGGTTCTTCTTAAAGAGGTTCATGGCATCGGCCAACGCCCCCGGCTTGTGCTCAGTTTGAAAGAGCAGGGCCGTCTTGTCGTTGCCCGTCTTGGGGCCAATTTCGTGCGAGATCACAGCGAAACGGGTAATGTTGTTCGGGTTGTCCTCGATGTTCGAGGCGATCGTCTCCAAGTTGTAATTGATGCCTGCGGCACGACTTGCGATCGCGGCAGCGCCCTCTTTCTGGGCGGCTAGTTGGGCGGCGGCGGCGGTGCTGGTCATCTCAATCGGTCGGGCAGCCGGCAGGTGTTTGGCCAGCCAATTGCGGCACTGCGACAGGGCCTGGGGTTTGCTGAAGACCTCTTTGATCTGCTCGCGGTTGCACTTGGCAAGCAGTTGATGGTGGATGTGCAGCTTCACTTCGCCGCAGATCTTGGTCGGATGCTTGGCGAACATCTCGAGCGTGTCGGTAACGCGGCCATCGTTCGAGTTCTCGACCGGAACGAGCCCGAAATCGGCTTGATTGCGTTGAATCTCCTCGAAGACGGTCGCAATGGTCGCGACCGGGCTGTAGTCGGCATTGGCCCCGAACTTTTCCACGGCAGCCTGGTGCGAATAGCTGTATTGTGGCCCCAGATAGGCAATCCGCAGCCGCCGAGAAGCGCTCCGGCATAGGCTCAAGATCTCTTGCAGCGCCGGCGAGATAGCCTCTTTGGACAAGCTCGTTTTGTTCGACTTGAGCAGCTTTTGAAGCTCGGTCTCTTCACTGCTAAGCTGCTGTTCGATCGTCTTGCCGGGCTCGGCCTGGACGAGCTTCTGGCAGGTATCGACGCGTTTGGCCAGCAGCGTGAGGATCTGCTGATCCATCTTGGCGAGCGTCTTTTGCAGTTCGGTCGAAGGGATCTTACGAGGTGTCTTGGCCATCGGGCGGTGCCTGATTTATGAGAGTCTTGGCATCAAACCGGCGAAGGCTTGATGCAGGGAGTCGTGTTTGACGGGGGAGGTTGAAAAGCCTTCGGTGTCTATCGACCGTTAAAAAACGAGGACAGGCGGCAGTCTAAGCATCATAACTTATCTTTCTCCGCCATAAACCTAGTTCACAAGAGACTTTGTGGCATATTGCTGCCATTTTGGCAGAGATTTCCGGTCGATTCGTCGGCTGCTGGGCAATTGCAAAAAATGACGTTTGTCTAAAGTGCTGACATGTAAGGAGTTATGGAATAACAAGTGGCTTACTGGACAGTTTTGGCATACCTCTTGCAATTAGCTAGATCCATCTCGTGCCTCGGCCAGTCCCGGCATGAGTGATTGATGAACCGCTTGTCCTGAGTTCACGCTCAGGCTCTTAACATAAAAACGTCTGACGCCCACTGGGCGCGATAATTACGAAGGAAAGAGGTACCACTATGGCACAAGGCGAAGTGATTATTGGGATCGACCTGGGTACCACCAACTCGGTGGTCGCGGTCATGGAAGGTTCGGAAGCCAAGGTTATTCCGAACGCCGAGGGAAGTCGGCTCACGCCGAGCGTGGTTGGTTATACCGACAAAGGGGAAGTCCTTGTTGGGGAACCGGCTCGTCGTCAGGCAGTGACCAATCCTACCAAAACGGTTTACTCCATCAAACGCTTCATGGGTCGTCGTCACAACGAAGTCGGCTCGGAAGAGAAGATGATTCCCTATAAGGTCGTAGGCGATGCCGACGACTACGTCAAAGTTCAAATTGGCGACAGCGAGTTTACTCCACCAGAAGTTTCGGCCAAGGTTCTGCAGAAGCTCAAAGCAGCCGCCGAAAGCTACCTGGGACACAAAGTCAGCAAGGCCGTGATCACGGTTCCTGCTTACTTTAATGACGCCCAGCGTCAGGCCACCAAAGACGCCGGTCAGATCGCCGGACTCGAAGTTGCCCGTATCATCAACGAACCCACCGCAGCCGCTTTGGCTTACGGCTTGGGTAAGAACAAGGCCGAGAAGATCGCCGTGTTCGACCTGGGTGGTGGTACGTTCGATATTTCGATCCTGGAAGTCTCGCCACCAGAAGATGGCGACGACGGCGGTCGAACCGTTTTTGAAGTGATCAGCACCAGTGGTGATACCCACCTTGGTGGTGACGACTTCGACGAGAAGCTGATCAACTACGTGGCCGAGCAGTTCGAGAAGGACAACGGCATCGATCTTCGCAAAGATCAAATGGCCCTACAGCGTCTGCAGGAAGCCTGTGAAAAGGCGAAGAAGGAACTCAGCGGTCAGGCCTCGACTGACATCAACCTGCCGTTCATCACGGCGGATGCATCGGGTCCGAAGCACTTGCAGCTGACGATCAGCCGTAGCCAGTTCGAGCAGATGACCGACGACCTTATCGAACGTTGTCGCATTCCGGTCGAAAAGGCCATGAAGGATGCCAACCTGTCGCCCAGCGATATCGACGAAGTCGTGCTGGTCGGTGGTTCGACGCGTATCCCCAAAGTCCAAGAGATGGTCAAGAAGATCTTCGCCAAGGAACCACACAAAGGTGTGAATCCAGACGAAGTCGTGGCCGCAGGTGCTGCCATCCAAGGCAGCGTGTTGGCCGAAGGTGGTCGTAAGGACGTGCTGCTGTTAGACGTCACGCCGTTGTCGCTGGGTATTGAAACGCTCGGCGGTGTGTTCACCAAACTGGTTGAACGCAACACGACGATTCCGACCGAGAAGAAGCAGACCTTCAGCACGGCCGACGACAACCAGGCCGCCGTGACCGTTCGCGTGTTTCAAGGTGAACGCCCGATGGCTACCGACAACCGCTTGCTCGACGAGTTCAACCTCGACGGTATTGCTCCGGCCCCACGTGGTATGCCACAGATCGAAGTCAAATTCGACATCGACCAGAACGGTATCCTCAACGTGGGTGCCAAGGACCTGGGTACCGGCAAAGAGATGAAGGTCGAGATCAAGCAAAGCTCAGGCTTGTCGAAGGAAGAGATCGATCGGATGCAGAAGGACGCCGAAGAACACGCCTCGGAAGATAAGCGAAAGCGTGAACTGGCCGAAGCTCGCAACGAAGCCGAATCGAACTGCTTCCAGCTCGAGAAGCTGATCAAGGACGCCGGCGACAAGATCACCGAAGACGACAAGGCTCCATTGGAAGCCGCGATCAACAAAGTTCGCGAAGCTGCCAAGGGAGAAGACGTCGAAGCGATCAAGTCCGCCATCAGCGAACTGGAAGCTGCTTCGCACGCGGTCAGCAAGATCCTGTACGAAGCCGCCGCCGCCAACAATCCGGAAGCTGCCGCTGAAGGGGAAGCCCCCAGCGGAGAGGCCAAGGATGGTGGCGACGACGACGCCATCGACGCCGAGTTCGAGGTCAAGAAGGACTAACCTTCAAGATCAAACGATGCTCGGAAAAAGCCCGAGCATCGCGAACCACCGTTTGTGATAATCAAGGGCTGGGGCCGCAAGGCACCCGGCCCTTTTTATGGACTGATGGAACGATGCCGCGAAACCATGTCAGCCCCAAAGGGGCGACCGTTAATAGCCAGGGGCGGAAGCCCCTGGTAAAGAATCAAGAATCAACGTAAGCCCCAACGGGGCGTCCGAAACAAGGACTCAACAAGATGCCCCAATCGTTCGCCCGCGTTTACATCCATTTGATCTTCAGCACAAAGAATCGCGAACGATCAATCCACAGGGATTGGGCTCCACGATTGAATCAATATTTGATCGGAATCCTCCGAGAGCGTAAGTGTGAACTACTTGCGGCAGGCGGCGTGGAAGATCACATGCATTTGTTGATCTCGATGTCGCGTGAGATCGCGATTTCCGATCTCGTTCGCGATGTGAAATCAATTTCGAGTCATTGGATACACACGACAATTCCAGGCTCACGTGCGTTTGCCTGGCAACAAGGATATTCCGTATTTTCGGTGAGCTATTCGGGTTTGGATGACGTAAAAGAGTATATCGCGCGTCAGGAAGAACATCACCGCAAGCGTTCGTTTCGCGAGGAGCTACTCATGTTTTTAGAGAAGCACGGAATCGAGTATGACGAACGTTATTTATGGGATTGATATGCCATCAAATCGGACGCCCCGTTGGGGCTTGGATTCGCTTGGATCACAACCAGGGGCTTCCGCCCCTGGCTATTAACGGTCGCCCCTTTGGGGCTGGCAAGTCGGCAAAGGTTGAACGGCGGGGCTTAATCAATCGCTCTCGCTGAACACTGAACGGAATCGAGTAGGTCGAACGGTATTTGTGGGATTGATACTCCATCAAATCGGACGCCCCGTTGGGGCTTGGATTCGCTTGGATCACAACCAGGGGCTTCCGCCCCTGGCTATTAACGGTCGCCCCTTTGGGGCTGACAAGTAGGCAAAGGTTGAACGCCATAGCATGATCAATCGTTCCGGCAGAAAACTGAAAACTGAAAACTGAACCTGGGAGCGTCACCAAAAACCCCGCCCCATTCAACATAAAAGGACCTAATCATGCCTCCACAATTCGATAAGTACACCATCAAGGCTCAGGAAGCCGTTCAGCTGGCTCAGCAGATGGCGACCCAGGCACGCAATACGACCTTGTCGCCGTTGCATTTGCTTGCGGCCCTCTTGAAAGAGGACGGGGGGATCGTTCGCCCGTTGCTTGAGAAAATCGGGGCCAACCGTGGGCAGTTAGAGACCATGGTTCAGGCCGAGATCGAACGTCTGTCGACGGTGACCGGTGGTGATGGGCAACTTCGTCTCTCCGGCGAACTCGATCAGGTCTTTCAGGCCGCTCAAAAGCAAGCCGACACGATGAAGGACGAGTTCGTCTCGACCGAGCATCTCATGTTTGCCCTCTCGCAGGTTCCCTCGAAAGTGAAGGACCTGCTGCAGGTCAACGCGGTCACCGAGAAAGACATTCTGGCGGCCCTGCAGGAAGTCCGTGGAAACTCGCGGGTGACTTCGCAGAGCCCTGAAGATACCTTTCAGTCGCTGCAGAAGTACGGCATCGACCTGGTCGAGCGAGCCCAGAAAGGGAAGCTCGATCCGGTCATCGGTCGCGATGATGAGATCCGCCGCACGATTCAGGTGCTCTCGCGTCGTACCAAAAATAACCCCGTGCTGATCGGGGAACCAGGCGTCGGTAAGACAGCCATCGCCGAGGGTCTGGCACTCCGCATCGTGCAAGGCGATGTTCCGCAAAGCCTGAAAAACAAACGCGTCATCGCGCTCGATATGGGGGCTTTGGTCGCAGGTGCGAAGTTCCGCGGCGAGTTTGAAGAACGCCTGAAAGCGGTGCTCAAGGAAGTTCAAGATTCGCAAGGCAGCGTCGTGCTGTTCATCGACGAACTGCACACCGTTGTCGGAGCCGGCAAGGCCGAAGGGGGTGCCGATGCGGCCAACCTGTTGAAGCCTGCGTTGGCTCGTGGCGAGCTACGCTGTATCGGGGCGACCACGCTGGACGAGTATCGTCAGTACATCGAAAAGGACGCGGCGCTCGAACGCCGTTTTCAGCCGGTGTATGTGGGCGAACCTTCGATCGAAGACACCATCGCCATTTTGCGTGGGCTCAAGCCGCGTTACGAAGCGCACCATGGCATCAAGATCAAGGACTCGGCGTTGGTCGCGGCGGCCAAGCTTTCCGATCGCTACATTACCGATCGGTTCCTGCCGGATAAAGCCATCGACCTGGTCGACGAAGCTTCGAGCCGTTTGGCGATCGAACTGGAAAGCGTACCAGCCGAGATCGATCAGGTTCAGCGTCGTTTAACGCAGCTGCAACTGGCCGACCGTCAGCTGGGCGAAGAAACCGAAGAGGGTGCCATTCAGCGCCGCGAAGAGATTCAAGACGAGATGGATCAGGTCAAGCGGCAACTGGCCAGCCTGCGCGAGCAGTGGGAAGCCGAGAAGCTTGGCATGGGAGACGTCGCTCAGATTCGCGAAGAACTGGCCGCTACCGATCTCGAGTATTCGCGATTGCATGCTTCGATTCAGGAAACGCAATCGGCAGGGCAACCTGTTTCCGAAAGCGACTACCAGCAGCTATTCGAGATGCAAAAGAAACGCGATGCCCTCGAACAGCGAATGGAAACCAAAAACGAGCACGAGGCCGAAAAAGACGAGGCCAAAAGCGAGCGACGTCTGCTGCGCGAGCAGGTCACCGAGGACGAAATTGCCGAGGTGGTCAGCCAATGGACCGGCGTGCCGATTACCAAGATGTTAGAGACCGAACGGGCCAAGCTGTTGGTGCTGGAAGAACGTCTGCATCAACGCGTGGTCGGTCAGGAAGAAGCGGTGGTCGCCGTGGCCAACGCGGTGCGTCGTAGCCGCAGCGGTTTACAGTCGGCTAATCGCCCGGTCGGTTCGTTCATTTTCCTGGGCCCTACCGGTGTCGGTAAGACCGAACTGTGCAAGGCCTTGGCCGAAGCGTTGTTCGACGACGAACACGCGATGGTCCGTATCGATATGAGCGAGTACATGGAACGTCACGCCGTCAGCCGGCTGATCGGGGCACCTCCCGGGTACGTCGGCTACGAAGAAGGAGGCAAGCTGACCGAAGCCGTTCGGCGGCGTCCTTACAGCGTGATTTTGCTCGACGAAATCGAGAAAGCCCATCACGATGTATTCAATATTTTGCTGCAAGTGTTGGATGATGGCCGCTTGACCGACAACCATGGTCACACGGTCGATTTCACCAACACGATTGTGGTGATGACGAGCAACATCGGTAGCCAGGCCATTCAGCAGATTACTCAGGAAGGGGGCAGTGACGAAGAGATTCGCGATGCCGCCCAGGCCAATCTGCGAACGAAGTTCCTGCCGGAGTTCCTCAACCGTGTGGACGACATCATTGTCTTCAAGCCGTTGGTGAAGCAGCAGATTCGTGCGATCGTCGATTTCCAAACCCAAGGTCTGGCCCAGCAACTGGCCGAACAGGGAATGGAATTGGCAGTCAGCGACGCGGCCAAAGACGCGCTGGCGGAAGAAGGATTCGACCCGCTGTATGGGGCCCGCCCCTTGAAGCGAGTCATCCAGAACCGCCTGCAAAACCAGCTGGCCACGCTGCTGTTGAAGGGAGACTTCAAAGATGGCGACCGAATCACCGTCGGCTACGACGGCACCGAGTACACCTTTACTCGGTCCGCCGCCGGAGCCAGCAGTGTTGAATCGGCGTAACTAACGCAGGGCCTCACGCGGAAGCAGGTGACGGTGCTGGTACCAAGTACTCGACCCGCGTTCGCGCGGGCCCTACCTTACTTTTGACTGGGGACGCGATTTGGAGTATTTTCCAGTCGCGTCCCCAATTTGTTTCTTGCGGCTGGGTATCTGAGGAAGCTCAACCATTCAGTCAAGCTTTCTTAGGGTGTGCCACTGCCGCCCTCGGCAGTGCGAATATTAAGTTTGTTCGGCCATATTCAACAGGTTCTTTCCATTTGATGGAATTTCTTAAAAGCTGTCCCGCTCCGACTCAAATCTTTACGATGAAGCTATGAAGCGTTCAATACCGCATCGGAAGCAAGTGAAGCACTATGAAGGGGCAGGGCACCTCCACGAATTGACGTTTTCAACTTATCTTAGGCTTCCACTTTTGACGAGTGATCCGTGGCGAAAGATTGTGGCATCTAAGCTGAATGCCGGTTGCGAGTTGGCTCGATTCGATTTGATCGCGTTTGTGTTCATGCCCGAGCATATCCACTTATTAGTCAGCCCAAAGGATTCTTCGGCTACGGTGAGCAATCTCCTCGCTTGGACCAAACGGCAGTCGTCTATTGAAATTAAGCACCTCTTGATTCAGTACGAATCCCCATTGCTCGCGAGGTTGACGATCCAGCAACGTCCAGGTCGTCAGTGTTTTCGGTTCTGGCAAGAAGGTGGCGGATTCGACCGAAACTTATTCAGTCCCGACGCGATTGCTGCAAGTATTAACTACATTCACAACAACCCGGTGAAGCGTGGGCTTTGCAACCGAACAACCGACTGGAAATGGTCGAGTGCCAAGTTCTATGAAGATCGAACCACACAGTCGGAGTTGCCTGATTTGACCCTGCTCGATCCAAGTTGGTTACATTCTTCCGGATTTCAAAACGAGAATGGGCAATAGACTGACTTGCCGCTTCACACTGCCGAGGGCGGCAGTGGCACACGATAAGAACGCTCAACGGTCCCAATTCGTTGTAGGCCCCTCGTCACGCGGCCTTACTTGCCGGCAGCGTTGGGGCGGCAGACGCGGGGGTAGGTCAACGCGAAGCCCATTGCGTTGTATCGTGTGAGGTGTACCGGGGCTCGACCAATCGCTTTGGCGTCTCGTTTGATCAGGTAAGTTCCCATGAAGCAGTCTCGTAAGGTTTGGCGCTCGGAATCTAAACCTAGCCAAAACAGATCCAGGAAAAAGTTGAACGGGCCCAGGATCCACATCAGCATTCGCCCGGTCATTACCAACAACGAGGGTGGCCCTCCTTGAGCAGAGACAATGTTGATCCCCAGCAGCCAAAAGCCAAGTGTCCCAAACCGAGAGCGTTTGATGGGGACAAGATAGACCCAGATGGAAATCAGGTAGATGGTCCAGAATGGAATGTTGGGATCATCCATTTGAAGCAGGTCAAACTTCCACAAAGTAGTCACGAGGATCCACAACGGAACCCCCACAACGATCATGACGAACGAGTCAATCAAGTAGACGAGCAATCGCCTACCGATTCCAATGTAGTCGCTTGGGTCATAGAAGTCCGCTTCACCCAGTGAGTTGTCCGACAAGCTTCACTCCCTATCTATTTATCTAAGCAAGGCCATGAGCCAACCTCGCGATAAAGTAACTCCTCGACGCTCTTACTCATCTGCTGCTTTGTTGGCTACCACCGTGTTCTCTTCCGGCTCTGGGCCGCTGCCTGGTTGTAGGTACCAGGTTCGCGTGGCCGGGCCGTGCACCAGCAGGTTGCCACGCACGGTCACATCGTTGGGGCGTTTGAAACGATCGCCGCCGGCGGTTACCAGCACCAGGTGCGGGCGGTTCTCGTTCGCTCGGGCATCAATCGTGTTGTCTTCGATCACTACGTTGGTCGAATCGCTGAGCACCATGATCACGCCGTTGTTTTGCCGGTGCGAGCCAAGCGTGATCGTGTTGTCCCTTAACAAGATCTTGTTGGACCGGTCTTCGACGTGCAGGGCCTCGCTGCCATAGTTGCGGATGTCGCACCGCTGGACGGTTCCGTCGGTTACGTTCGCAAACCCCACGGCGAAGCCTGCCCCAGCCGTTTGGGATTGATTGTCGCGAAACAGGCAATCTCGCACCACAATGTTTCGCATCGTTCCCCGGGGCGAATTGAATTCGAGATCGGAAGCCCGGTTCTTTTGAAACATGCTGGACTGCACGAGAACATTCTCGACGGTGCCGGTGGCATCGTTGGATTGAAAGAGCCCAAACGTGCAGTCTTCAATGGCGACGCGATCCAACCGTAGCCCATTCAAATGCCCGAAACCAACCTGGATTGCATGGCAATAGGGGCCTCCAAGCTGCTGGGCGTTGCCGTCGATCGTCACGTCGTGCAGGGTGATGTTTTCCAAACTTCCGAACAGCGGTAGCAGGACGACCGGAAATGCTTCGATGCGCTTGACGGTGAGCCCGCTCAGGGTGACGCCGGTGCCGAGCTTCAGCCAGTTGCGAAACTTCTTTTCGCCGCCGGAGGTCGCCAGAAGAAAGCGCGACTTGCCGCCTTGGCCCATGATCGTAATTCCGGCCGGGACCGAGATCGGCTGCTCGGTAAGCTCTAGCCGATAGTCGCCGGCCGGCACGATCAGCGTGTCACCTGATTGCATTTGGTCGAACGCACGTCGCAGGGCAGGGCGATTGTCGGTTTCGCCATCGCCCACAGCATCGATGGGGGCATCGGTAAAGAGGAAGGTCTCGGCAATTGCGGCCTGGGTAACGGTAAAGGTGCAGCAGGCAAGCAACAGGGCTCGAAGAATCATAACGAGGGGGCTTCGGTCTCAGGTAAATGGGCAGTGGGGCGGCACATTACTTTGATGGGAAGCCCCGGCGCTGTCAATCATTTTCAGCGTTTGTAAAGTTGGCAAAAAATATGAAATAAGCACTAGTCATAGACTACACCAGGCTGGTATACCTAAATCTTGCACGGGGACTCTTCCCCAAACAGATTCACTTTCTGAATCGCACTGGTCACAAGCCAGTCTCTTTCAAACCAAATCGAGGTTTGACACCGAGTAAGCATTTCACGCTGGCCGTAGGTCAGTTTCCCCCTAAGCCGTCACGAGTAAAGCCATGTCAGTAACCACCGCAAAACCGGATCAAGACCGGTCACAAACGAGAGACAACGCTCCTCGGGGTGTCGTGCGCGCTGACAAAACCTTCGTGTGCTCGGCTTGTGGGACGTTGGTAGAGGTGCCGGCAAAGGTCGTAGGGCGAATGGTTCAAGCGGTCGAGAATTCACCGCCGGAAGTGCCTGTCGACGAAGCCGTACCACCAGCCAACGATCGGCCTGTAAAACCAGCCAAGCCGCGGGTTTCGGCCTCGAAAAAGGTCCGCCGAATCGACGGGCTCAGGCTGCCATCTGCTGCCGAAATGGAACGCGGGTTCGCGTGGGTCTCGTTTCATCTCAAGCTGCTCGGCCTGCAAGGGAGCGAATTCAAGCGGCTGCAGAAGCGGCTCAAGAAGCATCGACGCACGGCAGCGGCAACGCCGCACACCACCTGCGTCGGTGCAGATCGACCGCGCTGCACGAGCAAGAGAAGCTCGAACCGGCGTGTGCCAAGGGTTCGTCTTCGCGACCATGTGAAGGAGGCCCTGGCAATGAATTGGGGCGATCCGCCGCAACACGCAAGCCCAAAGCATGCCCCCGCCGACATAAGCATGCTGCCTGAGTCAAATCGCGCCAACGAACGCGGCCCGCCGTAACCATCTTGCCGCCTCACCCTCGCAGGAAGAGGGCTAGGGTGAGGTGTTTTTGCCCGATGTTCAATCGAAAACGTTCAATGAAGTTCCGTAAAGGTTAGGAACTTCGATCGCGGCTGCGCTGTGTTCCGGCGGGATGCCCCCTCACCCTTACTCTCTCTGTGCGAGTACGGTGGAGAGGGGGCTGGATTGCGCTGCGCTGTTCAGACCCTGCTTTTTGCTGCGCGAAAGGTTACGCGACGAATTGCATTTGCGGGTCAGGCGAGAGGAGTTCGATTTCCACCGCGGCCAACTCCTGTACCAGGGCAGCATCTGGCCAGGGGCGGCGCAGCGGATCTTTGGCCAGCATTTGGCTGACCAACTTATCGAGCGAGCCCGGAACGTGCGGAACCAGGGACCGAACGTTAGGGGCTCGCTGCGACAGTTGAGCTTGCACGATCGCTTTGGTAGACGTCTGGTCGTACAGCTGACGTCCTGTGATTAGCTCGAACAAAATCACTCCCAGGCTGTAGGTATCGGCCTGGGGTAGTATTGGCACGCTGGTTGTCAGCATCTCGGGCGGAAGATACCGCAGGGTGCCTTGGCGATCGCACTTTCGGCTCGTGCAGGGAAGACTGAGATCAACACGCTGAGCGAAGCCGAGATCGATCAGCGTGGCATGGCCGGTGTTGGAAAGCACAATATTGTCCGGCTTCACATCACCATGAATCCAACGGGCTTCGTGCACGTGCATTAACCCCTGAGCCAACTGCCGCGCTGTCCATACGGCGCTGCTCAGGGGAAACGCTTGGCCGGCGGCAAGAATGTGCGAGAGCGTTTGCCCCCACACGCGCGGCATGACGACAAAGGAGCCAGTCCGAGAATCAATGACCGGAACGATATGAGCCGAAGTGATTTCGCTGCCAGCGTCGGCTTCGCGAGCCATACGCTGGATTAACAGTCGATCCCCTTTGAACTCGGGACGAATCGTTTTCAGCGCAAAGTCCCACCCATTGAAAACGCCTTCGCTGGGACGTGCTCGAAAGACACGGAAGTAGGTGCCTTCGCCCAGTTGCGGTCCAACTTGCCAGGAACCGTACAAGCAGCGTGGCGACCGGCGACGCGTGGGTGAAAACGATGGTGATGTGCCGATAGTCGTCAAAACGTGACTTTCCGAACCAATCCTTGGCCAAAAGACTCCTATGAATACCATCAATATTCGGCCATCGACGACGAAAACTCTGATAGCGGCCTGAGTTGTCCCGTTATCAGGGCCAGACGGGATTTACGGCCTAGGCAGCTTGGGCAAACCAATCACCCCCTTTGGAAAAATGCCTCATTTCAAGTAAGATAGCTAAGGTAACTAGGCCTATTTTTGACACTTTAAAAAGGAAGAAATTCGAATGAAGAAGCTCGGATCCTTGATGGTTCTCGTAGCCCTGACTGCTTTCATCATCGGTTGTGCACCTAAGGGTAGCCCTTCGACCGGTAATCCCAACAGCAACAACACCGCCACGAACACCACGCACTAAGCGTAGTGCCGCGAGGCGTTTACCCCATAAGCATGTCGAACACGAAAAAGACCGCCTGGCATTGGGCCGGCGGTCTTTTTAATTCTCACGGTCTAAGAAGCGTGCTATTCGCTAGAACTGTTCTCGCGTTTAGCGGACTCTAGCTTCTTGATGTCCTCAGGCGAGAGCTTGGGTCGATCGACCTTGATGGTGAGCTTATTGAGCTTGGCCGTCAAAGGAAACGGGGGAAGATAGTCTTTATCATTGACCCCGGTGAGCGTATCGGATCCGATGTCGAACGACTCGTCCCATTGCAGAATCATGGGGATTGATTTGTCCATCTCGATGGTCTGAACCTTTTCTCCATCGACCAGCAATGTGCCGGTTCCGGGACGACCCAGCCCGCTCATGTTGTTGTAGGCCAACGTCCCCACGCCCAGGCCGTCGTACTTGAAGTCGAACGAGACGGTGTGCGTGCCGGGTGCCAGCGGTTTGCTGGCCTGCCATTTGACCCGTTTCAGATCGAGCAGATTCCAAAGAAACGTCGGTTTGCCTTCCAGGAGATAAAAGCCGTATCCAGCGAATCGACCGCCGGAAGTCAGGATCATTCCTTCGGCACCTTCCTTCGGAACTTCGATCTCTGCCGTAATGGTATACGACGAGTTAAGAAGCATCGGCGAGTCGCCTTGCGGGAGACCCGTCATCGCGCGGGTGTAGGTGAACTCGGTCCGGCCTGCCGTGATATTAGGCCGCGGAGCAACAAGCCGGGCACCAACCGAGGCATCCAACGGGAAGACCTGGTACTTGTTGGCCTCTTCGATAAAGACCTGCTTCAGCGCTTTGACTTTGTCAGGGTGCTGATCGGCGATGTTGTTAGACTGACTGAAGTCGGTTGTCAGGTCGTAAAGTTCCAGCACTTGGTTGTTGAGAGGATCGGCGTTGGCAACACCAAACGCCTCCCAAGGGGCCCGATTGACCTTCGTGCTTAGCAGCCAGCCTTCGTGATAGAGGGCCCATTGGCCCATCATTTCAAAGTACTGCGTTTTGTGCTGCGAAGGGGCATCGGCGTTGGCCGTGTCGAACGTGTAAGCCAGGCTCGTTCCTTCGATGGGGGCCTGAGGGATGCCGTCGACCGTTTCCGGGGCCGGAATGCCGGAGACTTCCAGTATCGTCGGAACGATATCAATCACATGGCAGAACTGATGCCGCATGCCGCCGTGATCTTTGATTCGGGCAGGCCACGAGATGGCCATGTTTTGCCGAATACCACCCAGCTTCGACGCGTTTTGCTTGAACCAGGTAAAGGGAGTATCGAAAGCCCACGACCAACCAGCCGACATATGGTTGTAGGTTTCTTCGGTGCCCCACACGTCGTACCACTTCATCTGCACATCGACCGGCAGCATGTTCAGACCATTGAAGAAGGCGACTTCGTTGGGGGTTCCTAGCGGGCCACCTTCGGCGCTGGTCCCGTTGTCGCCGTTGATATAGATGATCAGCGTGTTGTCGAGCTTGCCGATGTCTTCGACCGCTTGAACGACACGGCCGATTTCATGGTCGTTGTATGCGGCATACGCGGCAAAGACTTCGACCTGACGGATGAAGAGCTTTTTCTCTTCCGGCGTGCAGTCGTCCCAGTCCTTGATCACATCGCTCGGCCAAGGCTCGAGCTTGGTATCGGCCGGAATGACGCCCAGTCGTTTTTGATTCTCGAAGATACGTTCACGCAGTTTGTTCCAGCCATCGTCAAACAGGTGCATCTCGCGAATCTTATCGACCCACTCCTTGGTCGGATGATGGGGAGCATGCGTTGCCCCTGGGGCGTATTTGATGAAGAAAGGTTTACTCGGATCGATTTGGTCCATGCGGTGGATGTAGTCGATGGCATCTTCCGACATGGCCGTGACAAGATTCCAATTCTCTTTACCCTCGAAAGGATAAATTTGAGTCGTATTGCGAAACAAGTTCGGTTGCCACTGATTGGCGTCGCCGCCAACGAAACCGTAGAAGTATTCAAAGCCCATGCCGGTCGGCCATTGATCGAACGGGCCAACCTGGCTGGCCGCAAACGCTGGCGTGTTGTGGTCTTTGCCGAACCAAGCCGTCGAGTAACCGTTGTCCTGCAAGATTCGCCCGATGGTGCTTTTGTCTTCGGCGATGATGCTGTTGTAACCCGGGAACCCGGTCGATTGCTCGGAGATAACACCGAAGCCTGCCGAGTGATGATTGCGACCGGTGATCAGCGCTGCCCGGGTAGGCGAGCACAACGCGGTGGAGTGGATGTTGTTGTAACGCAAACCGTTCTTGGCGATCCGGTCCATCGTCGGAGTCGGAATCACACCGCCGAACGTGCTGGGCACGCCAAAGCCGGCGTCGTCGGTAATGATCAACAAGACATTCGGGGCCTGCTTGGGCGGCACAATCCGGGGTGCCCACCAAGGCTTCGAGCTGAGCGCATCGTGTTTGATGTCGCCGCCGAACTTTGCATTAGGAGCCGGAAGTTGCTTGCCGCTGATCGTCGTCGTCGCCGCCGGCGAACCACTCGCTGGGGACGAACTATCTTCGGCATTGGCCGCGTGAAACGTGGTTCCGAGTAAACATAGACTAGCGAGAAGAGAGCGACAAAATAGACTGCAAGAAGAGATGCTGCTCATGGAAATTCCCCCGAATGATGAGCCCCTTGGGATGGTCGTATCTCACTGAAGATACCTCTAGTTGATCCCAGATATTGTGAGCATCACGCGGGGGGAATGCTAGTGAATAATTCGTGAACTGTGCGATTGAAATCAAGTTTGCACGTTCTGCGAGAAGTAGCCATTGCCCCCCCGGGACGTACGATACAAGAAGCGTTTCCTAAGCATTTTTTCCAAAGGATAATGATATGACAATCAAGCGACGTGGTTCGGCAGTGTGGAGCGGTGGTCTGAAAGATGGCAAAGGTGGCCTTACGACCGAGAGTGGAGCCCTCAGCAACTACACTTACGGATTCTCGGCCCGATTTGAAGGGCAGAAAGGGAGCAATCCTGAAGAGCTGATCGGCGCGGCTCATGCCGGCTGCTTCACGATGGCCCTCTCGATGATTCTCGGCGAAGCAGGCCTCACGGCCGAGAAGATGGAGACTTCGGCCGAGGTCGCCCTGGAAAAGGTCGACGATGGTTTCGCGATCACGTCGATTCACTTGGCCCTGACCGGCAAGGTGCCTGGGGCCACGAAAGAGCAGTTCGAAGAACTAGCCGGCAAAGCGAAAGCTGGGTGTCCCGTTTCGAAGGTGCTCGATACCAAGATCACCTTAGACGTGACCTTCGAAGCGTAGCCGCGGCCATGTGTCTCGTATGTCAACTAAAAAAGATGGCAATGGCACGCTTTTAAAATTCTTGTAACGGACCTTAGGTGGTTCGTTGCAGAGAAATGAGCGAGGATCAGACACAGGCAAATTAACTTGGGGCTTCGGTCAGTTTCTGCTTAGCAAGTTCGGCTTGCTTCGATGTCAATACGCCAGCACGAACCATAAGCTCAATTCGCTCAGACTTGGACATCTTCTTGAAGGATTTCTTAGCTTTCCGAATCTTCTTAGTTGAAGATGGCACCGGAAGATTTGAGCGTTTCGCAGGCATCGCTAACCTCTAGTTTGGTGGGGTGATGAAGCCAAAGTCCAAGAATACTTGCTGTGTTACGTACGCAGATTTGAAGGTGAGTATCGTGGGCGATCCAACTTCCCTCCCAAATTCGTTTGCTGCCTGAAGCTGGTACGTAAACGCCCCTTGCTGTATCTACTCGTGAGTTTGGGTCCGATTCTTCAATAACTTTATATGCGTAATCAAAAACGGCTCGGTCCAGTTTTCGATACCTACGAGTGTTTTTCGGCAAATCTTCGCCCGTTAGGTCCATTGTTTCTTGGAACGATTTATAAACCTCTGAAACGTATTTTATATTCTCGGGGTCGGTCAGGTCTAGGCAAAATCCTAGTCGTATTGTACCCGCTACGACCGCCAATGGTTCATTGGCACGATATTCCTCCTTGGAATTCTTGTTTCTCTTCTTTTTAAGTTGTGTTTGTCGGATTTGTGCAAAGTTAAGAGCCTGTTTGGGAGCGTATTCCCAAAAGTAGACTCCCTTACCGAGCCAGTCGTAGTCTCTGTCGCTGGATGTAAATTTCGATATGCGATTAACTAGTCTGAGAGCAACCGATAGCGTTGTGCCGTGGTAACCCACTACGGTCCGATGGTAGTCATTAAATAAAGTCATACACTAGGAAACCTAAACTTTAAGAAGACGTGACAGCGTGCAAACGCGCAGTGCATGCGTTTTGTTCGGATTCTAGCTCTTTCCGAATTACCTTTCAAAACGTTCTCAGAAGAGACTACTTCGTTTCCTTCACGCGAATTCGGCGATACTCCATTTGCCCGCGATCTCCTTCCAGGCCAATGGGTCCGGTCTCTGGCAGCTTGAACGCTTCCTCGAGGACTTCGCCATTGCAGGTGCAGCGAGCCGTGTTGCCGGTGACGGTGACGACCAACTCGTTCCAGTCTTGCGGCTTGTAGTTCTTCAGGTTTTTATAAGGACCGGCGATGGGGTAGTCGCGGCATTGCAACTGAGGCTTACGCAGGAAGACGCCACTGTCAGCGTTGGGAGTAGCCCGGAATTCGAGCTTCAAAACGAAGTCGCCGGGGAACTCGCGTGTGGTCCACATCTGTTGAATGCGGCGACCTTCGGCAGGCGTGGTGACGACGATACGATCGTTGATCGCTTGGTAACGACCATCGACGCTTTCGGTCTGACCGTCGAAGACGATGTCTTCTTCAAAGACAGGCCAGGCAATGTTGACCTTCTTGCCTTTGCGTTCGGGGTTGGCTTTGAACTTCCAGCCGGTAAGGTCTTTGCCATTGAAAAGGCTCTCGAAGCCTGGTTCTGGCTCGAACGAATCGGCTTCGGTTTCGACAAAGCCGAGCGTGGCAAAGATAGGCGTCAGCGCGGCGGCCCACGTCGCGTAGCCGGCCTTGTTGGGATGCAGCAGGTCGGGGAACTCTTCGGTCTTGGCATCGCCCTGTTCGTTGGCGAAAGGAAGCCACGTTTCGAGGACGATCACCTGAGAATCACCATGAGCGAGTTGCTCGTAAAGTTCGTTGATCTTTTTGATCTTGTCGGCAGGGCGGCTCTTTTTGGCAGAGCTAGGAAAGACCTTGCACAAGATGATGGGCATCTCGGGGTCGTGCTTTTTAAGCGCCTCGATAATCAACTTCACGTTCGCCGCGATGGTTTCCGGCTCGGCGTTTTCTTCCAGGTCGTTGGTGCCCATCAGCATGACCACGGCTTTGGGATTTAGGGAGAGGACATCCTCTTCCAAACGCAATAGCATACCACGGGTTGTGTCGCCACTGATGCCGCGATTGGCGACCTTCATGTCACCGAAGCTGCCACCCATGTTGTCGCCCCAACCTTGGGTGATCGAATCGCCCAAAAAGACGACGGCGTTTTGGTCCTTTTCGATCTGCTTCGACCAGTTGCTCCGACGAGCCTGCCAGAGATTGCGGAACCAATCGTAACGACGGACAGGGCCGTCTCCCTGAATGCCATCGTTGGTTTCAGGGATGGCGAAACGGTTGGCCTCTTGGGCTGCCAGTGGCGATGCACTCAACATGCCAACAGCGAAAGTCAAGGCGAGAAGTAAGCGAAGGTGGTGCGGCATGAAGTTTCTTTCACGACAAGGGAAAGGAGAGGGTAGGGGAGTCGGCCATATTATAGTCAAGCCAGAATCGAGACGCATCCGTGTAGGAATCACCGGTCTTGTGCAAATAATTGGATGTTCTTGTCGTATTCAGACAATCTTTATTTGCACCCGCTACGTTATAGGCATAAATTCAATTTAGCGGCCTTTTCGGGGCAGTTCTTATCACGGCGGCGATCGGGGGATCTTTTCATTGGGCCGCAGTTTCAAATGTCCGCCATCTTCTCTTGTACGAGATGGCCGGTCGCCAGCTTACGCTGGATCGTCGCTATTGGTCTGTTGAAATGAATGCTGCACGAGAGCAAAGGGGCTCTCTGCACGATGTCTTCTGATCGTGAGGTAACTTAGAGAATGTCTTGCATGAGTATTTACCGCTGTTTGCCTTTGGCGATTATCGCCTTCCTGGGATTTGCCGTATCGGCCCATGCCGAGGACAAGAAACCGAACATTTTGTTGATCGTCTCGGACGATACTGGCTTCGGAGATCTGGGCCCGTACGGTGGCGGCGTCGGTCGCGGCATGCCGACCCCCAACATCGACCGGATGGCCGCCGAAGGGATGACCTTTTTCTCGTTTTATGCTCAGCCAAGCTGCACCCCAGGGCGTGCCGCAATGCAGACGGGGCGTATTCCTAATCGCAGCGGAATGACAACAGTGGCGTTTCAAGGCCAAGGGGGCGGTTTGCCTAAGGCCGAATGGACGCTCGGTTCGGTCTTGAAGACGGCCGGCTATCAAACCTATTTCACCGGCAAATGGCATTTGGGCGAAGCCGATTACGCGTTGCCCAACGCCCACGGTTACGACGAGATGGAGCACTGCTTCCTCTATCACTGCAACGCCTACACCTATGGCGATCCGACCTGGTTCCCCGACATGGATCCTAAGCTGCGCGAGATGTTCGACAAGGTCACCAAAGGATCGATGTCTGGCAAAGCTGGCGAGCCTGCCAAGCAAGACTGGAAGGTCAACGGTCAGTATGTCGACACGCCTGAAAAGGGTGTCGTGGGCATTCCCTTCATGGACAAGTACGTCGAGCAATCGGGTATCAAGTTTTTGGAGCAAGCGGCCAAGAACCCCGAGAAGCCGTTCTTCATCAACGTCAACTTCATGAAGGTCCATCAGCCCAACCTGCCGGCCCCAGAATTCAAGCACAAGTCGCTGTCGAAGTCGAACTACGCTGACTCGGTGGTCGAACTAGACACACGCATCGGCCACATCCTCGACAAACTGCGTGAGCTGAAGCTGGACGAGAACACCTTGGTCTTCTACACGACCGACAACGGTGCCTGGCAAGACGTCTACCCCGACGCCGGCTACACGCCATTTCGTGGCACCAAGGGTACCGTTCGTGAAGGTGGTAACCGTGTGCCAGCCATCGCCATGTGGCCAGGCAAAATCAAGTCAGGCGTTCGCAACCATGACATCGTGGGCGGCTTAGACCTGATGGCCACGTTTGCCTCGACAGCTGGCATTGAGTTGCCCAAGAACGACAAAGAGGACAAACCGATTTACTTCGACAGCGTCGACATGACACCGATTCTGACCGGAAGCGGCAAAGGCGAACGTGATTCGTGGTTCTACTTCACCGAAGACGAACTGACACCAGGGGCTGCCCGGGTTCGTAATTACAAGGCCGTGTTCAACCTGCGTGGCGACGACGGTCAAGAAACAGGCGGCTTGGCCGTCGATACCAATCTTGGCTGGAAGGGTGCCAAGGCTTACGTGGCGACCGTGCCGCAGATCTTCGACCTTTATCAAGATCCGCAAGAACGCTACGACATCTTCATGAACAACTACACCGAACGCACCTGGACGATGGTCACGTTCAACGATGCGATCGTGAAGTTGATGAAGACCTACGTCGAGTACCCGCCACGCAAATTGCAAAGCGAAACGTACACCGGGCCGATCACGCTCTCGGGCTATCAGCGCTTCAAGTACATTCGCGATCAATTAAACAAAGAGGGCGTCAAAATCGGATTGCCGACCGGCAACTAAGATTTGAATAACGACGGTCCGATTCGATGCGTGACATCACGTATGGTTCAGCCAAATAAAAGCCGCCGGTGGATTTTCCATCGGCGGTTTTTTTCAATACCACGACGTCCAACACAGGCTTTTCGAGAGTGATTGGCTTGGCTCGAATCGCTGTCGAACCCCTTTTCTCACGCGTATCTAGTGACAACGCCCGCAGGAAGACTCTGCCGCCTGTAACTATCGCGATGGGCGGGAAGCTTCGCTAAGGCGAGCTTTAACGCGGGGGATAGTTGCCTTGAGTATGTTTGCGGCTTAAGATAGCGTTTTTATCTTCAAATTCTAGGGTTTTCCCCTCGCAAGCATTCCTCGAAGGATCTTTCCCTTGAATCGTCTTCCCAAATTGCTGCTGGTTTTGTTGGTCGCCACGACGTTTGCCAGTTGCCGCGCCAAGACCGAAAATCAGGCAGCCGGCAGCGGTGGTTACGAGTTCCCGATTGAAGCGGGCAAGTATCGGATTCTCGGGATTCGCACCGACAATACCGACCATGCCCGGGCCAAGCAGAACGCCGAATCGGCGATCGCCAACAATCCGAATTTGAAAGCGATGGTCGGGCTGTGGGCTTATAACCCGCCGATGATCTTGAGTGCTGTCGAAGGGGCTGGCAAGACAGGCGAAATTCAGGTCATCGGTTTCGACGAAGACCCGATCACGCTCAAGGGAATTGAAGACGGCAAAGTGCACGGCACGGTCGTTCAGCAGCCGTTTGTCTTTGGCTACAAGTCGGTCGAGTTCCTCTCGGCTTTGGCCCGCGGCCAGTCGCTTGATATTCCCGATAGCAATTTGATCTTCGTGCCGTTCAAGTCCATTCGCCGAGACAACGTCGAAGAGTTTCAGGCCGAACTCAACCGCATCAAAGCTGGCAACGGAACGCCACCTCCGCACAACAAGCCAGACTACGATACGAGCGAGAAAGTAAAGATCGCCTTCCTGACCAACACGGTCGATCCTTTCTGGAACTATGCCGAAGAAGGTGTTCGCGTCGCCGAGCCGATTTTCAATGCCGAGTGCGAAGTTTATCATCCGCCCAATGGTTCGCAGGAAGAGCAGAAGCGATTCATCGAACGCAAGATCGGCGACGGCAGCCAGGCGTTGGCTATGAGCCCAAGCTCGCCGGCAAGCCAAACCGGCTTGATCAACAAAGCGGTCGAGGCGTTCGACGGTAACGTGATCTGTCACGACTCGGACGCACCCAGCAGCGAGCGCAAGTTTTATATCGGCACGCATAACTATCTCGCCGGCCGAGAAGTGGGCCGCCTGGTAAAGGAAGCCATTCCTGACGGCGGCGATGTGATGATCTTTGTTGGCATGATGGAGCAGCTCAATGCCCAGGAACGCAGTGCCGGTGTGATCGACGAGTTAATGGACAAGCCCATCCCTGCAGACATCGCCAAGTACATGCCTAAAGAGGAAGCCCCTGCCCCGAAGAAACCGGCAGAGGAACCTTCTGCCGAGCCCTCTGCCGAGCCAACGCCGATGAAGGAAGAATCCTCGACGGAAGCGGAGAGCTAGAAGCCGGATGCCCATGAACGCGTCATCCCCTCCGTTTTTAGAAGTCGAGCGAATCTCGAAACGCTTTCCCGGCGTCAAGGCTTTATCCGAAGTCTCGCTGCAGGTTGGTGCTGGCGAGTCGATTGCTGTCATCGGCGAAAATGGGGCGGGCAAAAGCACGCTCATGAAAATCTTGGCTGGCATCCAATCGCCAGACTCGGGCACGATTCGCGTGGAAGGGAAATCGGTCGACATTCGCGGCGTCAACAGCGCACAGGAACTGGGGATCGCGTTGATCCACCAAGAATTGAATCTGTGCGATAACCTCTCGGTCGCCGACAATATCTATCTTGGCCGCGAACCGAAGCGGCTCGGGTGGATCGATCAGGCTGAAGCCAACGCACTGTCACGCAAGTACCTGGAACAAGTCGGGCTGAAGATCGACCCTCGCAAACTGTTGGCCGAACTTTCGATTGGGCAACAGCAACTGGTTGAAATCGCCAAGGCCCTTTCCTGCAACGCGAAGTTGTTGATCATGGACGAGCCGACCTCCAGCCTTTCGGCCCGCGAGGTCGAGCGGTTGTTCGAGGTGATCCAATCGCTGCGAGCTTCCGGCGTGAGTATCGTTTATATCTCGCATCGGTTGAGCGAAGTGCACCGTGTGTGCGACCGTGTTGTCGCGCTGCGCGATGGCCATAACAGTGGAGAACTGGCCCGCGACGAGATCTGCCACGAGAACATGGTTCGCCTGATGGTTGGCCGCGACTTAGATCAGTTCTATGCCCACCAACCGGTGCCGCCAGGCGAAGTGGTATTGAAGGTGACCAAGGTCCGCACGCATGCGCATCCCGGTCATGAAATTAGTTTTCAACTGCAAGCCGGCGAAATCGTAGGCCTGGCCGGGCTAGTCGGGGCAGGGCGGACGGAATTGCTGGAGACCCTCTTTGGCATTCATCCGCCCAAGGGTGGAGCGATCGAGGTCTCAGGCAAGCCAGCCGCGATCCGGTCTCCCCGAGATGCCATTGCCCACGAGATATTTCTCGTGCCGGAAGATCGCAAGCAACAGGGTCTCGTCCTGCCGATGGACGTCGGGCAGAACACCACGCTGCCGGGGCTGCATCGTCTGTCCTTTCTTTCGTGGGTCGATCCGCGAAAAGAGCAACACCTGGCCGAAGAGATGGTCAAGCGGATGCGGGTTAAGACACCCAGCACGCGGCAGATCATTCAATACCTGAGCGGCGGCAACCAGCAGAAGGTGGTCATCGCGAAGTGGTTGGCCATGCACCCCAAGATTTTGCTTTTGGACGAACCAACACGCGGGATCGATGTGGGCGCGAAGCACGAAATTTACGAGCTGATGGAAGAGTTGGCCCGCAAAGGGGTGGCAATCGTGTTCGTTTCGAGTGAAATGGAAGAGATCTTGGGAATGGCCGACCGCGTGCTGGTGATGCACGAAGGGGCCATGTCTGGGGAACTGTCACGCGACCAACTCAGTGAAGAGGCGGTCATGCATCTGGCCACCGGTCAGCAGTTGACGACCGTCTAAAAAAGAGAAGCACTGAATGCTTAAAAATATTGTTCTGTTGTTGTTGATTCTGGCCATCTTCGGCGTGACTTCGTTCTTTGTGCCGACGTTCGCCAGTGTCTACAATCTCGACATCATGGCCCGCTGGACCGGTCTTTATGGGATCATGGCGTTGGGGGCTGCGTTTGTGATCATCGCCGGTGGCATCGATCTTTCGATGGGGTCGATGGTTGCTCTGATTGGTGTGCAGTTCGGCATCTTGGTCAACGACCAGCAAATGAATCCCTACATGGCGATGGTCATTGTGTTGGTCGGCGCCATGCTAATCGGGCTCGGGTACGGGCTTCTGATTACGAAGTTGAAGCTTCAGCCATTCGTGGTCACGTTGTGCGGATTGCTTGTGCTGCGAAGTGTTGCCAGGTATTTGGCGCACGACGAAAAGATCTCGAACTTCGTCAGCCCCGCCGACGGCACCGACATCAGCTTCCTGACCTCAAGTGATTTCCTTTGGATTCCGTTACCACTTTGGATGCTGCTGATCTTGGGAATCGTCTCAGCGTTGGTGCTTAACAAAACGACCTTCGGACGTTACCTCAAGGCGCTTGGCAACAACGAACAGGCAGCCCGGTATAGTGGGATCAACACCGACTGGATCACGATCGCGGCCTACATGGTTTGTTCGTTGATGGCTGGCATCT
Source organism: Bremerella alba (assembly GCF_013618625.1). Classification (NCBI taxonomy): domain Bacteria; kingdom Pseudomonadati; phylum Planctomycetota; class Planctomycetia; order Pirellulales; family Pirellulaceae; genus Bremerella; species Bremerella alba. The sequence goes on along the minus strand of NZ_JABRWO010000019.1, from coordinate 12,222 downwards.
CGGCCATTCTGTTTGCCATCGACTTGAACAGCGTCGGCCCGAACGAAGCAGGGACCTTCTACGAACTGTACGCGATCGCCGCGGCCGTGCTCGGCGGTTGCAGTCTTCGCGGCGGCACCGGCTCGGTCCTGGGGGTTATCTTGGGAACCGCCATCCTACGCGAGCTGTACCAGGCCATCGAAACGCTGCAAGTTTCGGAATTGGAAGGGACCGTCATCGGCATTGTGATCTTAGCCGGAGTAATCGCCGACGAAATCATCCGCCGCGTGGTCGATGCGAGAAGACGCAAACAAGAAGCCGGGGCGGCAAGCGGGTAGCGCAAAAATTTGCGATGGAACCCTTGGGGTTTCATCGTATAATTCACCTGAAGCCGTTGCCGAACCTCGGGAGATAGGTGATGAATATTAAAATAGATGGTGTTGCCGAAGAGGTGATTAACAGCATCATTGCCACAGGCGATGCGACGACACCTGAAGAAGCGATTGCTTTGATGGCCCACCGTACTTTGAGTGAGAGAGAACTGCTTCCAGCCAAAGATGATCCGCAAGTTGTCGCCGCGATCTTGGCCGGAATCGATAGCGGAGAAGCTGGGCCACTGACGAGAGAAGATTGGAATAACCTTCACGTGAAACTCGACCAGTACCTGGCAGAAAAGCAAGGGAAGTGAAGTGCCGGGTAGTCGTGCGGAATTGATCAAGTCGCCACAGTGCTTGATCGATCTCTTTGAAATCGCGAAGTATCTCGCCGATCAGCATCCGGAATTGGGACATCGATTTCTCATCCGAGCCGAAGAAACGATGAATCTGCTTGCATCGAACCCATTAATTGGCGAATCGTTCGTGATCCCAGGCGAACCGAATTTACGTGCCAAGTTGATCCGCGAGTTTAAGAGATACGTTATCTATTATCGAAGTTCTACCGAACGCGTTGTGGTCGTTCGTGTTCTGCATGGAAGTCGAGATACGAAAAACGAACTCACTCAGGGGTGAGTTCGTTCAATCGATAAAGCAGTAGAGTAACTCTTACCCAAAGAACGCCACGGCGTTCTGGAATAGCTTCAACCCTTCGCCGGGGTCGGTGCCTTCGCCGCGGGTCCAGCGGGGGTGATGGGTTCGGTCGATGTAGCGTTCGGGGTGGGGCATAAGGCCGAAGATGCGGCCTGTTTCGTCGCACACGCCGGCCACGTGACGCTGGGCACCGTTGGGGTTATCGGGGAAGGTGACGTCGTCTTCCCCTTCGCGATTGGCAGAGTAAGTGAGACATAGCTGGCCGGCTGCTTCCAGGCGGTTGAGTGTCTCTTCGTTGCGAGCGACAAAACGTCCTTCGGCATGGGCGACCGGCAGATACATCTGGTCGATGTCTTGCAGGAAGACGCACTTGTTGCCGGATGTTTTCAGGTTTACCCAACGATCCTGAAACATGTGACAGTCGTTCCAGGCCAGGGTGCTGGCAGGCAGGCCTTGCTCGTCGTCGGCCAGTAGTAGGCCCGTTTTGATCAAGATCTGAAACCCATTGCAGATGCCCAGGATCAGCTTGCCGTCGTCGTGAAACTTTTTGACGGCATCCATCAGATGATGACGGAACTGACTGCCCACAATGCGGCCGGCCGAGATGTCGTCGCCATAGCTGAACCCGCCTGAGAGGGCGAGGATCTGATAGTCGTGCAGCAGCTCGGGCTTTTCCAACAAGCGGTTCAAGTGCACGCGATCGGCGGCGGCACCTGACTGCTCGAAAGCATAGGCGGTTTCCTGGTCGCAATTGGTTCCAGGCGAGCGAATCAATAAGGCTTTGGGCTGAGCCATGGTACGAAGTCTTTCCGTGTCACTACCAATTCAGGGGAGCTTGCCAAGCCTGTTTCAACAATTCGATGGGCTCGTCAAGCAGCATGGTTTCGCCTTGCTTGACGACCAACTCTTTGTGGTTGGCTACCTGACCGATGTGGGCGAAGGGTGCATCTGCGAGTGCGGCTTCAAACTGAGCTGCCGCTGCTTCAGGAACTTCGCAGACGAAGCGGGTATTCGATTCACTGTACAGCAGCGCGACCGCCGAGGGGCTGTCGAGTTCATGTGGGATGCCATCGATTGTGACGTCGGCCCCGATTCCGCCAGCGAAGGCCATCTCGGCCAGGGTGACGGCCAGTCCGCCTTCAGACAGATCGTGACATGCCCGAACCGTTCTGGCTTGGATTGCCGCGAAGATGCCGCCGAAGACTTTCTTGGCCAGGTCGGTATCGACGGTGGGGACTTCGCCACCGAGCTTGTCATTCACCAGGCACCAGTGCGAACCGCCCAGTTCGTCCTTGGTCAAACCGACCAGGTACAAGCGATTACCAGGCTCTTTCAGGTCCATGGTGACGCAGGTCGAAACGTCTTCGACCTGTCCCATGGCGCTGATGAGCAGCGTCGACGGAATGGCGATTGTTTTCTTGTCGCCATGATCGTCGAAGTAGCTGAACTCGTTGTTCAGGCTGTCCTTGCCGCTGATAAATGGTGTGCCCAGGGCAATGGCCAAGTCGCGACAAGCCAACGCCGCACGGACCAGCGTGCCGAGCGTTTCGGGGCGATCGGTATAGCCCCAGCAGAAGTTATCGAGGATGGCAATCCGCGAAGGATCGGCTCCCACGGCAACGCAGTTTCGCAGGGCCTCGTCGATCGCACTGGCGGCCATGTCGTAGGGGTCGAAGTCGCCGAAGTGTGGGTTCATCCCGCAGGAAAGGACAATGCCTTTGCGGCTGTTGAGAACCGGACGCACAACGGCCGCGTCGCTGGGGCCATCGTTCTGCACGCCGACTAGCGGCTTGATGACGCTGCCACCTTGCACTTCATGATCGTATTGGCGAATGATCCATTCCTTGCTGGCCACGTTGAGCGAGCTGAGGATCTTGCGGAGGTCGTCACCGAGCGACTTGCCGTCGGTGCCGTTTAGCTGCAGCGGCATAGTCGTCGGAGGCGTGAACACCGCATCGCGAACGATCGGCGGGCGGCCATCGTGAAGGAACCGCATGTCGAGTTCGCCAACCTTGTTGCCGTTGTAGGTCAGCGTCAGGTTGCCGGTCGGAACGAACTTGCCGAGCACAACGGCTTCGCTTCCTTCAGAAGCAAACAGGTCGCGCAGTTCCGGCCACTTTTCTTCCGGCACGGCCAGGACCATACGTTCCTGGGCTTCGCTGATCCAGATCTCGGTGTAGGTCAGGCCTTCGTACTTGAGAGGAGCCTTGTCGAGCCAGACTTCCGCCCCGAGCTCTTCTCCCATCTCGCCGACCGCACTCGAGAACCCACCGGCACCGCAGTCGGTCACGGCGTTGTACAAGTTTCGATCGCGGGCTTCGAGCAGGACGTCGAGGACCATCTTCTCGGTAATCGCGTTCCCAATTTGAACCGCACCGCCGGAAAGCGATTCGCTTTCGCTGGTGAGTTCGGCCGAACTGAACGTCGCGCCGTGAATACCGTCTCGACCGGTGCGGCCACCCACGGCCACGATCAGGTCGTTCGGCTTCACTTCTTTGAACGACATTTCACGGGGAATGAGCCCGACGTTGCCGCAATAAACCAGCGGATTGCCCAGGTAGCGTTCGTCGAAATAAACCGCGCCATTAACCGTGGGGATGCCCATGCGGTTGCCATAGTCACGCACGCCGCTGACGACACCTTTCATCACGCGGCGCGGATGCAGCACGCCTTGCGGGAGGCTGCCGGGGTCGGTCTCGGGCGGAGCGAAACAGAAGACGTCGGTGTTGCAGATCGGCTTGGCACCCATGCCGGTGCCCATGGGGTCGCGAATCACGCCGCCGATGCCGGTGTTGGCACCACCGTACGGTTCCAGGGCACTGGGGTGATTGTGCGTTTCGACCTTGAAACAGATGTTGTACTCGTCGTTGAACGTGACGATGCCGGCGTTGTCTTTGAAGACGCTTACGCACCAGTCGTCGTCGCCCAGGTTCTTACGAATTTGCTGGGTCGCGGCGAAGATCGTTTCCTTCAACATGTTGTCGAAGTGCAGCTCTTGCTTTTCGTCTTTGTAGGCGATCTTACCGGCGAGCGTTTTGTGGCTGCAGTGTTCGCTCCAGGTTTGGGCGACCGTTTCCAGCTCGATGTCGGTCGGGTCTCGGCCCAGCTCTTGGAAGTACTTCTGGATGGTCTGCATTTCGACCAGCGTCAGGTAGAGCTGGCCTTGCTTGCTGAGCAGTTGCAGATGATCGTCGTCTAGCTCGCGGATATTGACGGTCTTCAACTCGAACGGCTGCGACGTCCCGAAGGAGAGACGTTCGAGGTTGATCGGTCCTTGGACGACTTGTTCGACCGAGTCATTGGCCAGCAGCTTGGTGACCAGGCGTTCGGTTTGGGCGTCGTCGAGTCCGCCGATCCAGTACTTGCGGAACGTGCGAACGGCCTCGGCGGGTTGGCCGAAGTCGGCGATCGCAGTCTGCGTACTTTGAGCGACCGGGTCCATCACGCCGGGCTTGGGCATGACATGAATCAGGCGGTCGTACAGATTGGAGGGCGCTTCCACCAGGATAGCCTCGCCGGCTTGGGCTACGACGGCCCTTTCCACCACGTTGTCGACCAGCAATTGGTCGGCGAGCAGCTTGATGTGATCCGCGTCGAAATCGGCTTGGACGAGGAATCCGTGTGCCGTGGCAATTTCGAGGTGGGTGGCTATTTGCAGGTCTTCGGCATCGGCAACGATTGAGGCGGCCAATCGATCGACGTGTCCCGAAGCGGGATAGATATCAACTTCCCACAATGTCACGGTGGTGCTTTCCCTGTTTTAGGAGCTTGATCCAGTGCTCTTCCTGTCCTGCTTCCAGCGAGGTTCGAAAGGCAGCCAGCAATTTCTCAAAGTTCGCTAGCGACTGCAAGACGTGGCCCCGATTGGTCGTCAGGATTTGACGCCACAAATCGATGTCGCCGGCGGCAATACGCGTGGTATCGGCCCAACCCGTACTGGTGAACTGTAGCATCGCTTCGGGAGTAGAAGCCGCCACCAATGCCGCGATAACGTGGGGCATGTGGCTCGTAGCGGCCACGACGGCGTCGTGCTCGGTCGGGCTCATCTCGTGGACTTCGCTGCCGAGCGACTCCCAAAATTTACGAACAGTCGCTTTGGCGGTTCTTTCCGTTTCGGCCACCGGCGTCACGATTGTCACCCGATTTTGAAACAGATCGGCCGTCGCATGATCGCTGCCACTCTTGTCGCTGCCGGCCATCGGGTGGCTGCCGACGAAGTAAACCTCTTTGCGGCCGCGGATCGACTCACTCAAATGGAGGGTGTCTACGATCTTCTGCTTGGTGCTACCGGCATCGGTGATGATGGTCCCAGGCTGGCAAAAGGGGACCAACTGTTCAACCAGTGGAACAATCGACTCGACCGGCGAGCAGACCACGACTAAGTCGGCCCCACGGATGCCGGCCTGCCACTGGGTGGTGGCTTCGGTGATGCAGCCTTGCCGCTTAGCCTTGGCCAGCTTTTCTTCGCTGCGACCGATGCCGACCACTTTATCGGCAATCTTTCGCTTCAGCGCAGCCAGCCCGATCGAGCCACCAATGAGCCCAACGCCGAGGATCGCGATTTGTTTGAAGTCTGAAGCCACGATGTTTGCCTGGGAAGTTACGGGAGAATGGAAGATTATAACAAAATACTGAGCGTAAGCAGGAGTTGTGGGAGTTTTCAGTGTGAAGTGTGCAGTTTTCAGTAAGATGGGAGCAGACCTTGTCGAGGCGTGCTGCGTCTCTTGCTGAAAACTGAACACCGACAACTTCAAACGACCGTATGCTCTTCTCACCCCGTATCAGCACCAATCAACTCGTTCAACTGTGTCGTCGGATCGGTAATCAGCTGCATGCTGGGGTCGATCTTTTGCGGATCTGGAAACGAGAAGCGGAGCGAGCCACCGGTTCGCTTCGCTACAACATGCAGGTGATCGTCGACGGCATCGAAGATGGACACACGATGCATGAATCGATCAATCATACGGGAGAATACTTTCCGAAACTCTTTCGACAGATGGTGGAACTGGGCGAGCAAACGGGGCATCTCGATCGCATCTTCCTGGAGCTGGCCGATCAGTACGAGCATCAGATTACGCTCCGCCGTTCGTTTCTGGCCGGTATCCTATGGCCAATGATTCAGTTGGTGCTGGCGATTCTGATCGTTGGCTTTCTGATCTATATGATGGGTTGGGTCTCGGAGATGACCGGGAAAAAGATGGACCCTCTAGGTATCGGGCTGGTCGGGGCGAAGGGGGCTATTGAGTTCTTCGCGATCATCGGAACGATCGTCTTTTTATGCTTCTGCGTCTATTTGATGTGGTCGCGCGGCAAGTTTAGTTTCTTGCAGCTCGACCGATTGTTGATGAACATACCTGGCCTCGGTGTCCCGATCCGGACGCTTTGTCTGTCGCGTATGGCCTGGGCTATGTCGTTGACAATTGGCGGCGGGATGGAGATCCGCAAAGCGATGCGGTTGTCGCTGGAAGCCAGCCGTAGTCAGTACTATCAGCAGTTTGCTGGTCAGATCGACCGCGAGCTTTTAGCCGGGGAAGAGATTCACAATATATTACGACAGACGCGCAGTTTCCCGCCAGACTTTCTGGATGTCGTCGAAACGGGCGAAATCTCGGGGATGCTGGCCGAGTCGATGGAGAAGCTTTCCAACTTGTATCAAGAGAAAGCACGGGCCGCGCTTCTCACGCTTTCGGTCATTGGGGGCGTGATCATCTGGATGATGATTGCCGGACTGATCGTCATGGTGATCTTCAAGCTGTTCTTTGCGTTGTACCTGAATCCGCTCAACGAGGCGCTGAACAACCCGCTGGGTGATCCGCGGCGCTGAACCAGAAATGTGAGGATCCTTAGGTTCAGGGCATGTGACGGCCTACTTCTTGGCAGCCGGCAGTTTGCTGGCAAGGGGAGTTCCGTTTAAAAAGCTCCGGAGCAGGTTCGTCAACGCTGGTTTTTTACTCAAATCGGCAATCGTCGGTGGAGAGGTTCGGGCAACGAGGTCCTCGACGAAATACTTGGCGACGTCGACGACTTCTGCGGGCCGTTTGGCCTTTAAATGGTTGAAGACTTTCACCTGCTGTGCTTCGCTTTTCACGAATATCAGGTCATGTGCCAGGTCATCTTCATCGAGGGCCTCCCAGAAGACGTACGATTCTTCATCAAACGCAGCTATATATTTTTCGATATTGAACTGGTTATTGAAGGACGCCGACACGTTAAAGGCTTTCCCATTGGCTCGGAGCCAGCCGGTGGGAATGGTCAATAGTAGCGATCCATTATTCTTTTGGACGATCTTGAACTTTTGATTGGAGCCTGCAGATTTTCCCTCTGGAACGGCGTATCCACGAGTTGGAAGTAGGGAGATGAGCTTATCGCTCATCCATTTTGGAAGCGATGGGGGAAGTGTCGCGCCGTGGTCTTTTAGTAGGCCGTCGGACTCATCGTAATAGGGAAAATCATAGTAGTCTTCGATCAAGTAGGTTTCTGTTTTACTTTTTTTAGAATACGTCAGGTCAAAGTGCCCCAACGCGCCAGTCAGATCTTCCACGCCCCAGTTATAAGGTTTGATTCTAAATTTACCTTTAGGGTACTTGGCTTTCTGGGCCTTCATCACATCTCGGCGAATGCTGCTGGTTTTCCGCCAGTTCTGCCGGATGGCGTTCTGCCAATCCATTGGCACCTGGGTAAATTCCGTCATGGCTTCGCCACCGCCGGATAAAAAGTGGGCAAAGAATTTGAACTTCCACGAATGATGATCTTCCCCCAGTTTTTTCAAAATCTGGGCAAGTACCCATGAAAATGACTTCGTGTCCCAGACTGTATTCAGGACATCATTGGCAGTGTCACTTATGGTCTCGGTGAAACTATTCCAGGTGCCTAGCTCCTGTTCCTGGAAGTTCGCCGTTTTCTTTTCCGTACCGACTGGTCGTTGAACATTCGATCGTGACTTATCCAGCGTTTGCTTATCGGGGCAGCCATGTCCGCGCGTTCGGCAGATGGGGCCAGGAGTTTTCTTTCCCATAGTAAACCGCCGTCTATTTGGTTTGCGTGATCCAAGTCCGAATGAAATAACTCTACCGCTCCTCTGATTTAATCATAAGCATTTGACGATGCAAGACGATTAGCTTGGAGAAGTGGCGGCCTCCGGCAAGAAAAGAGAATAGCCGCACGCGGGCGGCTATTCATGTGGTTTTTTAGGTCCTGGGCAAACGTTAGTTGGCCGAAGGTTCCTGTTGGTTCGGCTTGTTTTGGCCGTTGGCCAGCGACTCGGGGTCTTCTGTGTAGCGAACCAATGCTTCTGGTAGTTCGATGCCGCCGATGTCTTTCATGACCTGCATCATCGGAGGCAAGGTCTTGGCCATGCCGCTGAGCCAGTCGGCGGTGTTCGAGCGGCCGTTCTGACCGCCACCTTCCCAGACGACGACCTTGTCGAACTTGATGTTCGAGATGGCCTTGGCACTGCTTTCGGCCAGCGTGTCGAGGTGTTCGAGCAGCATCAGTTGGAAAGCTTCCTTGCTGCTACCGCAAGCTTCGACGATCGCTTTCAAACCGGCACCCTTCTTGGCCAGCTTCTCGTATTCACCGCGGGCTTCGGCTTCCAGCTTGGCGTAGATCGCGTCGGCTTCGGCTTGGGCCAGGATGCGTCGTTTGGCAGCTTCGGCAGCCGAATCGACTTCGATCTTGGCTTTCTCGGCTTTGGCCGGTGCTTCCAGTAAGGCTCGCTTCTCCGCTTCGACGCGTTCGGCCTCGGCGATGGCCGCTTTGGCCAGGGCACGGTTCTCGGCCTCTTGCACGGCACCTTCCGCTTCGCGTTTGCGGATTTCACCGCGTTCGTATGCTTCGGCTCTCTTGACCGAAAGTTCGGCCTTCGAGGCAGCGACCTTGGCTTCGGAAAGGTTTTCCCCTTCGATGGCCGTGGCGTCGGCTTCGGCGATACGAATACGCTTGGCTCGCTCGGCGTCTTTCACCTGCGCTTCGCGATCAAACTCGGCGTTGCGTTCACCGATGATCGCCGCGGCGTCGGCGTCGGCCATGCGAATACGCTTTTCACGCTCGGCATCTTTCACCTTCGCTTCGCGCTCGAACTCGGCGGCACGTTCGCCGACCGTTTGTTCTTTGTTCAAGTCGGCGATCCGAATGGCCTGTTCGCGTTCGGCTTCGCGAGTACCAATCATCCGGGCCTTGGTCGCGTTGGCGACTTCGACTTCTCGGTCACGTTGAGCCGAAGCAACACGAATTTCACCCATCTTCTCGTTGTCGGCCACGTCACCACGGGCCAATTGAATGGCCAGCGAGGCGGCCTTCTGACCGATGGCGTCGATGTAGCCAGACTCGTCGGTGATGTCGGTGATGTTCACGTTGATCAGCACCAGGCCGATCTTGTTGAGTTCCGGCTCCAGCGAACGTTGAATGTGTTCGAGGAATGTATCGCGGTCGCGGTTGATCTCTTCGATCCCCATCGAAGCGATGACCTGACGCAGCTGACCGAAGATAAGCTCTTCGGCCTGTTTGCGAATCTCGTTCGTAGTGAGACCCAGCAAACGGACGGCCGCGTTGTCCATCACGCCCGGCATGGTGCCAATGGCGACGGTAAAGCAGCTAGGGACATTCACGCGGATGTTTTCCGAAGAAAGCGCACCACGCAGCGGGATTTCAATTTGAATTGGTTCCAGGCTTAAGTAGGCGTAGTCCTGCACCAGCGGGATGACGAACTTGGCACCACCATGAACCGTTTGGGCCGACTTGCCGCCACCGGTCCGACCGTAAACGACCAGCACACGGTTACTCGGGCAGCGTTTGTATTGGCTTTGCAGCAGGATCAAAAAACCGAAGAAAGCCATCACGACCAGGATGACGATGATCGAAAGGATGCCCCACGTCGTTCCGAACCAACTCAGTAGTCCGTCAGAGCCTTGGGCGATCAATAGTGCGTACTGCATGAACGGGGTTCCTCGTTGTCAGGGCTTGGTGCGGGCGCAATCCGCGCGCTGGCACATCTAGGTGTATGTAGGTCACAGACTACCCTTCCTGGGGCAGTCGTCAGCAGACAAGACGTTTTTTTAGTGGGCTTGCGCCGTTTGTTCCGGTTCTGCGGAATCTGGGTGCGCGTCGACTTGGGTCGAAAGCGGAACGACCAGCACGATCGTCGGGCTAACGGTTTCGATCACCTGAACCGGCGTGCCGGTGGTGAGCTTTTCGTCGGCAGTGGTCTGGGCAGCGAACTCGACCAGCTGATCTTGCACGCGAACCTGGATCTTGCCGACACCGCTTTGATTGGCCGGAATGGGGATGTAAACCGTCCCGTGCTCGCCCACCGTGTTGCGAATGCGAACGGTCCCATCTTGGGCCAGCTTCATCATCAACTGCATCATCCAGTGCACCCCGTACATGGCAGCCAGACCGAAGACCACCGCGATGGTGAACGAGACCGGCTCGTTCAAACCGGCCGACAAACAGGCCAAACCAGCGAGACCAAAGAAGGTCAGCGCGGTGACAATGGTTTTGAACGAAAGCACCCCGAACAAGGCCGTCGAACCGTGCGAGTCTCCGCCGACATCGTCGGGGATATCATCCGGGATTTCGTCGGGGAAATCGGTCCCTTCCAGGCCCACGCCCACGACCGCCAGCAGAAACTGGAGGACGAACACCGTTCCAGCCACAACAGCACAGCCGAGAAACACCAGGTACAGGGACATCAGACCGACCTTTCACAAAGATAAGCAAAACCGAAGCTGCATTTCATCCGGGTATTCGGCCATTTTGCGGCAATCTTGGTCACAAAATGCGGAAATCCGCGAGGAAGCCCTTCTGCCCGTATCTTGGGGTATGGGGGGCAGGTCGTCAAATGAATTTCGCGGGGAAGGGGAGCCTTTCTTTGGGACGGTATTTCCGCCAACAATCCAGTTCACGCAAAACGCCGAGAGTGCAAGCTCTGGGCGTATTGTCGTTTGGGGTTATCTGATAAGAACTTGCGAGTCTGTCGGCTCTCTGGTGGACACAGGGCCACCTCGGCAGGGATCGATTTGCCGCTGTCAGAAGACGCTCGCATCCTCTCATGTACCAGGGTAAATTGGGCCAACTGTCTGGCTTTGCTTGTCGATCGCAAGTACAGGCCGTCCTGCACGTTCAAATGGCTGCTTGGCGGGCCACGGCTAATCGCTTTGAGTAGCTACCAGGCAAGGCCTTTCAGGCATTGGTATGCCCGAGGTGTCGACGGAGACAAGGGGACCGGTTTGCTTGCCCGACTTAACGAAGTTCGTAAAGTATGTCTCAACAATGGAAGCATTAATTCACGACACGAGTCCTGACCCCTTATCCTCGCTCTTCGTACAGTGACCGTGATGTGATGCTCGCGGTTGTCACTAGGTTGCACATAACCAGAAAAGAAACTGAGTACAAAGTCGGAGTTCAGGGATTTAGGCCTCCACGCAACCCGGATCGAGTTCCCCGAAACTTGTCACCGACTAACTGGCCGGGAATGCGGTCGGGTATTCGATAACTAACGAAACCAGAACACTCAAGGATTAAGAATGAGCTACACACTCAGTGCATATGCAATCGACTTGAAAAATTTGAGGGACACTGTTGGCGAGGCAGACGAAAAGCTCCAGAAGAAGATCATTCGCTCAAATCCAGATGAATTTGACGATGAAGATGATTTCGATCCTGGATCCGGTCGTGTTCCGCTAGCGACTGCTCTGGAAAATTTGTTGGCGGGGAAGGCGTCCTTGTCGGACGATTATGCACAACATGCCTATGCTCTGGAAGAGTTGTGCCGCTTTCTGGCCAAGAAGGATTGGAATGGCTATATCCTAGACTCCCAAAAGCAGTCGATCACTCGCTTTCTTGACAACCCTCCTACCCAATTGCCAGGGTCCACCGGGCTCCCAAGCATAGGCACAATTGAGTCCGACGAGTTGCCTCGCATTGTCGATTCCATCAAAGAACAGTGGGAAATTGCGGACGATGGTGAGCTTGAAGAGGACGCAAGCGAAATCATCGAGGTATTCAAGTTTGCACAAAAGAAACGGCTTGGAGTCGTATTGGTATGGGGATAGGGAAGAAAAGGGGGGGAAGAAAAGGGGACGGGGGTCTTTAATCTGCCTTGGGGGTATGATACACTATTCAGTAATAGTCCACGATCCCATTTGCTGCTCGGTGAAGTGCCATGCCTCGACAAAAGCGTGCCGATGAGGGAGGTTCGATCTATCATGCCCTGAAT
>NZ_JABRWO010000018.1 GCF_013618625.1 Bremerella alba | reverse complement strand
GCGACCCTTCATCTCGTGTAGGGTGTGAGCAGTGACGCGAAGCGGAACGTATCGCATCGAATACGGTCTCCATCCCATGGCAACGCGAAAACGTTGTGCATGGTGCGATTCGCTGCGCTACTCAGCACCCTACGGCAGAAGAGGCCTCTCTTCTCTTGTCCCCTCTCCCTCGCAGGGAGAGGGATAAAGCGAGGGTTTCTTGAACAACATTTGACGAAGATCACAAGAACACGTTCCGAATCGTTCTTGAACTTCTGTTCGCGCATGTGCTGCTCAGCACCCTACGCTGTGCAGTCGGTTGCTTTTGATTGGTCGCTTGAACGTGCCTTACATGGGGGCGTCTTGTATGTTGGTCATCAAATCTTGGAGCGGAATTACGAGTCCGATTGCGGCGTATGTCATGAGAAAGATCGCCAACAGTAGGTAGCCAGCAAACCAGACCCATGCCACCCAACGCCATCGTGGCGGCAGATAACAAACGCCGATTGCGATCGGTGCGTTGAGCACAATGGCAGCCAAAGCAAATAGATACCAGTAATTGGAAACCGTTGACGACCACTGCAGAATCGACTCGGTGATGACAGGCAGGTCGAGCTCGAAGTGGTCAAAAACCTCTCGGTAGTACTCGACGATACTCCCGAAAAACCCAAGCAGGCAGGCAGTCACTACCAAGTGAATCGCCCAGGCAAACACGGAAATCAGAAGTCGCCGTAAGATCGTCCCTAACGAAAGCGACGCGTTGGGCGAACGCTCGCCGTCAATCGGCGGAACATAATCGGAACCCATTTGTTATTCCCTTTGCATGAATCCTACCGCCGGCGTGCCCCGGCCGAGGACTTTTTGCGCCCCGCTTTCGGTGCCGCTGGCTTTCGGGCCTGGGGATCGACTGCATTGGGATTATCGGCTTGTCCCGTCAATTCGTAAAGAAATCGGCTCGTTTCCGAGGGGCGCGGCTTTCCCCATTTCTTGCGAGCCAGGGCGAACGAGAACGTCAGGCGTTCCTGGGCCCGGGTGATGCCGACATAACACAAGCGGCGTTCCTCTTCGATTGCCTCGTCGCCGTCCTTCAAGCTGCGGGTGTGGGGCAGGATGCCTTCCTCCATGCCCACCATATAGACGTAAGGAAACTCGAGACCTTTGGCAGCATGCAGCGTCATCAGGATCACGCCGTTCTTTTTGAGTTGCTTTTCCTTCTCGTTGTCGAACCCATCGCCGGCCAGGGCCGTGTCGTCGAGGAAGCCAGACAGGGTGGCTTTGCTTTTCTTCTTGTCTTCGTAGGCACTCATAGCGCTGACAACCTGTTCGACCGCTGCCTCGCGCGATTCGCGGTCGTTGGGGTCAGGGTACAAACGCTGGAGTTCCTGTTGATAGCCGATCGCCCCGATCAAATCGCGGACGATATCGGTCAGCGTATCCTTGCCCAATCGGCCATGATAATGCTTGATCAGCCGCACGAATTTCCTGATCGCCTCGGTTGTGGTGGTCGAAGAACCTCCCCGCAGGGCGGCAGCTTGGGGTAGCACATCCCACAGCGGCTTGCCTTCGTTGGTGGCATGATCCAAGAGATCTTTGACCGTCTTCTGCCCGATGCCACGCGGGGGCGAGTTGATGATTCGCAGCAGGGCAACTTCGTCTTGCTGCGAATTGATCAGCTTCAAGTATGAAAGAATATCGCGGACTTCCTTGCGATCGAAGAACGACATCCCCCCAATCAGCGTGTACGGAATATTCAACGCACGAAACTGCTGCTCGAATGCACGCGGCTGCTCGTTGGTGCGAAAGAGAATCGCGAAGTCGCGTGGTTCGACCGCTGGGTCTTGGATTCGCCGAGCGATATCGCCGACGACTTCCTCGGCCTCTTTTTCCTCGTCCTTGAAGTACAGAACCTTCGGCTGGTCGCCACCATGCCGGGCCGCGTTGAGGACTTTGTCGTAACGCGTCCCGTTAAAGGCCACCAGGCGGTTAGCCACCGTTAAAATGGCGTTGGTGCAGCGATAGTTATCGACCAGCAGCACGACTTTGGCTTCCGGCCAATCTTGTTTGAAGCCCAGAATATGCTTCACTTCGGCCCCACGCCACGAGTAAATCGACTGATCGTCATCCCCCACGACACACAAGTTGCGGTGCTCTTCGGTCAGCCCTCGGATGATGCGGTATTGCGAGGCATTGGTGTCCTGATACTCGTCGATCATCACGTGATCGAACAAGGCCGCTTCCTGCTGACGGACGGCCGGAAAGTTGGTAAATAGCTCTTCGGTGCATAGCAACAGGTCATCGAAATCGAGCGCCCCACTGGCTTTCAGGGCGTTCTGATAGCGGCGAAACGCGACGGCGGCCAGGTGAGCCTTGTCGGTATCGGCGTGGGAAAACGCTTCCTTGGGGCGAATTCCGGCCGACTTCCAGCGGCTGATAAAGTTGAGCATATCGCCGGGACGGAGGGTTTCGCTGGGCACTCGGATCTCGCGCAGCACACTGCGAGCTACCATTTCCTGATCGCTACGATCGTAAATGGTGTACGTGTTGGGATACCCCAAATGGTTAATATGTCGCCGCAAAACACGAACACAATGAGAGTGGAACGTCGAAACGACCGGTTCGTCGTCGGTATGCTTGCCCAGAAGCTTCAGGGCACGTTCCTTCATTTCGCCGGCGGCCTTGTTGGTGAAGGTCACCGCGAGGATTCGCTGCGGCTTGATGCGATGTTTGATGAGATTGGCAATGCGGAAAGTCACCACGCGGGTCTTGCCCGAGCCGGCCCCGGCCAGCACCAGCATAGGCCCCGACAAGGTATTTACCGCTTCCAATTGTGGCGGATTGAGTCCGTTCACCCGATTCTCGTCCGTTGATTCCGTAAAACTCGCTGCCCTGACTTGAGTTAAGTCTCGCGTTAAGGGCTAGGGCCAACTGGCCTCCAGAACCCATTGATGGTACGAAGTTGACCTGCCGATTTTCAATGGGGCCTTGCCTAAGTTTCCTTGGTTACAAGCACAGACGAACTACGCGGCGGCGCAAGTCCTGGCTAGAATGGCAGTTTGAATGTTCAGCGAAGCACCGAAAAATTCCGAATCCCAATCTGCAATGCTCGAGCCGTGGAAAAATTTCTGTTCCCAATTCGTCCTTCGCTGGGTCGCCAACGACAATCCTACGTCGGCGGCGGCGGTCGCTTTCTACGTGTTGTTCTCGATTGCCCCGATTTTTATTTTCGCGGTCACCATCGGCGGTAAAGTGCTCGAAAGCAACGCCCAAGCCGAAGAGGAAGTACGCATCTTTTTAGAGGAAAACCTCGGAGAGAAGACCGGCGAGGAGATTGTCAATCAAATCCTCAGCGCCTATCAAGAGCACTCGTTGACGCCCACGATCTTCTCGGCCTTCATCATCCTATGGAGTTCTTCGGCAACGTTTATGCAATTGCGCAATGCCCTCAACCGCATCTATGGATTCTCCGCCGAAGGCATTCGCGGGAGCATCCTGGCGGTTACCATCGGACGCATGCGAGCTACCCTGTTCGCCATCGGTACAGGGCTTCTGCTGGCGTTGATATCGCTGTTTAGTGTTTGGTCGCATACCATCTGGGCCCACCTCCCCCTGTTTCGCTTGGTGCCGCTTGGGACGCAGGAATGGATCACGTCGCAGACCATTTCATGGATATCGGTGCTGCTGGTTTTTTATTGCATGCTGCGTTTCCTGCCGATGAACCGGCCGCCTTGGCGCGAAGTCCTCACCGGTGCCCTCTTTGCAACGCTGTTGTTTCAGGCCGGTAAGTACATCATCAGCACGATCGCCGGCAGCAATCTGGTGGCCGTCGCCTATGGGCCAGGCAGCGTTTTGGTGGTCACGGTGATGTGGATTTTCCTGTCGGCGAACCTGCTGCTATTTGCCGCAGAATTGGGCCACATGCTGTTCTCGCCGTTGACGAGCCCCTTCGAGAAACATCGCCAGCGCAAGGTCACGTAGCTACTGCCCGGTGCGAATATACTGCCCCATCCGTTCCACCTGACGATGCAAAAATGGCGACCAGGGGAAGCCAGTGTTGATGCGGATGAAGTTTTTGAACGCGCCGCTTGGCGAGAAGATCGGCCCTGGTGCGAACTGAATCCCCTCTTCGCTCAGCGTGTGGTACATCTTCATCGCGTCGACATGCCGCGGCATTTCAATCCACAAGACATGCCCTCCTGCAGGTCGCGATGCCCGGACTCCTTCGGGAAAACACGTGCGCACCGCACGCAAGGCGTCGTCCATTTGTTCGGCGAACTGGGCCCGCACTTTTCGCAAGTGCCGATCGTAGGCCCCCGTTTCGAGGATTTCGGCGGCGACCAACTGCGGAGCGACCGACGTGCATTGATTGACCACCAGCTTCATCAATTGAAACTGCTGCAGATACCGCCCCGGGATGCACCACCCCAGTCGCAGGCCAGGCGAAAGCGTTTTACTGAACGAACCACAATACAGGATACGTCCCTCGGTGTCGTAGGCCTTGATCGCTCGCGGACGCGGGGGACGAAACGAGAGATCGCCGTAAACGTCGTCTTCAACCAGCGGAACCTGGTAGCGATTTAAAATCTCGACCAGGCGTTTCTTATTCTCCTCCGGCATCAAGCTGCCGGTCGGGTTGGAAAAATTGGAAACGATGGTGCACGCCGAGATATCGTACTTCCCCAGCACATGATCGAGATGATCCAGCTGAATGCCCGTCTCGGGGTCGCAGGCCACCTCCACCGCTTTTAACCCCAGCGATTGCAGCACTTCCAACAGGGCATAGTACGCCGGCGACTCAATCGCCACGATGCTGCCTGGGGGGGCCACGCATTTGATCGACAGATAGACGGCTTCCTTGGCTCCGCTGGTGATAACGATATCGTCGGGGCTGACCACATAGCCTGCCTCGGGGCCGCGTTTGGCGATCGACTTCCGTAGCGTCTCGTGCCCTGGCACCCCGTCGTATCCGAAGCAGGCATCCGGCAAGTCGCGCATCACCTTTTGATACGACTTATTCAACACGGCCAGCGGCATGAGCTGCGTTGATTGAACCGCCGCCCCCAGCGTGGGCTCGGCGCCCGAGCCAATCGCCGCGTTCATTCGCGTGGGAATGTTGGTTTGAATGACGCACGCTTCGCCATTGGGGCTGGTCGACGAAAGCTTCGGCAGTTCCTCTGGCGGGCGACGCACGTAGTGGCCTGACTGGGGCCGCACCTCGATCGTTCGCCAGTCCTCGAGCAGCGCCAACGCGCTCTTGGCCGTGTTCAAGCTCACGCGATGCTCTTCGCTCAATCGACGGATCGACGGCAGCTTTTCGCCAGGCTCAAACGCCCCGGACTGGATTAACCGACGGAGCTTGTCCGCCAATTGGTAATAGAGCGTGCTCTCGTCTTCGCCGGTCGAAACGTCTGATTTGGGGGCCGATTTCATCTGTCACCCATGCTCCCTGGGAAATCTGATCCGGCTTGACGCCAAGCCCCATCTGTAACCCAAGACAAAACAAGTATCCAAAACTGTATCCACCGACATCGTACCGATAAACTGCTTCAACTCGCAAGTGTTATCACCACAAACCCATCGAAAAGGACTGTAACCCCTATGGCAATCGCAACAAATCTCGGTTTCCCGCGAATCGGAGCCAAACGAGAGCTGAAGTGGCTCTTAGAGAAATACTGGAAAGGCACCATCGGAGCCGAGGACCTACTGACCGGGGCCGACCAGATCCGGCAGGCCAACTGGAAAAGCCAGGTCGAAGCAGGCATCGGTCAGCTGACTGTCGGCGACTTCTCGCTGTACGACCATGTCCTCGATTGGACCCTGCGTGTGGGTGCGGTACCGGCGGCCTATCAAACGCCGCAGTTGGTTAGCCAGCTCGATCGCTATTTCGCGATGGCCCGCGGAACGCAAAAGGGTGCCGACCTGCCAGCGATGGAAATGACCAAGTGGTTCAATACCAACTATCACTACATCGTGCCGGAATGGTCGGAAGACCAAACCTTTGAACTCAACGCCGACGCCCTGCTCGCCGAGATTACCTCCGCCCAAGCGATCGCCGAGAACGTCCGGCCAGTTGTGCTTGGTCCGGTTAGCTTGTTGCTGCTAGGTAAGCTGAAAGGAAGCAGTGCCTCGCCGTTGGTGCTGCTCGACAAGCTGCTGCCGGTCTACCAGGAACTGCTCGCCAAGTTCAACGAAGCGGGCGTGAACTGGGTTCAATGGGACGAACCGATCCTGGCCCTCGACCTGGACGACCAAGCCCAGGCAGCGTTGAAGCACAGTCTGGAATTGCTTTCCCAGTCGCGCGGTCAATTGAAGCTGGTGCTGACCAGCTACTTCGAGTCGCTGCGCGAGAACCTGCCGTTAGCGTTCTCGCTGCCGGTCGATGCGGTCCATCTCGATTTGGTTTATGGTCCCGAGCAGCTAACGCCTGCCTTAGAGCACATTCGCCCCGAGCAGTCTCTTTCGCTAGGGCTGGTCGATGGTCGCAATGTTTGGAAAACGGATCTTGCCAAGGCGCTGAAAACGGCCGAGCAAGCGGCAAGTGCAATCAGCAAGGATCGACTTCTGATCGCTCCGAGCTGCTCGCTACTGCATAGCCCCGTCGACCTGGCACACGAGCCCGAAATCGACGTCGAAGTTAAATCGTGGCTTGCTTTTGCTCGGCAGAAGCTGGACGAGATCGCGATTCTCACGCAAGCGCTGAACGAAGGCCCGGCATCGGTTGCCGATCAGCTTCAGGAAAACGCGGCTGCTATCCAGGCTCGACGGACCTCGCGTCGCACGCACGACCCGGCGGTGCGAGATCGCCAGAAAGGGATTACCCCCGAAAGCATTTGCCGTCAGGCCGATTTCGAGACGCGTCAGTCGCAGCAGCAAGATCGCCTGAAGCTACCCTTGCTGCCGACCACCACAATTGGCTCGTTCCCGCAGACAAGCGAAGTTCGCCAGGCCCGGGCGTCGTATCGCAAAGGGGACCTTCCGGAGGATGCCTATCAAGCGTTCCTGCAAACCGAGACGCAGAAGTGCATTGCCCGGCAAGAGGCGTTGGGAATCGATGTGCTGGTTCACGGAGAGTTTGAACGCAACGACATGGTCGAATACTTTGGCGAGCAGCTCGCAGGCTTCGTCGTCTCGAAGAACGGCTGGGTGCAAAGCTACGGCTCGCGCTGTGTGAAGCCGCCGATCATCTATGGTGACGTGCACCGCCCCAGCGCAATGACCGTCGAGATGACCCGGTACGCTCAGTCGCTGACCACGCGACCGGTGAAGGGAATGCTGACCGGGCCGGTTACCATCTTGTTCTGGTCTTTCATCCGCGACGACCAACCCCGCCGCGAGACGTGCCAGCAGATCGCCCTGGCAATTCGCGACGAAACAGCCGATCTCGAGTCGGCCGGCATCGGCGTGATTCAGATTGACGAGCCAGCACTACGCGAAGGACTGCCCCTGCGTCACAACGACCAGACAGACTATCTGAGCTGGGCCGTTGATGCGTTTCGCCTGGCATCGAGCGGGGTAGCCAACCAGACGCAGATCCACACGCATATGTGCTACTGCGAGTTCAACGAGATTCTCCCCTCGATCGCGGCACTCGACGCCGATGTGATTTCGATCGAGACAAGTCGCTCGAAGATGGAACTGCTCGACGGGTTTGGCACTTTCCAATATCCCAACGGAATCGGGCCGGGGGTTTACGATATTCACTCGCCCAGAGTTCCCGCGACCAGCGAAATGGTTGGCCTCTTGCAGAAAGCGGTCGATGTGATTCCGGCTCAGCGTCTGTGGGTGAATCCCGATTGCGGCTTAAAAACTCGCGGCTGGGTGGAAGTCGAAGCGGCGCTGCAATCGATGGTCGAAGCAGCCCATCAGGTTCGCACACTGCTAGCCTAATTGCAGCCATTTGAGGGGATCCGCGTACGCCTCGTCTAGGGCAACACCTAGACGAGGCGTGCACTATTTCTTGGAGAAAGCCGTTGAAAACAGAACACATTCCTGTCAAATTAAGTAGTTACCTGCCAGCTGCAACTCCTACCTCCCTCCCAAATCTGAGAAGGTCCCTCCTCCTATGACGTTTCCCGGTATGGAACTTCGCTCGTTGTCCCTCTGTCTCGCCCTGCTATTGACGGGCATTTTTTCGATGACTGCCACGGTTCAAGCTGAAGATAAAGAAGCCGGTGATTCCGCCCCCAAGCTTCGTCATGTGGTGATCTTCAAGTTCAAAGAATCGGCCAAAGCCGCCGACATCAAGAAGGTCGAAAAAGCTTTTGCAGCGCTGCCTAAAAAGATTCCGGTCATTAAGGACTACGAGTGGGGCACCAACAACAGCCCTGAAATGCTCGACAAAGGCTTCACCCACTGCTTCCTGGTCACGTTCGCCAGCGAAGAAGATCGGGCTGCTTACCTGCCGCATCCTGCCCACCAAGAGTTCGTTTCGATTTTGCGACCGCACCTGGAAGAAGCATTCGTTGTCGACTACTGGGCGAAATAGTTACTAGGCTAAATAGTCTTGCTGGTGGAATAATATCCACCGATTTAAACCGAGATTGAGGACTGGCCCTGCCGGTCCTTTTCACACAAACGGCCCCTAAGGTCGCTTTAACCAACATTAATCAATTTCTCGTCTTAATTTTACAAGAAGAGCCTCAATCGGGGTTGGACGACAGCGCTCGGTTTACCTATTCTTTTTTAGAGACAATGATTCCGAGTTTTCGGATTTCGTTGCCGATATGAACGATTAGCACATCCGCTACGTATCGGATTTGAGTGCTTTGTGAATCCGGATTGGATTGCCTGAATGAAACCTCGTTGGCTCTATCTTCTACTGATTATCGCCGTTTTGATGGCCGGGGCACGCCCACGGTTCACCAACGCGATGATTGCAGGTAGTGCGCCAATTCAAGGGACCACCAGCAATACCACGCAGACCGAGGAAGAGGAAGTTCACGAACGAACGGCCACTTCGCGTCAGACACAACGCATCGCTCGTGGAACGACCCCTTTGCCGGGTCTCTATGCCACCCCGCAATACCGACGATTCACTTCTGCCAGCCCAGCTGTTCCGCCTGTGATTGTGGTCACCCACAATGGTTTCGGCGGAAATATCACCTGCTAGATCTTTGCAGGCTGCTATGCGCTTTTGCGGTTCGTTAATTCTGAACTGCTGTGCGCGACTTCTCTATCAGCAGCCTCCCTGTCTCAATCTCAGATGCAAATGCGTTTGTTGCAACTGCATTTGAAAGCCTGTTCCCGAATGTCTGTGGGTGCCCTCTTAGAAGTGCTCTACGGGTGTTCGGTTACCTCCCTCCGATAGATCTGAATTTACTCAGGACGATAGGTTCTATGCGCGATTTATTAGCCGGCGTGACGCAATTCCAACAAGAAACTTTCCCTCAAAAGCAGAGCCGTTTCCAAGAGCTGGCCAGTGGCCAAAGCCCGGAAGCTTTGTTTATTACGTGTAGTGATTCCCGCGTGAACCCAGAGCTGTTTACCAACAGCGAACCAGGCGAGATCTTCGTCATTCGCAACGCCGGCAACATTGTCGGTCGTAAGGGTGAAGCCGACTTAGGGATGGCCGCCACCATCGAGTATGCCATCCAAGTTCTTAAGATTCCGCAAATCATTATCTGTGGTCACGCCAAGTGCGGGGCTATGCAAGGCCTAATGAACCCCGAAGCGGTTACCAGCTTGCCGGAAGTCAGCAAGTGGGTTGCGTTGTCGAAAGACGCACTCAACGAAGAGCCCAGCGATCCTAATGCGGATCGCCTGACGCAAATCATCGAAGCCAACATTCGTTTGCAGCTTCGCAACCTGATGACTTTTCCGGAAGTCGCTGACGCAGTGGAAGCCAACAAGCTTCGCCTGCACGGTTGGCTCTACGACTTCGAGACCGGCAAGGTAAATGTCCTTGCCCCTGAAACCAATCAATTCGTCGATTCCAACGTTCGAGTTGCCTGAACCCAATTAACATCACGGAAGCAAATCCATGGCTAAACAAGAGACAACTCAAACCGAAGCCAGCGGCTATTTTTCGGGTACGTTCAGGAAAGATTTCATCTCCTCGATCGTTGTTTTCCTGGTCGCTCTCCCACTTTGTATCGGGATTGCGGTCGCGGTCGGGGTCAATCCGGCCCGGGCTTTGATCACCGGCATTGTCGGTGGTCTGATTGTGGGGATCTTTAGTGGATCGCCCTTGCAAGTCAGTGGCCCGGCAGCGGGTCTGTTTGTCATTGTGGCAGACCTGATTGCCCAGCAGAAAGCGAAGTTCCTGGGCTTTTATTCAGGACCAGAAGACGCTGCCGATGGGGCTGCGATGACCTATGCCTTGTCGGCGTTAGGCCTTTCGGTGCTGGTTGCCGGTGGCATTCAAATCGCAGCGGGGAAACTCGGGATTGGACGCTGGTTCCAAGCGGTTTCGCCCGCGGTGATCAACGGCATGTTGGCTGGGATTGGTATCCTGATCATTGTGAGCCAGTTCCATGTGATGCTCGATCACGAAGCAATCTGGCATGGTCACAAAGCTCATGGTGGTTTGGAGTACATGGCCACAATCCCGGAAGCCATTTGGAAATGCTTCGATCTCTCAGGAACTGGGCCGGCGCATCACCTTGCGGCGGCGATTGGGATCGTCACAATCACGACGATGATTCTCTGGCAATCCTTCGCCCCGAAACAGCTGAAGCTGATTCCGGCGGCTTTGCTGGGGATAGGCCTGGCCACAATCGTGGCAATGGTGCTTGGCTTTTCGATCCGCAACCTGGACGTCCCAGATAATCTGCTGGATGAAGTTTCGTTTCTCAATAGCACACCGGCCTGGACTTCCATTCTGGGTGATCCGTCCGTTTACATTGCGGCCTTGGTGATTGCATTGGTGGCCAGTGCGGAAACGCTTCTTTGTGCGACGGCGGTCGACAAGATGAAGCCTGGGCACAAAACCAATCACGACAAGGAACTGACGGCCCAAGGCTTCGGCAACATGCTCTGCGGCCTGGTGGGCGCTCTGCCGATGACCGGCGTGATCGTGCGAAGTTCGGCCAACGTCAACGCAGGTGGGCAAACGCGTGGAGCGACCATCATGCACGGTGCTTGGCTTTTGCTGTTCATCGTGTTTTTGCCACAGGTTTTGACGCTGGTGCCACGAGCCGCGTTAGGCGCTTTGCTCGTCTACACCGGCTTCAAGCTGGTGAACATCAAACAGATCAAGGAACTCTACAAAACAAGTTGGTCGGAGTTTGCGATTTACGCAACGACGGTGATCTTGATTGTGAGCTTCGATCTGCTGATCGGCGTGATCGCAGGTATCGTGCTTTCGGCCATCAAGCTGTTGGCCACGTTTACTCGTTTCGAGGCGGATCTTTTCGTCAACGAAGAAGAAAAGAAGGCCACCCTCAGCCTTCACGGTGCGGCTACTTTTCTACGGCTTCCGATCCTGGCTCAGCGTCTGGAAGAGATCCCTGAAGACGTCGAATTGCACGTCGACTTGAGCAATCTGACTTATGTCGACCACGCTTGTTTCGAGTCTCTGATGGACTGGGCGAAACAGCACGAGAAGACCGGTGGCACCTTGATCATCGACTGGAGTCAACTTCACGGCAAGTTCCAGAAGGAAGTTGATATCCGGCACAACGGTGACAGCGAAGGGAACGGCAATGGCGAAGTTCATCGCAATGGTAAATCCCCATCCCGGCCAACTCCGGTCGGGGGAGGTGTGGGCTAAGGTTGCCTGTCATAATCGACACAACGCAACCACGCTGCTCTTATCGCACATGAAGATATGATGAAGATGCTGGTGGCCTGCCGTTATCAGCGAGAGCTCGGTACACACTATCCCGTGTGCCGAGCTTTTTTTGTGCCATGATGGTAAGGCCTATTCCGTCCGCACGAGCTCTTTCTCTTGCGACGCTAGCGGCACCTATAAGGGTTGTGCCACTTGTAAGTTGGAACTATGCGTGATTCGCAGATTTTTCTAATTGCGCACGTTGCAACTTCTCTGGAAGCTTTCGCAGCAACTACGGTTCTTCTGGGCTGCCTGAAATCGATCTGCGTTTAGTGCGGCAGATTCCGATTAACGCAACTAACGGCATTGGTCACCTTTCGTTCAGGATGAACGTAATTCGTGAAAGTATGGAAACCCACACGATGAAATCTAGCTGGACTTGCCGCGTCCTAGGAATTTGCTTGGGCGCGCTATCACCGGCCCTTGGCTACGGTCAAGAGTCGATCTATGGAGCACCGTCGAACGGGGCCCAAACCTATCAGAATAACTTCGAGCAACCGCAGCAGCAGCAGTTCTATGCGCCTCCGGAAGCTCCTCAGGCACTTCCAGCCGTCGATACGGTATCTGCGACGTCGTACTACAACCTGCTCGAACGCGTCGAAGCGTTGGAAGACGAAGCGGTTGCTAAGGCAGCAGAAGAAGCCTGTAAGGAAGTCGACATCATCGCCAAGCCCACGCAAAAGTGGTCGGGCCGTGTTCACTTCGATTATTGGAACATCCCAGACAATTCGCCGTATGCCAACGCGTTGGAATCTGGCGATCCGAACGATGCCGGCGATGACTTCATCGGCTTCCGCCGTTTGCGTTTCGGCGTGAAGGGCGACGTTTGGGAGAACATGGAATACAAGATCGAGATGGAGTTCGCCAACCCAAGCAATCTAGCATTCAAAGACGCTTATCTCGGTTGGAATCATTTACCTTTTTTGCATACCGTGTTGCTCGGTAATCAGAAGCGCCCCTATGGCTTAGATCACTTGAACTCTAGCCGTTACAACGTCTTCCTGGAACGTCCCTTCGTGGTGGAAGCGTTCAACCAGGACGCTCGACGTATGGGTCTTCAATCGTATGGTGTTTCCGACGACGAGTCGTGGAACTGGCGATACGGTTGGTTTCTGATGGACGACCTGGCAACGACCGGCGGCCAGTACGACGACAACTACCAGTCTGAAATCGCCGGACGTCTGGCCAATACCATCTGGTACGACGAAACCTCTGGCGGGCGTGGTTACGCTCACTGGGCAGTCTCAGGTGCGGCAGCGTTTCCTGGCAGCGGCGGCGACGATCGATTCCGCACTCGTCCGGAAGCTCGTACGGCTAATCGCTGGCTCGACACCGGGCAGATGGATGCAGCGAACTACCAACTGCTGGGCCTGGAAAGTGTGCTCAACATTGGTTCGTTCTCGCTGGTCGGCGAATACATGACGGCTCATGCCGACCGAACCGATGGCGATCCAGATGTTAACTTCGGTGGTGGTTACTTCTATGCGGCGTATTGGCTGACCGGCGAGTACACCCCGTGGGACCGATCCTCCGGTACGTTGGGACGCACCAAACCACTAGAAAACTTCTGGCTGGTCAATCGCTGCGATGGCTGTAAGAGCTATGGCTGGGGTGCTTGGCAGGTTGCTGCACGTTACTCGTACGGCGACTACACCGACCAGGACATCCTCGGTGGCGTTGGTGAAAGCGTTACTCTGGGCGTCAACTGGTGGTGGAACCCGAACGCTCGCGTTCAGTTCAACTACATCAACGGTCGTATCTCAGACAGCGGGTTGGCTGCCGCCGTCGCTGGAACGGATGCCGGTTGGTACAACCTCTACGGCGCTCGATTCATGGTCGACTTCTAAACCGCATTGCGGATGACACCCCTTTGCCTGGCTCTGGCCGAGAGTCAGGCAACCAGAAACAAGTAAGTTAAACATTCAATACGGAGCGATCTCCATGAACCGATACCTCGCCATCGTTGGCCTAAGCCTGCTGCTCTACGGCAGTGGGTGCTGTACGACGAAATGCTGCACGCCGACGTGCTGCTCGTCCTACGGCAAAACCTGCTCGCCGGAAGTGAAGGAAATTGAAGTCGCACACAACTGTTATGCAGATAAGTGCAAAGACGTCTGCATTCCCGCGGTCCGCTTCCCCTGGGAAGACTGCTGCACGCCGCTGAAATGCGGCAAGGTTCGCTCGGTCAAGCAATTGACCAAGTGGGAATACAAGTGCCCTGACTGCGAAGTCGAATGGAACGTTATCGACAACGGCTGCTATGGCAATGGATGTGCCCATGGCAACGGCTGTGGCTGTGGCAACAACTGCGGCGGAGCTTGTGGCGATCCTGCTTGCGGATGCAGCACCGACGCGATGCCTAGCCAAGCACCTCAGCCAATGCCTGCCGTGGCAACACCGAAGTCCTCGCCTTCGGAAGTTCCCCCTATGCCGCCGATGATTCTCGAGCAAGCCAGCCTCGATACTCTCTCGCGATAACGCGTTACTCTCCTTCAATTCAGTACTGTTCCGATCCAGCCCTGGAAGACACCCATCTTCCAGGGCTTTTTTCGTTCGAAGGCCATGCGGTGACGACAAGCACTCTAGAGCTTCGGCGATCGATCGATAAAATAGCCCTCTATGTCGCCCAGCATCATCCACCTCAGTTCGCCTCACGATCCTCAACTGGCTCGCTACCAGCGCGCGTACGAGCGTAAGAGTCATATGAGCGATGGCTACTTCGTTGCCGAAAGCCAGTTTCTGGTGCAGCGGCTTCTCGAGAGCCCCTTTCACGTGGAATCGATTCTCGTGGACAACCCGGCCAAGATCCCAGAGCTTCCCCCGCAGCGTGTGGGCCAGTTCCCGATCTACGTCTTACCGCGCGACGATATCAAGGAACTGGTCGGCTATAACTTTCATCGCGGGATCTTGGCCTGCGGGCAACGTCCTCAGCGAGATACGATCGAGTCGGTCTTTCCTGGCGATGTCCCACAAACCTCCACGATTCTGGCGGCCTCGAAGATCGGAGACTCCGAGAACCTGGGCACAATCATCCGCGCGGCCTGTGCATTTGGGGCCGATGCCATCCTGCTCGACGACGGCTGTGCCGATCCATTTGCACGACGCACGCTTCGCGTTTCAACCGGACATGCGTTCAAGATACCGATTGTCGAAAGCGAAGACTTCACGACCGACCTTCTCAAGCTTGTGGCGTTGGGCTTTGAAAACTTCGCGACCGTTCTCTCGGACAACGCGACTCCCCTCTCGCAAGTCAACCGAGCCCCACGCAGCGTGCTTCTAGTGGGTCACGAAGGGTATGGGCTGGAAGAAGAAACGCTCGCCCACTGCACCCACCAGATTACCATTGCGATGCAGCGTGGAAGTGACTCGCTAAACGTGGCGATGGCCACCGGCATCTTTCTCTATCACTTCTGCCACATGCAAGGGACTTTACCAGCGGATGATCTCGCCTGAGACAATCTGTCGCTCTCCGGCGGAAGTTTCGACCAGCAGTGCCCCTGATGGATCGATGCCGTGACACTCGCCTGCGATCTGCTTATCGGCCTGACGCGTTTCAATCGCGCGGCCCGTTAGCAGGCAATGCGTCCGCCAGTAAGGGAGCAGGTCGGTCAGGCAATCGACGTTTCGCCCGCATAGCTCTCGAAATCGCGTCAAGAAGCCCAGCAAAATCTCAGGCAGAAAGTGCTGCTGGCCGGTCACATCGGTCATCGCGATCGCTCGTTGTTGAACATCTGTCGGGGCATCTTCCAGCGAGTTGTTGACATTCACGCCAATCCCCACGCACAACACCGGCTCGGCGGCGTCTCGCTTTTCGACCAGGATGCCGCAGACCTTCCTGCCGCTCAGGTAGACATCGTTGGGCCATTTCAATTGAAAGCCGTCGGACTCGGTCAATGCCTCCAGCGTCTGGCACATCGCCACGCCAGCGATGAGCGAACATCGCGGCCAGTTGCTAGGCACGACAGGCGTATCGTCTTGGCCCAACATCGCGGTGAACGTCAGCGCCCCATCGCCAGCAAACCAGCTACGCGATCCCCTGCCCCGCCCTTGGGTCTGCCGACGGGCCACAATCACCGCCGGCAAGCGTTGGCTATAGGCAGTCAGGTTGGCCAGCGCATGGTCGCTTGTCGATGGCAACTCATCGAACACATCGACAACCGCAAAACCAGCTTGACGCTCGATCTCTTGCCGTGCTAAATCGGGAAACCAATCATTCATCGTTTAATACCACAACGCCAGGGGATCTCTATCTATCCCCTCGGGGCTAAGCATAAAGCCTACGACAGTCGAATCATGAGGTCGCCGGTCTCGACTTGGCTACCGGGTTTGACGAGCACTTCTTCCACTGTCCCGGCCACTTCGGCATAAACGGTGGTTTCCATCTTCATTGCTTCCAACGACAGAAGTTTCTGCCCCTTAGCGACCTTCTCGCCTGACTCGACGGCAACGGTCACGACCATGCCTGGCATCGAGGAACCAATCTGCTTCGAATCGCCGGAGTCGGCCTTTTGCCGTTTAGGAACGTCCGACTCGAGCGAATGATCGAGGACGCTGACTTCGCGTGGCTGGCCGTTCAGCTCGAAGAAGACCACGCGTGTGCCGTCGGGGTGTGGATCGCTTACTGTCAGAAACTTCACGATCAGCGTCTTGCCTGTTTCGATATCAATCACCAGTTCTTCGCCTGGCTCTTGGCCGTAGAAGAAGACCGGAGTGGGCAAGTTGCTGATGTCTCCGAACTCGACCTCATGCTTGGCAAAGTCTTCGTAGACTTTGGGATAAAGCAAGTAGGAAACGACTTCGTTTCGCTTGGGTGTGCGGCCCAGGATCTTCTCGACCTTTTCCGCTGCGTCGTCAAAGTCGGCTGGCTCGAAGCTTTCGCCTGGCCGTGTGGTCAGGATTGCTTCGTCCCGCATTACGCGTTTCTGAAGGCCTTCAGGAAAACCGCCCGGCGGCTGCCCCATGCGGCCACCCAGCAAGTCTTTGACCGAAGCCGGGAAGGCCAGTTCTCGCTCGGGATTGAGAACATCTGCCGGCGTCAACTCGTTGGCGACCATAAACAGGGCCATATCGCCGACCGCTTTCGACGTCGGCGTCACCTTCACGATGTCGCCCAGCATGTCGTTCACCTGAGCGTAGATCTCGCAGATCTCGGCCCATTGATCCGACAAACCCAACGCATGGGCTTGCTGGAACAGATTGGTGTACTGACCGCCTGGCATTTCGTGGCGATACAGATCGGCCGTCGCCGGCAGCACGGTGCTTTCAAACGGCGTATAGAACTCGCGCACCGATCGCCAGTACTCGGCGATTTCGTCGATCTGCTTTGTCCCCAGCTTGCTTTCCTGCGGTGTGCCGCGAAGCATCTCGACGACCGTATTGAGATTCGGCTGCGAGGTGCCACCGGAAAGAGGCGCCATGGCCGCATCGGCAATGTCGAGCCCGACTTCGGAGCCTTCCAGGATCGAAGCGGCCTGAATGCCGGCCGTGTCGTGCGTGTGGAAGTGAATTGGCAGGCCGATCTCTTCTCGCAGCGTCTTGATCAGTTTGCGTGCGGCGGTCGGCTTACATAGCCCGGCCATGTCTTTGATGGCCAGGAAGTGGGCCCCCATGCTTTCCAACTGTTTGGCTAGGTCGACGTAATACTTCAGCGAGTACTTGTCTCGTTTCGGATTGCTAATATCGCCGGTGTAGCAAATCGAAGCTTCGCAGATGGCCCCCGACTCGATGACGGCGTCCATGGCCACCTTCATGTTCGGCACCCAGTTGAGCGCGTCGAACACGCGGAACACGTCGAGCCCGGCCTGGGCAGCCTCTTGGACGAACGCTTTGACGACGTTATCCGGGTAGTTCGTATAGCCCACGGCGT
Organism: Bremerella alba; assembly: GCF_013618625.1. Lineage (NCBI taxonomy): Bacteria > Pseudomonadati > Planctomycetota > Planctomycetia > Pirellulales > Pirellulaceae > Bremerella > Bremerella alba. Next base: position 54,476 of record NZ_JABRWO010000018.1, on the reverse strand, counting down.
TGGAGGCCCGAAGCAGCATCTGGAACAAGATGTTGGGTATGCGTTGCCGCATGTCGGCCAGACGCTGCCAGGGCGACTCTTTCAAGAATCGCATGGTTGTATCGAAGGTTGCCCCACCCCACATCTCGATCGAAAACAGGTCGGCGCAGTTGTGAGCATACGCTGACGAGATGTTCAGCAAGTCATTGGTCCGCATGCGTGTCGCGAGCAAGCTTTGGTGGGCATCGCGAAAGGTCGTATCGGTGTACAGCAACTGCTTTTGATCGCGCACCCACTGGGCGAACTTTTCGCTCCCCAGTTCCTTAAAGCGATCGCGCGAGCCCTTGGGCAGCGGCGCGTCGACATCAACGGTGGGCGTGGGAGCCGGGTCACGGCGTTTGGAGACCACTCGATCTTTGACCAAAGGGTTCCCGTTGACGGCGATGTCGCCGAGGAATTTGAGCAACTTCGTCGCGCGATCTTTACGCGGAATGAACTGCATCAGATCCGGAGTTTCATCGATGAATCGCGTGGTACACATTCCATCGACAAACGTCGGGTGCTTCATCAGGCGAGAGAGGAAGGGAATATTCGTCTTCACACCTCGCACGCGGAACTCTTGCAGCACGCGTTCCATCCGTCGCGCCGCATCGACGAAACGCCGACCGCGGGCGGTGACCTTCACCAACAACGAGTCGTAGTACGGATGCACCACCGCGCCACTAAACGCACTGCCGGCATCAAGCCGCACGCCCATCCCGGCACCACTGCGGTAGTGAGTCACACGCCCATAGTCAGGCATGAACTTGTTCGACGCGTCTTCAGTGGTGACGCGGCACTGCAACGCAAAACCAAACGGCACGACCGACTCTTGCGTGGGAATCCCGATTTCGGGGTGATCGAGCGATTCTCCCTGGGAGACCAAGATTTGCGACTTCACCAGGTCGATGCCGGTGATTTCTTCGGTGACGGTATGCTCGACCTGAATTCGTGGATTGACTTCAATGAAGTAGAACTCGCCGGTGGCGGCATCCAGCAGGAACTCTACCGTTCCGGCTGCGTAGTAATCGACGGCCTTACCGATGGCGACGGCCGCATCGCACAAACCTTGCCGGGTCTGCGGATCGAGCTTCGGTGCTGGGGCGATCTCGACCACCTTCTGATGCCGCCGCTGCACGCTGCAATCGCGTTCGTAAAGGTGCACCAGGTTTCCCTGCTTATCGCCCAGCAACTGCACTTCAATATGCCGGGCCTGCTGAATGAACTTCTCGATGAAAATATCGGGGCTGCCAAACGCGTTGAGCGATTCGCGCTGAGCTTCTTTGAAGGCCGACTCGAACTCTTCGGCAGAATTGACCACCCGCATCCCGCGACCACCGCCCCCTTTGGCGGCTTTCAGGATGATCGGGAAACCCATCTGTTCGGCTAGTTCTTGGCCCGCGGCCACGTCTTCGATCGCCGCGTCGCTTCCCCCCAGAATCGGCACACCGGCCTGCTTGGCCACGCTGCGGGCAGCCGTCTTGTCACCGAGCATCTCTAAGCATCGCTTCGAGGGACCGATAAAGACGATGCCGTTCTTATCGCAGGCATCCGCCAAATCGGGGTTCTCGGACATGAACCCATAACCAGGATGGATGGCATCGATATTGTGCGTCTTGCACAGGTGAATCACGCTGGGGATGTCTAAGTAGGCCCGAACAGGCTCTCCCTCGTGGCCAATCAGATAGGCTTCGTCGGCCTTGAAACGATGTAGAGCAAAGCGATCTTCGTAAGAGTACATCCCGACCGTCCGAATCCCCAATTCATGGGCACTACGGAAAATACGGATGGCGATTTCGCTACGATTGGCTGCCAGAAGCTTGGTGATTTTTTTCATAGTCGGCCGTATTCAACAACCGGCTACCCAAAGCAGGGCAGCCAGGCGGGAGAGATGTTGCGGGGTAAAGCCGGCCAGTATACCAGATAGTAGGTGTAGAAAACGAGCGTAAGTCAGTCATCAATTTGATCGAATCCGACATGCCCGGTGGTAGCTTGATCGCATTATGCTGGCGATTCCTAATGGTTCGGCGGCAGAGCGCCGCGACCTTGCAGCAAGGTGAGACCACAGCGCAAGAAAAGAGAACGAGTTCGATCACTCGTTCTCTTGATAGTATTCGCTAGTCTGCTGGGCCTCGTCTCGCAAATTAGATGCGCGAGATGCCCGCTGGCTCAGCATAATCTTCGTCGGTATCGGCATCAGCATCGCTGCTGGGACTAGCACCCGGATCACGGAATCGGTAGCCGACACCACGCACGGTTTCGATAAGATCGGCGAACTCGGCCATCTTACGACGGAGCGCTCGAACATGGACGTCGATGGTACGTTCCATGACGACGGTGTCTTCACCCAAAGCGGCGTCGATTAGTTCTGATCGATCGAACACGCGGCCTGGCTGACGCGTGAGCGTTTCCAACAGGCGGAACTCGCTGCGAGTCAGCTGCAGCGGCTTGCCATGGACGGTTGCGCGGTGGCGGCGACGATCGATCGTCACCCCTTGGCTGGCAACCACATCGGTTGTGGTTGTTTCGGTTCCGCGACGACGACGCTCGAGGGCTTTGATTCGTTCCAACAGGACTTTCACGCTGAACGGCTTGGTGACATAATCGTCGGCCCCAAGCGAAAAGCCGATCAGTTGATCCGACTCTTCCGCTTTGGCGGTCAGCATCAGCACCATGATGTCTCGGGTAGCGGGATCTGCCCGCAGCCGACGACACACTTCCAGTCCATCGACGACCGGAAGCATCAGGTCCAGAATTATCATGTCCGGCGTCTTCACTTGCGCCTGGGTTAAACCATCCTGACCATCGTAGGCGGAGAGTACCTCGTAGCCGGCCTGACGTACGTTGTAAGCCAATACGTCGGCCAAAGCTCGGTCGTCTTCGACAATCAGAATTTTCATTCGGGCCATGTCTAGGTCCAATTTACTAAAACAAAAAAGGGTGTTACGCACGTGTTATGGAGTCTGCATCGCTACCGTTAGAAAAACGATGTCGTACGATGACTCCCTCAACCATATAGATCACGTCATCAGCAATATTGACGGCGTGATCTGAAATTCGCTCAATGTGTCGACTTGCTGAAAAGCAATGCAAAGCAGGAACCACCTGATCAGGTCGATCACGCATCACTTTTTGTAGTTCTTCGATAATCTCGCGATTCATGCGGTCGACATCGGCATCCATCGCGCCCACACGAGCAGCGGCGTGAATGTCCATATTGACGAACGAATCGAGCACGTCCGAGACCATCCCCTTGGTCATCTCGACCATGCGTGCCAAACGTGCAGGGATAACGAACGCGGGGAACTCGATCACGCTCTTGGCTCGCTCAGCCAAATTCACCGTGAGATCCGCCATGCGTTCCAGGTCGTTGTTTACTTTGAGAACCGTCGCGATTCGTCGGAGATCGACGGCGACCGGCTGATGCAATGCCAACGTCTTGAGGCACTCTTCTTCGATCTGAACTTCACGCTCGTCGACAATGATGTCGATCCCGATCACCTCGTCGGCGATATGCGGGTTACGTTCAAACAGTGCCCGAGTCGCCTTTTCGAGCATTTCCTCGACCACTCCCGATAGCGATAGCACCTCGTGATGGAGGTGATCCAGATCGCGTTGCAGATGGAGAGGCATCGTGATTTGTCTAAGAATATCGTGGGACTGGGGTGAGCTCGGCTCCGCCGGCATCGGACCGAAAGCGAGGACCTACTTTCCCGAGGGCACGCCCCTAAAGATCGCAGAAATGAGGTGCTTTCGATGAACCTTATGTTAACCCTGCTCTGTTAAGACAATGTAAACACATTGGTTAATTTGTAAGAACCCGGCATCTTTTCAGACGAACAGTAAAGGTAGCCCCCTCATCCAGGTTGCTTTTCAGGTCTACGCTCCCCCCGAACGAGCCCGCCAAGTGCTTGACGATTGAAAGACCCAGCCCCGTACCCCCCATTTCTCGGGAGCGTGCTTTATCGACTCGAAAGAACCGCTCGAATATTCGCCCCTGAGCTTCTAAAGGGATGCCGATACCGTTGTCTTGAACCGAGATGGCTACCTGATCACCTTCGTTGTGCCAGCGGACGAGGACATCGCCGGGCTTGCCGGAGTACTTCACCGCGTTATCGACCAGGTTCCCGACGATAGTTCTCAGCCCTTCCTCATCGGCGCGGACGTAGATCTCGTCATCCTCGGCCGATTCAACGATCAGGCGAATGTCTTTGGCGGCGGCTTTGTCTCGTAGCGAATCGACACTCCACTGAGCGATGTCAGCGACATTGACGTCGGTGATGTCGAAGACTTCCTGGCCAGCTTCCACGCGAGCCAACTGCAACATATCCATGATCAAGTCATGCAGTCGGTCACTTTGATCGGTAATTTGCCCAAGGAAGTATCCACGATTCTCGGCGTCGTCGACCGCTCCCATATGAAGCGTTTCGGCGTAGGCACGAATGGCCGCCAGGGGCGTTTTGAGCTCGTGAGAAACGTTGGCCACAAACTCTCGTCTGAGGTTTTCCAGCCGGCGTAGTTCGGTCATATCATGCAGCACCAAGACGACGCCAGGACAAGGATCGCCCGGCAGGCAATTCGCTTGAATATTGATGAACCGGCGAACCGGCGACGATACTTCAAACTCGGACGAACATGCCTGACCGGTCGACATCGCTTGTTGCACCGATTGGTCGAGCGCCCGAATCCGCGTGACTTCGATCAGAGGCCGACCTTCCACTTTGTCGGCACGTATGCCCAGCAGATGCCGCACGGCCTGGTTCGCCAGCAGCACAACTCGGTCGGCATTTACGGCGAGAACCCCTTCGACCATGCTTCCGAGGACCGTTTCGATACGGTTGGCTTGATCGCGCAGGGCCGTCTCACGCTGAGTGACGGCCATGGCCATGGCTTGAAAATGCCGCACGAGTTGCCCGAGTTCATCGCGAGACGAGTTCCACAGGTGCTTCATTTGACCGTTCTCGGCCAAAGCATCGCAGGCCTCGGTCAGATCGATGACAGGATCGACCGCTTTGGTTTCGACAATGCGTGTAAGAAAGATGCCTGCGATCACGGTCCCGATCGCGATGCATCCCACCACCAAGGCAATCGCCCCTGGCGAACTATCGAGATTGGCCTTGGGAATTCCGGCACGGACAAACGCGATCGTATCGCCTTTGTGAACCACCCGCTGCGCCACCATGAGCATTGTGACGTCCTGATCGACTAACAGCCTTTCGGCGTATCCGAAGTCGCGTGTATTGGCATTGCGAAACTCGCTGAGTTCGCTCAGGTTCTCCATTCTTCGGGGTGGGTAGAGCGAATCGGCCAAGACCCGGCCACCATCACTAATGATCGTTAAATACAACCCAGACTCGGTAGCAAAACGCTTCGCGTGACGTTGCAGTCGGTCTTCATCCAGGCGATTCGGGTCATCCTCGTTAAGGACACTGGCCTTTACCAGTTGGACAACCGTTTCCAGGTTTTGGATTCTTTCCTGCCGAATGGCAGACCGCCGCTCTTCTGCGGCAGCCCAAGTCATCGCAACCAGGGTTACAAAGCTTAACGCTACCACCAACAGTAAGATGTATGTTCCTATACGTGAGCGTACCATGGTGTCTCGTCAACAATCGTCCCTGCGGAGAAAATGCCATCTTGTATCATAAAAGGGACTTCGCCATTTGGCATGAGCGAATACCGCATGTTTTCATGAAGTTCCGTTCATAATCCGCTCTGACAACGAAAAAGGGCGAGCCATCCGGCCCGCCCTTTCAAGTTATTTATTCACTGTGATCAGCACCAACGTTTAGATGGTGATCGACTCGCCAGGCATTGGAACCACGTAAGGCGATTGTTCCTGCTGCTTCTTGGCGGCTTCGGGATTTGGCTTGACCGGAGCTTCGTCTTCCATGTTGGTCAGCTTGTCGAAGTCAGCCAGGGCGATCTCCGACTTCAGGGCGTCGTCGTACTTCAGCACTTTGCCACCCTTGCCGCTGTGACCACCGGAGTAAGTCGCCATACGACCGAAGATTGCGGTCATGGTGCTGTGAGCACCGTAGTCCCCTTCGTTCGGCCGTTCGCCATTTCGCAGCGAAGCGAACAGGTCGTGGTGTTCTTCCTGGTGACCACCACGGCCGCCTTGACCGTAGCTCCACGCCAGGTCGCCCTTGGCGTCGTAGATCTTGCCGCCACTGATGTCGGCGTAACCCTTCGAGCCATGTGCGTGTTCCGAAACGCTGTTCCAGCAGCCAGGAATGTGGCGGCAAGAGCTGAGCATTTTCACACCGTTGGGGTAAGTGAACTCGATCATATGGTGATCGTAGATTTCACCATGATCGGCACCCTTACGAACCTGACGACCACCTTGGCCTTCGGCCGTTTCCGGAGGTCCATCCATCAACCAGTTGATGACGTCGAGGTTGTGGATGTGCTGTTCGACGATGTGATCGCCACACAGCCAGTTGAAGTAGTACCAGTTACGCATTTGATACTCGAGTTCGGTCTGCGAGGCAGAACGGTTACGAGTCCACACGCCGCCTGAGTTCCAATAGGCTCGGCAGAAGATGATGTCGCCGATCGCACCGTCTTTCAAACGGTTGATCGTTTCGACATAGGCTTTCTCGTGATGACGCTGCAGACCCACGGCGACGGCCAGGTTCTTTTCCTTGGCAATCTTATTGGCTTCCAGCACACGGCGAATGCCTGGGGCATCGGTACCGACTGGCTTTTCCATGAAGATGTGCTTACCGGCGTTCACTGCGGTTTCAAAGTGCAGCGGACGGAAACCAGGCGAGGTGGCCAAAATCACCAGGTCGCAATCGGAATCAATCACCTTCTTGTAGGCATCGAAACCAACGTATTGACGATCTTCCGGCACTTCGACTTGCTTGGCGTGACGACTCGAAAGGGAACGCAGGCTCTGCTTCAGACGATCTTCAAACACATCGCCCATCGCCACGAGCTTGGTGTCGCCTTTGGTGTTCATTGCTTGATCGGCAGCACCGGTACCGCGACCGCCACAGCCCACCAAACCGATTTTGATTTGATCGCTACCAAACGCATGGGCGCTTTGGGCGATGCTTAACGTACCCGCGATTGCTCCACCGGCGACGAGCATGGACGAACCAGTCTTGATGAAGTCACGCCGCGAAGGCTGGGTCGCGTTGGTCTTGTTCTTCGAATCTTTCTTAGCCATAGATGGAGACTCTCCGTTTCGCGTGGATATTAAGTGATGGCGAGGTGGGAAAATTTAGACGTGCGTCGTACTATGAGGTTAAGCTAAAAGCATACTGGATTCTCTTAAACGATTCAATTATTTGTAGGCGAGATAAGGGCTTGCGTGAATTAATTTCCCACCGCCGCACTCGATCTGTCGGAGCGAAAGTGACGCTATCATTCTCAAAGGGGACTGTATTTTGGGGGGCGTTAATGCTCGCTCTCAGCATGTCCAACTACCGCTTGTGCGCGGGCGAGAATTCCCTTCTTACGGTCAGCCAGCCTCACATGGGGACAATCGTCCGCATAGTGGCCGACTGCGATGACGCCGGGCATTTCCGCAAAGCCACCGACGAAGCGTTTGCTCGCATCCGAGAGATCGAACAGATCTGTAGCGATTATCGGAGTGATTCCGAGGTCCTGCAGCTTTCCGCGAAATCTCCGACAGAGACACCTATTCTTGTAAGTGACGACCTGTGGAACGTTCTGGCCGAAGCTCAGAAGGTGAATCGAGCCTCTAACGGGGCGTTCGATATCACCGTCGGCCCACTGACCAAGGAGTGGCGAAGGTTCCGCCGCCGTGGACAGTTGGACTCCGAGCGTATCGAAGCCATGCAAGGGTCCGTGGGGGCGCAGCATCTTACGTTGGACGAAAATGCCCAAGCAGTGAGCCTGGCCGTCAGCAACATGCGAATCGACCTCGGAGGCATTGCGAAAGGATATGCCATTGATGCGGCCCTTGAGATCTTAACTTCGCATGACATTCCGCGAGCGCTAGTCGATGCAGGCGGCGACGTCGCCGTAACCGGTGCTCCGCGTGGTGAGGCAGGATGGCGGGTGGGGCTTGCCGGACTCGATCCGAAACAGCCGCCGATCATGATTGCCTACATTTCGCAGTGTGCGGTCGCCACCTCAGGCGACGCGTTTCAGTTCCTCGAACACGATGGGAAACGCTATTCGCATATCCTAGATCCACGGACCGGTTACGGAGTCGAGCATCGCGCAACGGTTACGGTCTTCGCCAAGAGTGCCACCGAGGCGGACGCCTGGGCCTCGGCGATCAGCGTACTCGGTCCCCAAGAGACTCCCAACGTCTTAAAGCAGCAACCAGGCATTGCGGCCTGGATAGAAGTGCTTGTCGACGAAAAGCCGATCAGCTGGGCCAGCACGAACCTGGGAAGTTGGCTGAGCGAACACAGTCAGAAGCAATCAGCCGACAATTAACGCAGCGTCTCGAACAGAGGGCCCTCTAGGGCCTGTTTCCAATAGGCCAACGTACGTTCGGTGACGCACTGCGACTGGACAGCCGAGTGGGTGACGGCCTCGAACAATGCTTCGGCCTCACGCTGAAACCCAAACAATCGCATGCTGCGAATAACGCGGGTAATTCGCAACTGATTGTGGTTCATGGGGGAGTGCCAGTTCTCGCGATTGCTCGCCAAACCAAGCTCGGAAATGAACTGTCCCTCATCGTTCAACTCGAAGCCGAGGAACCGCGCAAACCTCGTGATCATTTCGTGCATCCGCTGACGGGCATCGATATTCTCCTGCAAAACGTGCCTGGAATGCTCGTCGACCAGCGGACAATCGGGATTGACGCTAGACGTTTCATGCAGGGGAAACATCCATTGAATGATGTCGTGCTGCGATTCTAACTCGCGGTCGGTCAGGGCCATCATATCGAGAACCGATCGACCGTAGGGGTCGGTCCCATCATGGCAATAGAAATCGACAACGCGCGAAGTCATGTTGACTCTCCTGTAAGTGAGGCGATTGTCTATGAATAAGAATAGGCAATCGCCGCTGCGTTGGCGAGTAAAATGGGTTCACGCGTTACTTTACCGCTACTGCTTGCGGTTTGCACCGCTGGACACAAGACACCTAGGAACCTCTTATGCGACATCTGCTGCTAATCTTGGGCGATCAGTTGGATCGGGAATCGGCCATTTTCGACAGCTATGATCCCCAACAGGATCTACTCTGGATGGCCGAGACAGACCACGAGATTACCTACGTCCCCAGCCACAAGCAGCGGATCGTCTTGTTCCTTTCCGCCATGCGTCACTTTCGGGATGAACTGAACGATGCCGGCCGGCGGCTTCAGTACCATCAGCTATATGCCGACAAGCGTAAGGATTCAGGCAAGACCTTCGGTGAGCTTCTTTCGCAAACGATTAAAGAGGAGAAACCGGAAGCGATTCGCGTGGTGCTGCCAGGCGATTACCGCGTGAAGCAGTTGCTAGAAGAAACCGCCGCGGAGTATGACGTCCCGATTGATTTCCTGCCAGACGTTCACTTCTATTGCACCGTGAACGAGTTCCAGAAGTTCGCCCAAGGCCGTAAATCGCTGCTGATGGAAACGTTCTATCGCCAGATGCGTAAGAAACACGAGATCCTCATGCGCGGCGAAAAGCCGGTGGGAGGTACTTGGAACTATGACCATGACAACCGCGAATCGTTTGACAAAGAAGGACCTGGCAACATCGGTCGTCCGACATCGTTCTCGCATGATGAGACGACCACGGAAGTGATTCGCCTAGTCCAAGACAGATTCGCCGATCACCCAGGCGAGGTCGACGCGTTCAACTTACCGGTGACCCCCAGTCAGGCCCGGCGGATGCTATCGGATTTTATCAAGTATCATCTCCCGGACTTTGGTAAGTACGAAGATGCGATGTGGACAGACGAGCCATTTCTGCACCATTCTCGGCTTTCAACTAGCTTGAACCTCAAGCTGTTAAATCCTCGGGAATGCGTTCAGGCCGCCATCGGAGCTTACCAAGAGGAGGCGGCTCCGATGGCCAGCGTGGAAGGCTTTGTGCGGCAAATCGTGGGCTGGCGCGAGTTTATTCGCGGCGTGTATTGGACCAGGATGCCGGAATATGCCGAGATGAATCACTTCGATCATCAAGCAGCGTTGCCGTCGTTTTTCTGGGATGGCGAGACCGAGATGCAGTGCGTCCGGCAGTCGCTGTCTCATCTTTTGAAATTCGGCTATGTGCATCATATCCAACGCCTGATGGTCCTGGGCAACTTTGCCCTGACGATGGGTGTGCATCCCTATCGGTTTCATGAGTGGCATATGGCCATGTATCTAGACGCGGTGGACTGGGTGTCGCTTCCCAATACCCTTGGTATGAGCCAGCACGGCGATGGGGGCGTGGTGGGCACGAAGCCATACTGTTCGACCGGCAATTACGTCAACAAGATGAGCAACTTTTGCCAAGGCTGCGTCTACAACCACAAGAAGGCCGTGGGAGCAGAGGCATGTCCGATCACGACCTTCTATTGGGATTTTCTCGATCGACATTTTGATGAGCTTCAAAACAACGCACGCATGAAGTTGCAAATGAAGCATGTCGAGCGAAAGAGAAACTCAGGGGAACTTGTTGATATACGGCAGCACGCAGAGAAGCTCCGCGAAGACTGGGGCATTAAGAACTAGCCAACGCCATGTTAACGCGATTAGAAAACCAGGAGGCTAACGCCAACGAGGTGTCAGCCCCCTGGTTCATCCCCTAATATTCTTTGTCGGAGCCTAAGTCTGTCTTGCCCCCAATTGCCGCGTCAGCGAACCTACCCGTGCAACTGAAGAAGGCGTATCCGTGGTAGTCGTACTTGGCTCATTTCACCGAATTCTCAGAACGCATTCGAGCTAACCTAGAGAACTTCCGCCGGGACCAAATCATGCTACGGTAAATGAAGGTAGGATGAACTCACCAAGGTGGTGGGGATTCTCGCTGAGTGGCATGATGGAGAGATGCGTGTTGCTTCAGGATGAATTTCCCAACAACAGACGTTATTTTCATTTATCCTTCCGATTTTGTCTTTGGCCAAATCCACTGCCAGCATGCCGAATAATTACAAAAACGAATGGATTGATCACCTTGAACACCTCTTTGCCCAGGCCCCTGCGTTGGCACTGGTCGAGGACTTATTTGCCCGGCTAGACGAAGTGAACCTCTGTATCAAGGATCTGGAAGGACGCTATCTAAGCGTAAATAGCGCATTTTTGCGAAGCGTTCCCAAGCTTCGCCGGGAAGAGGTAATTGGGAAGACGGCCTTCGATATTTACCCGCGTGCCCTGGCGATCGGCTATCAACACCAAGACCGTCAACTCCTGACCCGTGGGCAAAATTTGCACGACCAGCTAGAGATGATTACCAATCCCGATGGATCGCTAGGGTGGTATATCACCAGCAAGGTTTTGGCCAAGAACGTGGCCCAGCAGGTGATCGCGATCATTGGCATGTCGCGCGACCTGCATGCTCCGACAGAAAAGGACGATCGCTACGACAAGCTTTCAGTCGCTCTTCGTCGCATGCAAACCGAATTCGACAAGCCGCTTCGTGTTCAGCAATTGGCGGATGAATCGGGGTTATCGGTTAGCCAGTTCGAACGCCTGATGCGAAGCATGATTCAAATCACCCCCTCGCAATATTTGATTCGGCAAAGGGTAGAAGCGGCGGCTGTGATGCTGCGCGATAGCGAAAAGAATATCGCCGCGGTAGCGATGGATTGCGGCTTCAGCGATCAACCATCGTTCTGCAAACAGTTCAAACGAATTACAGGCCTCTCGCCACTTAAATACAGGAAGATGACGCAAGACGGGAAGTAGCGTACGCCCCGTCCTACGTCACTCTTCCAGCACTTTGACTAAACGTCGAAGATTTCGACGACGACTTGCGTGGTCATGGCAATTTATCCCTGGCTGTTAGATTTCACATGGTGAAACAGTCGCCAACTCTCGCAACCGAGAGTCGAGCCTAAGAGGTCGCGTCTTAAACGACAAACCGCAAAGACTAGCCTGCGAACTGCATGCTCAGTCATTAAAGATATTGCCTGACCGGCTCAACGTCTTGGCGTTTATCGCTACGCTTTGTGTCGAGATTTGACAAAAATGAGATTTGCCGGCCGAATTGCTGGGGATCGTGCGATGAGCTAGGGCTGTACCGCCTCGACGTCGTCGGTCGGCTCAAGCAGGGGGCGGATGGTATCTAGCGGTAACTCAATCTGCAGAATATGTCCTTCGCGATCGACCAAAAGCGTGGTCGGATCTTGATACTGGGTGACCAGGTCTTTGAAGTGGCCGCTGCTTTCAATCGCTTTGCCGTTCACTTCGTAAACGCGATCTAACGGCCGAAGCCCTGCCAGCCTGGCAACGGAACCGTTGGTCACGTTGGTCAACATAATTGCCCCTGGCTCAGCAGGATCGTTGGTCCAAGAGATTCCGACCGGTGCCGGATTCAAATTAAGTTTCACTTCAAGTGATAACGGTTCTTGCTCACCGTCACGCTCGACCTTCAAAACAACATTCTCTGGTGCGGCTTGAACTTGAGCCAGGAAGTTTTCCACGCTTGTAAATGGGATACCTGCAAACTCGACCAGCCGATCACCAGACTGAACACCGCCGCGGCTGGCCGGACTGTCTGAGGTTGCCGAAGCAATCAGAAGCCCGGCCCCAGGCTGTTGCTGACCAGAATTCCAGCGAATACCCAGTCGCGAACGATTGACCGCCCGAGCGACCTCGAATCGTTTTCGATCTGATTCCGATTCCAAGCGAGATCGCGTACGAAACGAAGGGAAGACATCGCGATTGGCTGCTGCCCAAACCGTTTCCGCCGTCAGCCGGGCCACGGCCTGGATACCGTCGTGATTGATTAAGTGCGCATCATCCTGCGGACGGTGATATTCACCATGCAGCCCGGTGTGATACATCAGTGTGGGAATCGATCGCGAATAGAACGTGTAGTGATCGCTGTTGTCGGTCATTTCCCAACGAAAGTCGAGTTTCAAATCGCTCGCCATATTGGCTCTCGAGATTACTTGGCGAACGCCTGGAAGCGTCCGCGTTCCGTAAACCTCGACGCCTTGAGGTCGCAGCCGGCCCACCATGTCTAGGTTGAGATATAGGCGAATCCGATCCCATGCCACGGTCGGGTGCTCGACCCAGTATTTCGACCCCAAGAGCCCCTTCTCTTCACCGTCCCACAAGACGAATAAGATCGATCGCTTGGGCGTAGCCTTCATCTCGGTCAGGGCCTGAACGACTTCCAAGAGCGCTGCAGTGCCGCTGGCGTTGTCGTCTGCTCCATTGTGCACATAGCCAAACGGGCCAAAGCTATTGGATCGGTTGCCGTAACCCACGTGATCGTAGTGGGCACCCACGACAATGACATCGCCGGAGTCTGCCCCTTGTTCGCCTGGCAAGATCCCCAAAATATTTCGCGATCCACCGTGGAACAGTTGAAAGAACGAGCCACCATCGCCGGCAGGCTTCAGGCCATACTTCGAGAACAGCCCCTGAAGATAATTCCCAGCCGCACGCCCTCCCCGGCTCCCGGCTTCGCGACCTTCAAAGCTATCGTCGGCCAAGATATCGACATGCCGCTTCACGTCTTCCTTCTGGATGGTATCCATCGCCGCAGAAAGCGAAAGTTCACCAGCCAGGCTCATTTGAAAACCAGCGAACCCCAACAATATTGCGGCTGTCCCTAGGCGTAATATCATGCAGTTATCCCTATGAATCCGTCAGAAAATACCTACCAACGATGGGTGGCAAGTGGCACATTCCGAGTAAATGGGGTCATGGTTATTCCAAATTTGGCGGCTAGACCGCCTTGCGGGTCATTTTGCACCACCTATTTCAGCGTAACCATAGGCCATATTAGCAAAAAGCGAAGGAGGTCCCGTTGAGGCCCCGAGGAAAAGGGTGTAGACTTTCGCTTTCCACAGGAGAGATGGCAGAGTGGTCGAATGCGCCGGTTTGCTAAACCGGTGAACGGTGTAAAACTGTTCCACGGGTTCGAATCCCGTTCTCTCCGCTTTCGGAATAAGGCTCGCCGCAAGGTCTTCAGCTAGAAGGCTTTACGGCGAGCCTTATTTTTTGTCCCAGTCGATTGGGACAAGATTGGTACAACAACGGTCATCAAGGGAGACGGAAGTCTCACAAGCTGACTTTATTCAGAGCGAAATACCTCTCAAAACAACACGATCAGCAGTACGCCCGGTAGGCAGTCTACCGAGCCTCCGTCGTGCCGAAGTGAATTGGATCGAGCCATGCGTGCCTAGTTGGCATCGTCGAACTGATGTCGATAAAGGGCGACAATCTCTCCATCCTGGTGGCCGACCCAATCTTTGATCTTCCCCTCGGATACGCTGGCTGCCGAGCACTGACCCATGAAGTTATGGCGGAATCTGTGAAAGCGTTTGTGAATGAAGCCGATGTTCCCCTCAAGCTATTTCGAAGCTTTGTGAAGCGTGAAGAACTGGGATTAAATCCAATCAGTCGATTTCATAAATCCGCCGCCTGCGCTCCGAGAATTCTTTTCGGTGTCACAAATCCCCCCCCACTCCGAGTGAGAACCAGAAAATTCACTAAACATCCTTTCTAGGCGAGAGTATTATCGATCGCCCTGTCAAAATAACATTCCGCCAAAACATATCACTTGCAATTTCGTTGCATTTACACAACAATCGCATCCTCGTAATGCATCGCAGATACTAGGGTGTTGTAAAATGGACTCAGATTTAACGGCAAGACCTCCTGAATCGAGTTGGCGGGACTTTTTGGGCATCGTGGCATCAATTGCCTGCGCAATTCACTGTGCCGCAATGCCCTTTATTATTGGCTTTTTGCCGATGCTTGGGCTGAGCTTTCTGGCCGACGAATCGTTTCATAAGTGGATGGCCGGCGTCTGCATTTTGATCGCAGTCGCTGCTTTCATCCCTGGCTGGCGGAAACACCGTCGATGGCTGCCAGGCACACTTGCGGTTTGCGGTCTCGCTATTATCACGAGTGCAGCTTACGGACTCTCAGGCGAATGCTGCGAAGTTTGCGAAGCACCTGTCAACGGCTCAAATTTCGTGGAGTCGACCGAACCTGCGGTCGATTGTTGCACCGATGGCTGTTGCAGCAGTGAGGTGACATCGGAAGAGGAGTCTAACGACCTCATCATGACGGTCAGTGCCGCTTCGTTCGGAGGCTTTCTAACGGCATACGCCGGGCTGTGGACTCCTCTCGGAGGGCTACTGATTGTTGGTGGGCATCTCCTCAATCGCCATTTCATCTGTCGTTGCGGATGTTGTCCCTAAGACGGGACGCGCGTTCAGATTTTCACTAACGACTCAATTCCAACTGTTTTAGCTAAGAAGGAATAGATACCGTGTTGCAGCAATTATTTCGGAACAAAAAGGGTCAGGGCTTGGTCGAGTATGGCCTGCTCATCGCTGGCGTAGCATTGATCAGCGCGGCGGCTGTTTCTCTTTTCGGACACAAGACCTGCGATCTGATCGCGGCCGTTGGCGTGGTTCTCCCATGTGCCCATGGCGATGACAACGGGCCACAGGTAGCTGGAAAGCTCATCGAAACCACTTCCGGTGGAAGTGGTGCCATCGGATTGGATGCAAGCACGATCTAATCCAACAGCGGTACCGCACGACTTGGCATTAACGTCGGACTGGATAGCCCGGATGCATTTAGTGGGCTAATCGTCGAGGCGGATTAAACGTCCTCGCACACAATAGATTTCTTTGAGACTGAGAACTTAGACACCGAATGAGTCAACGACTTCCGCCCCTTCTTCCGGACTTGATTCGTAGAACGGGCAATTGAGTTCGCCCAGCGAGTTATACGACGTGGAAATAGAGAGTTGAATATTTCAGGATCTCAGCTCGAAATCGACAGCTCAGCGCCGTGCGATGAACGGCCTCGTTCCTGTTTCCAGCGCAGCTTGCCTGGTGAATATCTGGCGATGGCTTTGATGTTTCAGGCAGGCTTTGGAATCTTGGGGGGGTCGCTCGGCGCTTGGTACGCTCCGGAGGGACTGGGCGTCCTTATCGCTGGCGTTTGGATTGTGTGTCGAGCAAGGGGTGTGTTCTCGGGATGCTGGTTCTCACCTCTGGTGACCAGCGGCCTCGCATGTATCGTCTTTGCCATTTGGCAGTCTGACCTGGGAATACCACACCCAGCACTTAAATTATTTTCGCCACCGGTCTTCTTTTTGATGCTGCTTGTGATCTTGATCGCGGATGGCGTTGAATTGGCGCCTTGGCTGTACACCCGAACGGCTTCTTTTTGCGGGCGACTGAAATGGAAGCAAGTGACGCTTTGGAGTGTGTCGTTTGTATTTGTCGTCTACATGATCTTGATACCCACAAGTGAATGGCTCACAAACCTCATTTTTCCCTCCCCATCTATCCGCATGCGCGAATACATGTCGCTCGCAGAGATGGTACGACTTCGCAGCATGGAGGGAGTGAGTGCCCTTTGGTTTTTCGCACTGGGCGCAACGATTGGCAGTTTCTTAAATGTCGTGGCGTATCGACTGCCGCGTGGAGAGTCAGTCGTCTTTCAGCGTTCTCACTGCCCACAATGCCACACGCAAATCCTTGGACGTGATAACGTACCGATCTTCGGATGGGTGATGCTGGGTGGGCGGTGCCGAAACTGCCAGTCGAAGATTTCGGCCCGTTACCCAATCGTCGAACTAGTACTCTTTCAGCCTCATCCAATGGTTGCAGCCGGTTTTCTTTTATTTTCCGTATGTCCTGGTGCCCCCTACGGACCACCATTTACGGCCATTGCCAAGGTAGACACACTTGTCTCGGTCGGCCTGATGGTCGTGTAAGCAATGTCTTCGGCAATTATACCACCGCTCCTTTTGAGCATTGGATTACCGTTTCTCGCGGCCGATTGCGTTGGTCATTGTCCTTACTTCTGGAGCAATACGGACTCTCTGTTGTCGCGGCGTGTCAGGATCAGAATGTGTTTGCAAACTAAGCCTGATCTCAGCCAACACCCATGAGACAATAGTATCAAACATTGATCCCTCAGACGTAGCGATAATATTTTATTTAAAATAAAGTACTATCCAGGCTGGGTTTCTGCTCCCTTAACTACACGAGCAATGCAAATGATCTCAAGTAGTTTGCTGGTTAGATCGGTTCATTATGGCTCGTCTCGCTACCCAACATTCGGCCTACTGGCGTGATAATAAATTAGACATTCGACGCGGTTTTATTTCTAAGTACCAGTTTCAATACCTTCCTTCTCTAGAATCTCTTCCTAACGCTTTAAGCTACTTCGGAGTCCTTCAATATGTCTTTTGCTTTCCGCAGACGAGTCGCTGATCGAGGGTTTACTTTGGTCGAACTTCTGGTGGTCATAGCTATCATCGGGGTCTTGATTGCGCTGCTTCTGCCAGCCGTTCAACAGGCCCGAGAAGCGGCGAGAAGAATTCAGTGTGCCAATCATCTCAAGCAAATCGGATTGGCTCTCCACAACTATCACGACACCTTCAACGTTTTCCCCACTGCCTCGCCGGTTATGTCTGGAACCTGGGGCACAAATCACGATAGCCACAAGGGCAGCCAATACGTCAAGCTACTGCCTTTTCTTGAACAGTCTGCCCTCCACGACGTTTGCAACTTTACCGGCGATACCGTCAACGTGAGCGTTACTGCGGATGGTGAGAAAGTAAGTTCGATCATCATTTCCACAATCATTTGTCCATCCGATGACCACCCAGGACGCTGGAAGGATGGGGCAGCGCATAACGCGAGTTCTAATGGTGAAGATCGCGCGTTGACGAATTATTCGTTCAGCATGGGAAGCCAAGCCAATTCACCATGTGGTACACACAACAACTACTTCGGTAACGGCCCTGTGACCCGTTCCGACACGCTCGACCCAAACCAGATCTCAGGCGTTTTCGGTCACTGGGCTTGGTCGGCCAGAATGCGTGACATTACTGACGGCCTCACCAACACGATCGCCATGGGTGAGATTCGCCCCAAATGTGCGGCGCATACTCGCGATGGATGGATGGGTTTTAACTCGGTCTACACTGGCACCGGCGTCGCCATCAATTTCAACACATGCGAAGGTGCCCCAGGAACAGGAACCGGCTGCAATCAGCACACCGGACAATGGGGAGCTTCCCAAGGCTTCAAGTCACTCCATGCCGGTGGCGCCCAATTTGTATTATGTGACGGGTCGGTTCGATTTCTCCCCGAAACACTCGACATGGTGACCTACCAAGGTCTCGGGGATCGTCGTGATGGAAGAGTTCTCGGAGAATTTTAACTTCGCAGCAAGATGTTCTCATTCTTTGCTCGTTCCCTAAGTGAATCATCACGGAGACCGCCTGTTATGCTGCGTTTATTGTTGGGGCTTTTGCTCTGCTGCTTTGCCTGGGGTTGCTCCGGTAACTCGGACTATCCAGCCACGGCTCCCGTAAAGGGGGTCTTGTTGTACGAAGGAAAACCTCTGGCCAATGCGAGCATCTCGTTGATACCAGACAGTGGGAGACCTGCGAGCGGCACGACCAATGTCGATGGAAAGTTTGAACTGATGACATTCGCCCCAGGAGATGGAGCAATTCCAGGCGAACACCGTGTACTTGTCCAAAAGTACGCACAGCCATCGGGTGATTTATATAGTGCCACGAAGTCTGAAATTCCGATGAGATACTCGGAAATAAAGTCAACTCCGCTCCGGCAGAAAGTCCTCGCAAAGGACAACCCGGAACTTCGAATTGAATTGGAAGACTGAGATCTGCCTCGAAACGTTCTGTTTTCCAACACCGAGCAGGAAATAGTTGCCTGAGATCATACTTACCGAGTATGTTGCCAATACCCCACCTTTGAATCGATCCCTCCTAATGTTCAGTCGATCGCCGCATGCAAGGACACCATACTTTACGTGCGGCAGCACTGTTTACCTTTCCTTATGATGAACAATCGAGGCCACGGCATGGTTCGTTATTGCTTGGCATTTTATCTGGCACTGCTGACCCAAACGACCGTTTGGGGAGTCGAATTGCCGCCAGCCGCTGAAAAGCAAATCGATTTCCAGCGGGATATATTTCCTCTGCTTGAAGCCAAGTGCCACGATTGCCACGGAGAGTTTGGGCAGGAAGGCAACTTTCGCCTCGACCGTAAGTCATCTGTACTACGCGGCGGAGACTCGGGCGAACCAGGAATCGTGATCGGCAAGAGCGAGGAAAGCCATCTGATTCGACTCGTGGCGGGACTAGAAGCCGACTTGCGAATGCCACCTGACGCAGACGATGCGTTAAACGACCAAGAGATCGCCTTGCTTCGGGCCTGGATCGACCAGGACGCCCCGTGGCCTGGCCCGCATGGCGTTGTGGAAGAAGAGAAACGCACCACCGACCACTGGGCTTTTCAACCGGTTGTTCCCATTGAAGTTCCTCAAGTCGAAAGCGATTGGGCGCGAAACCCTATCGACCATTTCATCCTCGCGAAACTGAATGAGAGGGGTTTGCAGCCGAACCCGGTAGCCGATCGGCGTACTCTCGTTCGCCGACTTTCCCTCGACCTGCTGGGCCTGCCGGTCGCGCCAGATGCGATGAAATCTTATCTGCGTGACGAAGACCCGGACGCCACCGATCGAATCATTCATCAGATGCTCGAGAGTCCTTACTTTGGACAACGTTGGGCCACGCATTGGCTCGACCTGGTGCGATTCGCCGAAACGCATGGATTCGAGACCAATCGCGAACGCCCTAACGCGTGGCGATATCGAGATTACGTTGTGCGAGCGTTCAACGAAGACATGCCGTACGATCAGTTTATCCGCGAACAGATTGCCGGTGACAGCTTTGATGCCCCCATCGCCATGGGTTACCTCGTTGCTGGGCCCTACGATCAGGTAAAAAGTCCCGACGTTAACTTAACGCTCATGCAGCGACAGAATGAGCTAGACGACATAATCAACACGACCTCGACGGCGTTTCTCGGCCTGACAGTCGGTTGTGCCCGGTGCCACAATCACAAGTTCGATCCTATTCTGCAAACCGACTATTACTCGATGCAGGCTATCTTCGCCGGAGTGAATCATGGCGATATGAACTTGCCACTTTCCGAAGAAGCTCAACAGAAAGTCCAGACTCTTCGCAGCAAGGTTGCCCAATTAGAAATAGAATTATCCCCTTTCGTCGCACGAGTTGATGGAGGTCGTTTTGTCTTGATTGATGACGATCCCCAAAACGCAGGAGAGGCGGTTAAGCGTCTCTCCGAGATTGCAGGCGTCGGCTCCAACCGTAAAGGGAAGGCGCGTGGACAGGCCAACGATTCCGGCGACACAAATCAATCGCCAAATGTGAGTGGTGGAAAGTACTCGTGGTGGAAACATCAAGCCGACAAGGCTGTCTTTGCCTGGGCGCCTCAAGCAACCGGGAAGTATCGCATTTGGCTGTCGTGGGGATGTGGTTATGACACTCACTGCCAAGATGCCCAGTATGTGATTGATCGAGATGGAGATCCAAGCACGCATGGCGACTGGGAAGAAATCGCGATTGTCAATCAACAGCATTTTGCCAATGGCGAGGTTTCCTTAAAGAACGAGCCACTATGGAGCGGATTCTTTAACGCGGCGGTCGCCACGCTCGACAGCGACGATCAGATTTTGCTGGTCGGAGGCTCAACTGGATCTGCATTAACGGCGGATGTTTTGCTGCTGGAACACGTGCAAGACCTCGATGAGAAAACGTCCCCCCAGCCTATCTTTCGTGAAGCACTTGACCCTGCCGGAAATGTCGAGCGGATTGAAGCCCAAGAGGCAAAATATGTCCGCTTCGTGATAGAAGCCACCAATAGAGGAAATCCTTGCTTGGATGAGTTGGCCATTTATTCCGGCGATCAAAACGTTGGTCTGGCTGACCAGGGGGGCGTGCCGACCGCCTCAGGATCGTTAAAAGGCCACCCGATTCACAAACTGAAGCACATCAACGATGGCCGTTACTCGAATGATTTCAGCTGGATCGCCGATAGCAAAACCGGTTGGGTGCAAATCGAACTCCCCCAGACCTACATGATCGATCGCATTGAGTGGTCGCGTGACCAAGAGGGAAAGTACACCGATCGTCTGGCAACCCTTTACCGGATCGAGACTTCGCTCGACGGAATGCAGTGGCGAACGGTCGCTCATTCGTCCGACCGTTTGCCAACAGCTGCGCCCACCATGCCTGCGGAAAAGATCTATCGGTTCGACCACTTGCCCGCAGAGCAGGCTGCCGCCGGGAAGGCTTGGTTGGACGAACTTCAGCATGTACAAACGCAGCTAAAATCTGCCAGCAAACCCGATCGAGTATACTCTGGCACCTACAAGCAGCCAGGTCCGACGCATCGACTGTATCGTGGCGAGCCGTTGGAGAAACGCGAGCAAGTTCCCCCCAATGCGCCTGAGATCTTCACGAGTTTGCCGTTGGCCGCCGATAGCTCGGAAGCGGACCGACGCAAAGAACTGGCCCAGTGGATCGCATCCCCGGAAAATCCTCTGACAGCCCGTGTCATGGTAAATAGGCTTTGGCAGTTCCATTTCGGGAAGGGCCTAGTCGATACGCCTAGCGATTTTGGCGCTGCTGGAATTCCTCCGACACATCCAGGGCTATTGGACTGGCTGGCGGCCGAATTGATACGCAACGATTGGTCGTTGAAGTATATTCATCGGCTCATTTTGCAATCCGCTACTTACCAGCAGTCGAGTCGCCCCAACTCGGCAGGTTTAAAAGTGGATGGAGGGACAGAGTTTTTATGGCGTTACCCGCCACATCGATTGGAAGCAGAGCCCATACGTGACTCGATTCTGGCCGTATCTGGTGTCTTAGACCTGAGCATGGGAG
Organism: Bremerella alba; assembly: GCF_013618625.1. NCBI lineage: Bacteria > Pseudomonadati > Planctomycetota > Planctomycetia > Pirellulales > Pirellulaceae > Bremerella > Bremerella alba. The sequence goes on along the minus strand of NZ_JABRWO010000018.1, from coordinate 32,616 downwards.
GCCCTGGATTCAGCGCCTTCCAAGTCGAAGCCGAGAACGTTCGGCATTATCACCCGAAGAAGAGCTTTGGTCCGGAGGACTGGCGGCGAATGGTCTACATGACGAAAGTGCGTATGGAAAAGGATGCCGTCTTCGGCCAATTCGATTGCCCCGATGCCGCAACGTCAATTGCCAAGCGAACGCGGTCGACCACACCTCTGCAGGCGCTGAACTTGTTTAATAGTCCCTTTCTGCTTCAGCAGGCCGAATTGTTCGCGCAACGGCTTAAAAATGAGGCCGCCCAACCAGAGGCTCAAATCGCTCTGGCGATAGAGCTATGCTACGGACGACCGCCGACGCAGCAAGAGCAAGATACAAGCCATGAATTTATCCAACAGCAAGGACTGACCGCATTTTGCCGGGCCTTGCTCAATAGCAACGAATTCCTGTTTATCCAATAGCCCAGCACGAGATGGCCATGAAACCGCACAAAAATAACCATCAGGCTGCGAATCTGCCGCAGGGGCTCCACATGTTGGATCGCCGCAAGTTCCTTAGTAGTACGGCAACTGGTATGGGCAGCATCGCGTTGTCCTTGATGCTAGCCCAAGATAAACTGCTGGGGGAAAGTTCGGGGGATGCCCGCTCCGTAGGAGGAAAGTCGGCGATCCGTCCGCAGATCGATGCAGGCCACCCCTTCGCCGCGCGGCCCGCACACATGCCTGCCGCTGCCAAGAATGTGATTGTCATTTTTTGCAGCGGAGCATGCAGCCACCTCGATACGTTCGACTACAAGCCGGAACTTCTCAAACGGCACGGGCAACCGATGCCGGGAGCTGACAAACTAGTCACCTTTCAGGGGCAACAAGGCAACCTTACGAAAAGCCCCTGGAAGTTTCGCCCATGCGGCCAGTCGGGCAAAATGATTTCCGACCTGGTGCCCCACTTGGGCGAGATGGCCGATGACATTTGCTTTCTACATTCCATTACCGGTAAAACGAACACGCACGGCCCGGGCGAGAACTATATGTCCACCGGGTTTACGCTCGATGGGTATCCCAGCATGGGCGCCTGGGCGACTTATGCATTGGGAAGTGAGAATCAAAACTTGCCGGCCTATGTCGCAATCCCTGATCCGCGGGGTACTCCACAAGCCTCGGTGAATAACTGGGGGCCTGGTTTTCTGCCTGCCGCCTATCAAGGCACCGACTTTAATGCCAACAATCCGATTCGCAATTTAAAGCGTCCTGCCGGTATCAATGCAAAGACCGACACAGCCACACGCAACTTCCTTAATGACTTAAATCAGCGTCATCTCGAGCAGTTTCCCGGCGATACCGAATTGGCCGCGCGCATTTCAAGCTACGAGTTGGCCGCGCGCATGCAGATGACGGTACCGGAAGTGAGTGACCTTTCGACTGAGTCGGCAGAAACGCTTAAGATGTACGGTGCCGATGACGCGCAGAACACATTGAAAGCCGCCTACGCACGAAACTGCATTCTGGCCAGGAGGCTCGTCGAGCAAGGCGTGCGATTCGTACAGCTTTTCAATGGTGCTTACCAGACAGGCGGCGAAGGAGTGAGCAACTGGGATGGACACAAGTCACTTGAATCGCAGTACAGTGTCCATGGCCCGGTCCTCGATCAGCCGACGGCCGCGTTACTGAAAGACATGAAACAGCGTGGGCTACTCGAGGATACGTTGGTCGTCTGGTGTACAGAATTCGGACGCATGCCGACGTTCCAGCTTGGCGCCAGCGGTCGAGATCACAATCCCGATGGCTTCACATGCTGGCTGGCCGGGGCGGGCGTGAAAGCCCCCTTCACCTTTGGAGCGACCGACGAGTTTGGCCACAAGGCTCTGGAGAACGTCGTCGACGTGCATGATTTCCATGCCACGATCCTGCATCTGCTGGGACTCGACCACGAGCGGTTGACGTATTATTACAACGGACTCGAACGTCGCCTGACCGATGTGCACGGGAATGTCATTCAAGAGATCCTCGCCTAAGCCAATGCAAGTGGCGTCACCCCCTCTCTTACCCGCAGCACATGCCGATCAACTACGAAACCATTGACCTGCCACCCAGTGAATGCTTTCGTATTCTGCGCTGGAATGCCGATGTGAATCAGGTCGAGACGCTCGATGCGAAAATCGGCCAATTCAGGCCTATGCAAGGAACCGGCGGCCAATGGCATTGGCACTACGAGGTTGAAATTACCTTGGTGGAATCGGGCAATGGGGTCCGTGTTGTTGGGAATGAAACCAAGGAGATCGCCGGCGATTCTGATTTAGTCGTGTTAGGCCGGGGGCTTCCTCATTCCTGGGACTTCCATGGCCCTTCTTCCGGCGTGTGTGTCCAGTTCAGTGATACGCGAATCATGAATTCATTGACGGACCTCGGTCGAACCGAGATGGTCAAGCTAGTCGAGCGAGCTGCCAATGGCATCGAAATTCCCGCCCGATTCTGTGAAGCATCGATACGCATTTTACGGGGCCTTGCCGCCAATATCCCCACCAATCACTTGGAAACGCATGGTCAGCTCATTCAATTGCTGGGAACACTAGCAAGTATTCATACGCAACAAGCCCGTCAGATTTCCACTATCCGCTTCGACAATCATCAAAGCATCGTGAACTACGTCGAGATGCAGAAGACAGTCAACTGGATCATGGAACACTACGACACCGATATCCAGTTACAGGAAGTGCTCGACTTAGTTCAAATGAGCAAGGCCACCTTCAGCCGACACTTTCCTAAATGCACCGGCGTTAGTTTCAGCCAATTTGTGAACCAAGTGCGTATCTCGAATGCGTCGCGACTCTTACAGACAACTCTTGAACCGATTAGTGTGATCGCATACCGCACTGGCTTCTCGAATCTCTCAAACTTTAACCGCATATTCTTGAAGCTGAAGGGAGTCTCGCCGTCAACCTATCGACAACTAGAAAAAGCACGACACAAGGCACTTCCCCCAACCAAGAGCGATTCCATTCGATAAATTTGTTTTTACCGAATCAATGTCTGTACAAAGTGACTGGCAATAAGATTCCATGCAATGGTTAACAAGCTACGATGTTCGAGGGTCAGTTAAATGGAACTCCGGCCCTCTTGCAGCAACACAAGCGGACGAGTCTTCCCGATCGAATAGGCTGGCCAGGCAGCGCTGAGCGTTGCAAGAAGGACCAGCCCGATAAGCCCCATTGCGATGGCGTCCCACGGGATCACAAGATCTGGATGCATACCACCAAAAAAGCTCATGTACTGCGCGATACCGCATCCGCACCAGCCACACATTACGCCAAAACTGACACTTAATAGACCTGCCGATATGCCGATCAAAAGACCTTCGGCCAACACAGTACGGATAATGGTCGAGCTGGTGATTCCGATGGCTCTTAAGACACCAAATTCCCAGCGGCGTGCACGAACTGACGCGAGGAAAACATTGAGAACACCCAAAGTAGCGATTAGCGACGCGATAAGCGGGACCTGGCTTACCAACCAAATCCAGCGTCGAGCTGCTCCTCGCGTTCTTTCCCTGATTTGATTGACTGGGATAATTTGCACGTCAGCTTCTTCCCGATTGTTCTCGCCGGTGTCCTTCATCTCTTTACTTTTTGCGTAAAGCTGACTTGCCTGCTCTTGAATCTTTTGGGGGTCGGCGTCCAACGACGTGAAATCGAACCAGAGGTGGGACGCTTGCGAAAGGTCAAAGTCTTCCGCTACCGGTTCATAGTTGGCAAAAACCAGTGCGGCGGCGCGATGTGTACGTGTGCGGAAGCCTGTCAGCTTGGTCTGCCAATGCCAACCTGGCAGCTTGACGGCGCCTGCGATTTCATAAGAGACAACCTTCTCAGCGTTCTCTGGCGGCACTAATGTGAAGTAGTCGCCGAGATTCAGTCCCGTCTCCCGCAGAAAGTGATCAGGGACGATGCAACCTCTTCCGGAGGCCAGTTTGCCAATTGCTTCTTCGGGCGTACCTTCCACCCACTCGAACTTTAGAAATGGATCGCTTCCCGAGAAGGCTCTCTTCGCATCGATGCCGACAAGGACAATATTATCCTGACGGATGACCGAAGCACGCTCTGCACTGTTGGTCAGATCTTCACTAAGGCGGGGTTGCTCGACGACAATTGGAAAACTTCGCTCTGGATCTATTCCTGGCACAATCGCGACAGCACTCGTTTCTGAGGGAAGAAGACTGCCAGAATTGAATTGCAGAAGCGCATCGGGGGTCCATGGTCCCGGGATGAACCCTTCCAGCATCGTGTATCCCCAAACCTGAATTCCGATAAAAAGCCCAACGCCGACTGCCAGAGAAATTGAAGCCCCAACCGTTCGCCACAAATGGTTAGTTATCTGCGAAGCCAGCAGCTTACGATCGATTTTCATCACGCGGGCCAGCCCAGGGCTGAGCGACCGATCAACTCCAACAACTATCGCGGGAGCAATCAAAACAAAGCCGATTGTCATACAGACGAACCCAACAGTCATCATTACTGGGATTTCGGCCTCGAAGGGTGGAGGAACGAGGAAAGTCAAAACTGGATTCACGGCTATTAAACCGAGCCCAACCATGAGCCCGACTCGCGAAAACGATTTTTGTCCAGAAACTTCCACGAAGGGAGCCATCGCGTCGATGGGTTTTACACGCATTGCCCTGTACGCAGGTATCAGCGATGCGAGTACAGCCCCGCCTAGCGTCGCCGCCATTGCGAGCAAGATGCTGTAGCGTCCCAGCATCACGCCATGATCGAGCATTTGCGAAGCCGCACTAGATACAATTAATAGGACGCCCCAACTGATCGCAAGGCCGGTTAGTAAGCCAAGGCCGCCGAGGAAAAGACCTTCTAATACAATCAACTGGGCGATCTGAAAGCGTGTAAAAGAAAGGGACCGAAGAATCGCGTATTGGCGGATACGTTCGTTGACTCCCATGCTCAGCGTGCATAGCACGACCAGCAACGCAACCAACATGGAAATACCCGTCGCGGCAAAGGACTGAAGCCGAACATTTGCCGCGGCTGAACTCTGGTCTAATGCCTCTTCCACTTCAAACGCTTGCTGGAACTGGACAGGCGTCTCGTACGAGGCAAGCTGCGGTGCCCAACCGAAACGAAACTTGTTGATATTGGTTTCTTCCTTCAGCGAAATGGCAATCAGGCTAATCTTAAAGGGTTTCGACAGCACCCGTTCTGCAGCAGCACTGGTTATAAAGATCTCGCCTTTGCTGGGAGCGAGAATTGTCAGAGCCGAATCCCCTGCCCCTTTCAGCTTAGGCGCATTGAGAATTCCAATCACCTGCAACTGATGATCTTGATCATCCTGCTTCAGCGTCAGCCTATCGCCAACATCAATCGCCATCCTTTCTGCCGTCTCCGTTCGGACTACCGCTTGCGGTACATTCACTGCTTCCGTAGACAGCCAATCGCCTCGAAGCATCTCGAATGGTGCTTCCGAGGCGTCGGTGATCAGCAACAACGTACCCGGCAAACTACCAGGAGGTCTGGCATTCGGACCTCCGTCAAATCCCTTTGGCGGACCATCTTCATCAGAGCCTCTGCCGCGATGAACGGATCGGCTCGCGGATCTGGGCGGGAGTACTTCCGCACGATAAACCCACATCGGATCAGCAATTGTCACACGGGTATCTGACTTCAGGTCCTCGAGCACTTCCGGTGGGACGAACGCTTCTTCTTTCAGGCCAATAGGCGCAATGGCCAACTCGTAGCGTCCCATGGATAGATTGGCATAATCGTCGAACGTTTTTTCTAACGCGTCGTAGCCACTTGCGATCCAGATAACCAGGCATGTCGCGGCCGCTGTAGCCACGATGGCGAGCATCACGCGAACTGGAGACTCCCATAAAAACGCCCAGGCCAGGGGTAACACCTTCTGCATCAAACGGACTCCATCGGACGACGCAACAAACCTTGGTACTGAATGGCCACCTTCTGCGGGTCACGAGAGCCGTCAGGATTGAATTCGTCGACGTTCCTCCCGTCCCGCATTACGACTACCCGATCCGCCCACATAGCAACATTCGGCTCGTGAGTAACCGCGATAATGGTACGCCCATGGTCCCTTGCCAACTCCTGCAGCAGTTGGCAAATATGCTGTCCTGCGTCATAGTCGAGGCTTCCCGTTGGTTCGTCCGCCAGAACAATTGCCGGATCACAGATCAAAGCTCTGGCGATGGCAACGCGTTGTTGCTCTCCGCCTGATAATGCGCCAGGCTTATGAAGTCTCCTGCCTTGGAGGTTAAGCCGCTGAAGTAGCTGAACGACACGCTCGGCAAGATCGCTACCGGCAGGAGCAGGCAGTCGAATGTTCTCTTCCGCGCTCAAACTTGGAATCAGGTTAAAAGCCTGGAATACCAGCCCAATTTCTTTTCCGCGAAATTTAGTCAATTGAACATCGCTGAGCGGAGAAAGATCCTGACCATTGACAAGCACTTTCCCTTCGTCCACATCGGTCAAACCCGCCATGGCGTGCAGTAAGGTGCTCTTACCTGATCCGGAAGCACCCATGATGACCATGAACTCGCCTGCACGAACCGTTAGGTCGACACCGCTCAACGCAGTGACGACTGTCTGGGCACGCCTAAATTTCTTAACGACTCTCTCAACCACCAACGGTGGAGACGTCTGAGAAGAGAAATTCATCAGAGTACTTTCCAAATAAGATGGTTGTCGTTCTATGTAGATGCGCGACCAGACTGCAATAACGACAGAGGTTCTGACCTGCCTGATGTGATCGCTGGCCAGATCGCCGCTAAAAAGCAAAGAACAAAAGTGAGAACATAACCAAACACAAGCGAGGACCACGGCACAACCAACGGCGTGCTAACGCCCTCGAACCATTGATTACTGACATACCGGACTAATCCCAGACAGGTCCATCCGGTCAGTATCCCAAATGCTAAGCTTAGACCGCTGGCAACCAGCCCGATCATGATCGCTTCTGAAACGATAAGCTTGACCAAACCGAAGCGTCGTAAACCAACGGCTCGCAGGATGCCAAATTCCCAGCGTCGTGCGCGAACCGACGCCGCCATCGTATTCACAATTCCCAACGACACCACGAGAAGCGTGATCAGCGGAAGCCAACCCATTGCCGCAATTGCAGCGCCTCCACGACCCCGCATGCTTTTGCGAACATCTTCCAGCGATGTAACCTGCAATTCATCGCGTCCTAAGCCTCCGACGCGGCGTCCTGGCCCGATGCCTCCTGGTTCACGTGCTTCAGCCTGGACGGATGGTCCTGCGGCAACTAGCGACATGAGGTTCTTCTGCAATTGCTCGCCCGTCACGTCCGATTCAGGATCCAGCCAGAGATACTCGAGTACCGGTAAGGCAAAGTCTTCTCGAACTTCGGTTTCCGGAGCGAAAACAATCCCTGCAGTTCGTACGAAATGGCGTCGAAGCCCCGTGGTTTTCGTGATCCAGTTGGAACCAGGCATAGAAACGATGCCGGCGATTGTGTATTCGACCGGATCTTTAGGGCGATTAGGAGGAATCATCGTGATCCGATCGCCTACCTTCAGCCCAGCGAGACGATCAAACGTATCCGGCACCAAGCAATAACGCCCCTCTTTTAGTTTCGCGAGTGCTTCCTCTTGGTCGCCTTGCAGGAACGTAAGGTGAAACAGAGGATCGCTTCCGGAAAAAGCCTTTTCGCAATCGATCCCGATCAGGGAGACGTTGTCTTGTCGAACGGCCGAATCTCGTTCCGCCGCTTTGAGCGGATCGCCGACGAGTTTGGTTTGTTCGACGGCAATTTTTATACAACGCTCGGGATTAACTCCGTTCACCTGGGCGATCTGCTTAAACTGTTCGATCGGTAGACCGTTGGCGAACTTGACAATCGTGTCTGGCGTCCAACGTCCCGGCAGAAACCCTCCGAGCATGGAATGGCCCCACACCTGTGTTGCCGTATAAAGCCCCAGCCCCAGCATTAACGAGGCCGTAATTCCCGTGGTCCGCCACATGTTGGTACTCAGCTGGCTTTTGACCAGTCCTAGTTGAAGCCGCATTGTCACGGCGATCAGTGGACTACAAAGCCGTTCGACACCAAGTACAACGAGCGGAGCCAGTAGTGCAAAACCCAGGATAGTCGCCGGTGCGCCCAGTAACAGAATCAAGACGAATCGAAGCCGTTCGGGCATGGATACCGCATAGACCAGCACGGGATTGACGGCAATCAACAGCAAGCTGACTAGCGTGGCACCAACATACCACCGACTGTTCTTGGGACGGATCGGTGTTGGAGCCATCGCTTCCAAGGGACTAATGCGGGTTGCCTTCCAAATGGGAAACACCGAGGCCAAAAGCGCGCCGAGAAATGAACAGAGCCCCGTCAACAGTACGCTCGCCATTCCCAATTGGATACCGTTTGGGAACAAATCCGGAGTGGCATTGGCAAGTATCTGCAGCAAGAACCAACCACCGGCCATGCCTCCGACCCAGCCAAACATGGCCAGAACCAGGGCTTCGGCCAACACGAGCCAAGCAACTTGCGAGCGACGAAGCCCCACCGCGCGAAGCACGGCCATTTGTCGAGCGCGTTCATTGACCCCCATGCTAAGAGTCGTGAAGATAATGAACGCCGAGGCTAGGATCGATAGTGCCGTGACGAAATACGCTTGCTTCCGTGCCCCTTCTGCTTCAAATCCAGACGAAATCTTCGAGCGGATATCCTCCGTTCGAAGGAGTTCCACCGCCGGGCTGGCCGAAGCAATCGTTTCCTCTAACACGTCCGCTTTCTTGGAAGGCTTCAATCGAACCTCCAATAAATTCGCAGTATCTGCAACGCCGACTAGCCGGGAAACCAATTGTCTGGGCACGTAGGCTGCCAGCGACGCCGGCCCACGATTAACACCTCCAGGAGCTCCACCTTTTGTCCGCGTCATCGCGAACTCAACTTCAGCTTCAGGTTGCTGGACGATGCCAACCACATTCAGCTTGACGACTTCTTCACTTTCCGTGCGAAATTGAATTGCGTCACCCGGTTTCAACGAAAGCGCGTCCGCGACGCCGCTGCTAACGACGGTCTCGGTCTCGGTATTCGGATCAAGCCATCTTCCATCCAAAAGTGGATAGCGGGAGCCGGTGGAATTGGTACCTACAACACTTGGCCAGAATCGTCGCGGTGAGGAACCCCCATCTGGTAATGGATCGGCGCGACGGAACATCATTTTGAACTGGATTACCGGATTAGCCGACTCTACGGCCGGATGGTTCGACACGGCGGAGATTATCTCTTGCGAAATCCTCTGATCCGCATCTTTCGGCACAACGAACGTTGTGTAATTCCCCGCAAAGTCTTCTGTCTGTTCGTCGAATTGCGAAGCGATCGCCTCATAGGCGGAGACTACCCACAAAACGACCCCAATTGCAGAGATCATTGCCATGGCAGTTAGAAGAAAGCGAACCTTTTGCTGTCTCGCGTGGGCGAGAAATAATTTCCATGTCAGATTCATACAGCACCTACCGCGGCTTGGCCGGAGACAATTTCTTGATACCGAATCGCTAACGATTGGGCATCGGGGAACTGTTCAGCATGCCAATCGGAACAAACAACACCATCTTTCATCACGACAACCCGACCGGCCCAAGCCGCAACGGCAGGCTCATGCGTTACCATGACAATGCTTCGTCCTTCCTCTTGATTCAGCTCCTTCAGCAGAGAACAGATCGCGTTGCCGTTGCCCGAGTCAAGACTTCCTGTTGGTTCGTCCGCCAGGATAATCGCCGGATCCGCAACCAGGGCTCGAGCGATCGCCACTCTCTGTTGCTCGCCACCACTCATGGCGTCGGGGCGATGCCCGAAACGGTCGCCAAGACCCAGGCGATCGAGCAATTGCTTGGCTCTATCCTTCGCTCCCGCAGTTCCCCTTCCCCCTTCTGCCATGAGAGGAAGCATCACATTCTCCAGCGCGGTCAACGCTGCCACCAAGTTGAACTGCTGGAAGACCAGTCCGATTCGTCGACGCCGAAAATCCGTCAGCCTGGCGTCAGACAAGCTCGACAGTTTTTCTCCTTCCACCCAAACCGCACCTGATTCAGGTCGAGTTAGACCTGCCATGACGTGCAGCAGTGTGCTCTTGCCACAGCCGCTAGGGCCCATGATGGCAGTGAACTCGCCTTTTGAAACAGAGAGCGAAACGCCGTTCAAGGCCTTCACCAAGTTCGTTCCTTGGTGGAATGTCTTGACGAGGTCATCGACACGCAACGGAGTTGTTTGAATCGCTTCGTCCTGGGATATCTTCTCGCTAGACATACGTCGTCCTTCGATCAATCAGGATTTCGGTGGAGCTGCTTGGAAGAAATCACATCTGCGTGATTGCCGCTATGATTCAAATCAAAGAATCAATGACGCGGCTTTCGAGATGCATCTTCCTGGCGAGTAAAAAGGGAGTTCGTGAGGCCCAAATTCGGCGATTGGGGGAATCACGGCAGCGACTGAAGCGGAATGTTTCGTGACAAAAGTTATCCGAAACGCCTGTTCAGAAATTGCCTAATGGCTATGCCTAGCTGGTAGATATGGCTTGGCAGTCGCTATGAGAAACGCGATCTATTTCCCTTTAAGATATCGGGCATCGAATTAACTCGCAAGGCAGTCGTTAGCCAGTTAATGATATATATCGCTGACTGTGGCTACTCGGCTTAAGAACCGCTTCTTTCGATTTAGTTACTCTGCTTGCTAATTGCGTGCGAAGGGGATAGACTCGCTAAATAGACGTTATTGAGATACTGTCTCACCCGCCTTCACTCCGAGATCCTACCTTGGCAGAAGTAAAGTCGTCCGACATATCTGGGGCCACCGCGCAGCCCGTTCGCGATAAAAAACGCCGGGCATACTGGATGCGTACCATGATCCAATGGCACTGGATCAGTTCCGCCCTTTGCTTGATGGGAATGCTGCTGTTCACCATAACTGGGATTACTTTAAATCACCCCAGTGAGATAACCGTCGAGCCGGTAGTCAGAACGCTTTCTGCCGAGATACCACCTGACATGCTCACGTCGCTTAGTGAGCTTTCGATCGATGGCAACGCTCCGCTTCCTCCTGAATTGGCAGGTTGGCTCAGTGCTCAATTCGGGAAATCGATTGGCTCGCGAACTGCGGAATGGTCGGACGAAGAGATCTATCTGTCGATGCAAGGCCCCGGTTCAGATGCTTGGCTCGCGATCGATCGAACCAGTGGTTTCGTCGAATACGAACACACCAATCGCGGTTGGGTCTCTTATTTCAACGATTTGCACAAGGGACGCAACACGGGAACTGCCTGGAAGTGGTTTATTGATTTGTTCGCGGTCGCCACACTGATCTTCTGCATTACCGGCTTGTTTTTGCTGTATTTCCACGCTCGTCACCGTCGAATGACCTGGCCACTGGTGACTCTCGGTCTGATCTTACCATTGCTTTTGGCGATGCTGTTTATCCACTAAAGAAGCCTCAAATCTCCTTCAGGAGCTTATTTTCTATGCTGAGCAAACTGCCCCTTGCCCTTGTGACATTATGCTTTGTATTGCCTGTTGTTCATCGGGCAACAGCGGCTGAGATGGAGGTACGTGTCGAGATCCCCCGGCTGAATGTCTCAGAATACCACCGCCCTTACATCGCGGTCTGGGTTCAAGACGGAAATCGCAAAGTCGTCTCTAATCTGGCCGTCTGGTACCAACAGGATTCTGCTGGCGATGAAGTCGGCACGAAGTGGCTGCCGGATCTACGTCAGTGGTGGCGAAGAACAGGTCGAAGTCTTGACCTTCCAGTTGATGGAGTCAGCGGAGCGACGCGGCCGGCTGGTACGCACGAGTTAGAGTTTTCCCACTCGGACAAGCAGCTTTCTACTTTGAAACCCGGCAAATACACGCTCATTGTCGAAGCCGCTCGGGAAGTCGGAGGCCGCGAATTACTTGAGATTCCGTTCAGCTGGCCTAAGGACAAACCTTTTAAAGAAGAAGTGCGTGGTAAGGAAGAGCTCGGCAAGGTTTCGTTGACACTCAAACCGTAGTCATGCGAAAAGCACCTTGAACAACGATCAATCACCTTAACTTCTATTCAACACTTACTTTCCCTTTCAGGAGATATTCTCATGCTTCGTTCTTTCATTCCAGCGATCGCCCTGCTGGTCTGCCTTCCGCTGTCGGCCTTCGCCCATAAGGTTTGGTTGCTCCCATCGCAAACCGTCCTTTCCGGAGCGGAACCGCTGGTGACAGTCGATGCCGCGGTTTCCAATGACTTGTTCTACTTCAACCACTTTCCACTTCGATTGACCAACCTAGTGGTCACCGCACCAGACGGTTCGACCGTGGAAGCGGAGAACCAAGCCACCTTACGCTATCGTAGCGTGTTCGACGTGCCACTGAAGCAAGAAGGAACCTACCGGATTGCCGTCAATAATCACGGATTATTTGGTAGCTGGGAAGAAAACGGTGAGCGTCGTCGTTGGCGAGGCACACCGGAAACCTTCGCCACTGAAGTTCCTGCTGATGCTAAAAACCTGCAAGTCTCCGAAAGTGTTGGACGCGTCGAAACGTTCGTAACCAATGGGGCACCGACCGAAAAGGTCTTCGACACCGATGGTAAGGGAATCGAACTGGTTCCCGTAACGCATCCGAACGATCTGTACGCAGGTGAGAAAGGGACGTTCCGCTTTTTGGTGGATGGAAAGCCAATGGCTGGCCTGAAGGTCGAAGTCATTCAAGGGGGGACCCGTTACCGGGACGCTCAGGAAGAAGTTCACGTAACGACCAACGCCCAAGGTGAATTCACCGTCGAGTGGAAGGAGCCAGGCATGTACTGGTTGGAAACATCGGCCCAGGATAGCAACACCCAAATCCCGCAAGCGCAGAACCGGCGTCTGAGCTACGCAGCGACTGTTGAAGTCCTTCCGCAGTAGGCAATCGGAAAATTGACTTAGATGCGGCCTGGTGTTCATTTAGAACATCAGGCCGTTTGCGTAGACGTTCCAGCGTTGGTGAAACGATTCCCAACATAGTCGATCAAAAGGATCACTAAGATTGACACGCCTGCGACTGGTAAGATTACGGTGCATGCGGCAATCAACAGCCATCCCCACCGAGGCATCGAGCCCTCTACTGGCCGGCGAGGAAAGCCCGTCCGCCCTTTTGGTCGGCGCTGCCACCACATCCAGATGCCGGTGACGACCATCGCCATCAGGCCAACGCTGGTGACCAGAGCAATGATCTTCTTTGGCATGCCAAAGATCTGCCCCATGTGAATTAAAACCGTCAGCAGACGCACCTTATATAGCGGCGGCACTTCATCAGGGCCCATGCTGTGAAGCATTTCACCGGTGTTTTGATCGATGGCGACCATCTTGTCGGTGTTCTTAACTATCACTTTTCTAGCGGACTGTCAGACGGGGCAGGTGGACTGACACGACGTGTCTGGGGAAACGCAAATTGCAAGGCCTCGATCATCGCCGGTGGGACGACCGTGCCATGGTTTTCCCCCTCAAACTCCAAGTACTTAACCGTCAACTGTTTGGCCTTCAGTTCTCTGAGACGATTAGCAAAATCCAAAGTCGTGCCAAACCTCTTGCTCGCTGGTGTTGGAGCCAATGCAGCTGCGGGCCCTTCATCTTGACTTAGTTCCAACTCACCAACTTCAATCAACAGCTGAACGGGGGAGCTCAAGCGATCAACCTGTGTGGTAAAAGCCTGTTCCTCTGCAAGGAGTGCATAATCGTTCCACCATCCACTTGGGCTGATCGCGATATAGCTTTGGAACGCTTCGGGTCGCGTAAAGAGCACATGCATCACGAACAGACCTCCAAACGAATGACCAACAATGGCTTGATTAGAGGAGTTTGCCGAATACTTTTTGGCAATCAACGGCTTGAGCTCACTCTGAATAAAGTCCAGAAACAGATCGGCGCCACCTGATTCCGGCCAACCTCTTCCGCCTCGAGACGGAGGCAGATTCTCGGCGGATGCTTTTGTTGTGAGATCGAATGTACGACGCTGCATGTCGAACGGACCATCAATCGGATAGCCAATTCCAACAACGATCCCCCCGCGATTCGCTCCCCGCGAACCAAGTCGATTCAAGCTCGCAGCCAAAGAAAAGTAGCCGTTGGCATCTAGCACATATAGGACGGGAAAACCGGAAGCTGGCGGATCGCCAACGGGCTTCGCCACAAAGATGCGATACCCTATTCCACTCTTCGATTTCAGATCGAAGACCTCAGTGTTGGGAATCTGATACTCCCCTGCAGATACTCGCTCGGCGTTGACAGGATGTACCTCTTGTGCCAACCCCTTTTGTTCTGCCTGGAGTCCCAGCAGAACAAAAGCAGCACAAACCGACAATTTCCATAACGGAGTAGATTGCATAGATCGTTGTTCTAACCGCCACCTAAGGAGACTCAGTATCATGTGATCGACTGACGGTATCCCAGAATACTCGAAGACGCAAGTAGCAATGCGCAAAGCTACTCTAGCTTCTCGATTTGGTCACGCCTGGTATAGCCCATTGAGAACTAGTGATGATGTGCTTTGAACCCAAACCGATTGGAAAATCACATGTCGCTTGAAACGACTTGCCTGTCGATTGTGCTGACACCACATTTGTAAACGTGAAGAACACGAAACGGAAACAGGACTTCGTTTTCACGAGAAAAGAAACGTCATTACGGACATGACAGCCGAAGAAGCTTGTTCCTTTGACTGCCGCGGAACAGTAAATGCTTCTGTGAGAAGTACGTTTCGCGGCATTTCCATTTCTAGTCTCGACCAGAGGGGATTTGGTTGTATTACAACATCCCGAATTGAGTATGGCTTTCGATAATTTTAAGTGCTAGTGGATTTCCCCTCTTGCGGGAACTCCTAATTTAAATAAACTGAAATCGTAATTGATACGTAGTATCAGCTACCTTCTTATTGAGACTAGCTTGCCATCGCATCTCGCGACTAGCCCGCGAACGTCGAAGACGAAGTCGCATATGATTCCCGCTGAAGTCGGGAATATCGAGTCGCCGTAAGCTTCCGTTGGTGATTGCCACCTAGATCGCTTCATCTGCAAATTAAGGCAGTTTTAGCACTAACCATAAGCTGCTCCCTCCCCCATATCTTTCATTTCAAGCTGTCTCCCCGATTCGGGTCAGGCACGAAAGGATTGAGCTTTGATGAAACGTCGTAGTGCGTTTACGTTAGTTGAACTTTTGGTCGTGATTGCGATTATTGGCGTCCTGATTGCCCTGCTCTTGCCGGCTGTCCAACAAGCACGGGAAGCGGCACGACGGATGTCTTGCTCGAACAATTTGCGGCAGATCGGATTGGCACTCCATAACTACGCGTCCACCTATCAGGAAATGTTTCCGAACAATGGTTGGCCCCCGATTCCTGCGGGATACCCCAATGATTTTTCCCCATTGGCGAAGCTTCTGCCAATGATTGAACAGGAGAATCTCCAGAACCTGATCGACTTCAACATCTACATGGGACACCCGGCCCTTGCTGACTTGCCGACAGCGCTGCATCCGGCCGCTGGCACTCCTGTTGATTCATTCCTCTGCCCTAGCGATCCTGGCAATGCGGTAAGCACACTTACCATGCAAAGCGGAGCGACCATTCAAATCGCTGGCAGTAACTATGCCATGAATGTCGGCAGTGGTGGTGATGGTGTGTTTCATCCAGGGAATGGAACTGCAAACGACGGGCTATGTTGGGTTGCGTCAAAGATTCGATTTGCATCGATCACCGATGGAACCAGCAACACCTTAGCGTTTACCGAGTCAACCAAAGGCAATGGCACTCCGCCTACAGCGACGACGCCTGCGCCCGATTTCCGGAAATTTAGTGCCGACGGTACGGTAGATACGGCAACGGTAAACGATGCCCTAGCCAACGGCTATTCGTCAATTCAATCCGACATTTCTGGCTGGCGTGCAGATCGCCAGCAGTATTGGCTACGCGGAAGCGTCCCCAACGGCCCCACCATCAACGGTTCATTCCCTCCGAACTTTGCTTGTCCCGACTTGGTGACTGGCTCGTCAAAGGCAACCGCCGCGCGAAGCTATCACCCCGGTGGCGTCTTGGCGAATTTCGCCGATGGCAGCGTCCGCTTTTTACCCGATACTGTCGACATGACGACCTATCGAGCCTTGTGGACACGTGCTGGCGGCGAAGTCGCGAACCTATCGAACTAGCACGACGGTTTTCGTCCCCTTACATAAGAACGCCGCGCGGCCATGCGCGGCGTTTTTTATTTCATGGAGCCCCCTCTTGGGCCTAGGTACTCAGGGAACTTTACGTATTCCACTCTAAATCCCACGCTCTAGCTGAGGTCTAACAAAGACGTACGGCTACTTGGCCTTGGTCATCCGTAATCAGGCATCCTCTCGATTGACGAGGGATGCTGCCTCCGTAGGACAAGTTGATTTGATTGAAAGAAGGCAGGATACAACCACTTTTCAAATGTGATCGCTCCCGTGGTGAATAGACTTACGCCCCCATCTCTTGCCGAACCCAATTCTCTATGCTTGAAAGAGCCGATAACACGCAACCGGCTTATTATTTGAGTGGTTGTCCTGGTTTTGTATGGGAAAGAATCTTGACGCGGAGAAAAGCACGGCCTCGATTGTTCGCTGGTATTCTGATCGCGAATTCATTGGCTGATACCTACCGGCGAAACGAACCCTGGTGGCTTTAACGCCACCACCGAGCAGTCAATTTGATCGAGTACTGTTTCCGCCGTGTTGCCGATGAGCAGCCCTTGAATCCCGCTTCGGCAGACAGTTCCCATCACGACAACATCAAAGCTCTGCCTGGCAGCAAGCCGAGAGATCTCTTCGGCAGCATCTCCTTTGAGCAGGTGTACACGTTGTATCTTTGATCGAAATGGTTCTATTAAATCGTTCAGTGCAGTTTCGTGTCGGCGGCGGATCTCTGCGCCAACTCCTGCCACCTCGCTATCCGAAAATCCACCGCGTCCGTGCAATCGACGCTCGTGATGAAACGGCCAGACATGTACGACATCAAGCTGAGCATGCTCGATCTCGGCCAAGTAACTGGCCCATCTAAGTACGTCAACATTCAATTGATTGTGCTCAATAACATCGGCAAATGGAGCTGGATCGACGGCCGCCAGAATACGGTCGTGGGACGAACGTGTAGCCGGTTTTTCAATCCATACCGGACAGGGACACTTGCGTATCAATTGTCGATCAAGATGCCCCAACAGGACATGGCGAATGCCGTACGACGATTGGGCTGATTTCATCAAGAGGTCATAACCATGAGTAACGACCTGCTGCAAAATCCCCTCGAGAGGACGACCGCGGACCGTATGACAGTGCGCCGCAACTTGGCTATTCGCTGCCACCTCAAGCGTTTTATCGAGTGACTCTTGTTTTGCCTCATGCTCTGAGTATGCGGACAAAGAAAATCCGAGGGAGGCGATCAGCGTATGCAATCGATCGGGCATTTCCTCTAACGTATTTAAAATCGCAAGTCTCGCCTGCGAGTCTTGGCAAAGGCGAATTACTCTTTGAAATGCAAGCTCATCGGCCGCCTGATCTGTTTGAAGCCAGCCAATCTGATTCCACTTCTTAGTAATTAATTCCGTCATAATTCACCTACAAAATCGCTCGTCATTATTGGTTCACACTCGCCATACTTTGATGCTCTAGCCAGGCACACGGGCTATGCCAAAAGCCAACGAGCCAGGGAAAAATAAATTGTTAGTGTTGCCATATCGGTCGAAGCAAGCGCAATAGGGCCTGCGGCTACTTGCGGCTCGCATCGAAAGAATCGCAGTAAATTGGGTATGGCAACACCAATCGCTGCGGCGAATACAACGCCACCAAGGATCCCACCAAATAAACATGTCACCACGTGAATCTGCCCAATCCACACGATGGCTACCGTTGACACAACGGCCGCACTGGCAGCTCCCAGCAGCATGCCGGTAACCATCTCGGCACGCGTCTTTCGAAAGATCGAGAGCAAAGAAGGCCGTCCTCCACGAAGAGCCTGAAGAGCGAGGCTGACCGATTGAATACTAACACTTTCCGCTAACGCCAGAACGACCGGGATAAACAGCGCTAACGCGACAACTTCCTGAAGTTCAGCTTGGAAAATCCCAGAGATAAATGCCGCCAGTACGCCTCCCAGGATATTGGTCAGCAGCCAAGGAAATCGCGACTTAAAGGCGACCGACGGGGACGTTTGACGCGAATCGGTTAGATGAACCCCAATCAGCTGAAACAGATCATCATTGCCTTCGCGGCGATCCAGGTCATTCAGTTCATCGGTATAAAGCTCAACATCTACCGCTCCAATCAATTGATGCGATTCATTGACAACTGGGAAAGCTAGAAGTCGGTGAAAGATGAAGAATTCACAGACATCGAGTACTGTTGCCGTATGAGGAACGGCAATGACTTCCCGCACCATGATGTCACGAATTCGTTTTTCGGGGGAATTCAGCAGGAGTCTCCTTGTCGGTACAACACCCTTAAGTTGCCCTTGATCATCCAGCACGTAAAAATAGATGATCCGTTCACTAGGTGGCGTTTGCCGGATGGTCGAGAGGGCATCTTCAATCGTTTGATTGACGTTTAGCCGTGCCAAATCTGTTTTCATATGCAACGCTACGGGGTCGTTAAGACGCTCTTGGACGGTATCGAAGGCCAACATATCTTTTCCTGTGTTCGTACTTAATGATTCCGTGCAAAAACGAATATGTCGCCTTGGTTGCCCTATCAAGATCATCGCTACTCCCCCGGTTGCTACGCCCAACGCGACGATAACCAGTACCGGGTCAAACGCGTGGCCGAGTTTCCACGAGACGCAAAACTTAAGTGCGACCGTTATTAATGCTGCGACACCGCAGGCATTCCACCAGCTCATGGGTGACAAATTCTCCAGGGAGCGTCTAAGCTCAGCGCCACTTTATAGATCGCCACTTATGCTGGTGCTTGATTTATCGCGGCAACAAGCCAGATCCCATGCTGCAACGCATCAGAGCGTGAGCGAAGTAAATGGCAAATGGGCTCATTAACCACGCTGCAGTAGAGGGCATTTCCAATAAGGCGAGGGAGGTAGAAACCATCCTCCCAGAGAAAGATTAAAATCGCCAAACACAGAAGAGAGCCTGAGTCGACGGGCCCACAACACACTGATCAAGATACACACGTGTTGTACTGACTTGCGAAACTGTCCGGCAAAATGAGAAACAGCCGGATCCAACCAAAGATTCAGTGGTCAGCCTTCGAACCTTTGCATAGCTGGTCGGAAACGATGGCGGACAAAGTATCGAATCCTCACTGCAGGGCGCGGCAGGCTTTAAAGCCGTGGGCACTTGGCGACCTACCACCATCAAAGTGGAAGCAATTCCTGTCTTATGGTGACTGGCAATACCACTCTGACAGAAGTCGACCGCAACTAACGTGGAACCCACGATAGCTAGAAGCTGAAATACGACCGTAAGCAAACTTTGCAAGTTCGACACCCTCTGGAAGACCAGTGTGCAAAATACAGAAACAGTTGCCCCATGCCCACAGAAATTACTACAGAGGCTGGAGAATTCCCTATTTTTGATGACGTTTTATCCTGACAGTTACTAATGCTGAAGTATCCAATCACCTCATCTCGGATCCATCGTCTTTAGCGAAACCGGCTATTCAATTTGCTTGTGGATCTGTCTTGGCAACCGACAAAACTTGCTAACTTTTCGATAGCCCTAAACTTTCGCCAAGCGTTTGGCGCTAGAACGCTGGCTAAATAAGACAGCATCTCTACGGTAATCCAAGCCAACTTCAAGTCAGTTTCCACTTCGCATAGCCTGCCGACAGATCAAACACTTCCGATCTATTTTTGTCGACATTATCGACCACTTTATGCGATCCAATATTTGACTAGGACATTTCCTAAAGCCCATTAAAACTTTGTTGTGCGGGCCAAAATCCTTACAAATCCTGCCTAGTATTTCATTCTTGTCTATGAGTTGACCGAACAAACTCGATGTTTTTGTCGACAAAACCATTGCTGACTACAGAATTAAGTGTATTCTGTAGTCAGACATTAACTGCTAAGAGATCACCGCTAGAAAAGGACTCGCTATGAATCATCGATTCCTCCCCCCCATACTTATTCTGCTCTTCGCTCAGATAACGCTGGCAACAGGACCTGAATTAGTATTGACCCAAGAAACCGAAAGCGGGAATCCACGCAACTCTGAAGGCGCCTTCATAACACTGAACGACGGTCGCATTCTCTATGTCTACACGCGATTCTTAGGCAATCATTCGGGAGACGGTGCCCAGGGTTATCTGGCCAGTTGTGTTTCCAGTGACTATGGGCTGACCTGGGATGAAAACGATCAGCCGCTGTGTCCAAAAGAAGGTAAAGAAAACGACATGTCGGTTTCGCTCTTGCGACTCCAAGATGGGCGAATCGCGTTGTTCTATCTGGTGAAGAACTCCATTCAAGACTGCCGTGCACGCATGCGGGTCAGTTCTGACGAAGGAAAAACGTGGAGCGACTCGATTGATTGCATGCCGGGTGAGCAAAATTACTACGTCGTCAATAATGACCGAGTCATTCAGACTCAATCAGGCCGTCTGATCATGCCTGCCGCCGGACACATGCGGGATGGCAAGTGGCACGGTGCCGCAGACATTGTCTGCTTCCTTTCAGACGATGCAGGTAAGACGTGGCGAAAGGGAAAAGAATCGTTGGTCGGTCAGCGCGAGAACGGAACCCGGTTCATCACTCAGGAACCAGGCGTGGTCGAGCTGAAGGATGGCCGGATCATGATGTGGATTCGGACTGACCTGGGGGTGCAAGGGGTTTGCCATTCGAGTGACGAAGGAGAAACGTTCACGCCGATTGAACCTTGGAATCTTCGCAGTCCGCGTTCTCCGGCATCGATCAAACGTATCCCCAAGACGGGCGACCTGCTGGCGATCTGGAACGATAGTCCAACGAATCAGCGTTCACCCTTAACGTCGGCGATTTCTAAGGATGAAGGCCAGAGTTGGAAATTCCTCAATACGCTCGAGGCCAATCCCCAGGGATGGTACTGCTATACCGCGATACACTTCACCGGTGACCATGCGTTGCTGTCGTACTGGGACATGGCCGACAAGAAAATTGAGACCAAAGTCTTGCGGGCTCCGATCGAGTGGTTCTATTCCTCTGCGAAGTAGGTTTGGCCAGCGGTTACTCCTTTTCAGTATTTGTTGTTTGAACCCTTAGCCCGGCAAGAGATCCCATGGCAACAGTCACACACAATGGTGGTTCCCGCGTTACGACGCGGCAAAAGTGTTACGACGTGCTCCGCCGCATGTTGATTTGCGGTCAAATTGCACCCGGTTCTCGCTTGCCAGAGATCGAGTGGTCAGAGCGACTAGACGTTCATCGCGGCGCCGTGCGAGAAGCGATGGTGCTGCTCGAGCACGACGGTTTGTTGCGGGCCGGTGAAAAAGGAGGGTTCTTTGCTCCGCTGTTGGGTGATTTTGAAATAGAGGAAATCATTGAGGCTCGATCCGTGCTGGAGACTGGAGCCCTCAAGCTGATTGCCCAGCGGAAACTAGCGAAAGAAGCCTTTCAGCCGATGCTCGAACTGTGCGAGACAATGCAGCGTCTGCACGATGCAGATATCGAGTTGGGATTTTGCGAAGCGGACTTCATGTTTCATCAGGCCTTGGTTGCTTTAAGTGGCAATTCTCGCCTGATTCAAATGCATTCCCATTCCGCCCAACTCATATTCAACCTTTCTGTGGTCGACACGCTCGATGTCATACGTCAAAAGCGAAGTGCTACTCTCACCGATCACCGCGAGATTGCGGGGATGGTTGTTTCTGGCGATATTCCATCCGCCACGATGCGTTTAGAGAATCATTTAGAAACGGCATGCAAAGAATTTTTATAGCCTGCCGATTCCCCGCCCCAAGCCCCCTCATCATGCAATCCCTTTTCCTATTCGTTGTCTTGGAGCATATCCACTATGTCTGTTATTTCTCGTACACACGGTCGTCACCACGCAGGCTTTACCCTGGTGGAATTACTGGTCGTGATCGCCATCATTGGAATTTTGATCGCGCTTCTCTTGCCAGCTGTTCAGCAGGCGCGAGAGGCCGCCAATCGCATGTCGTGTTCAAACAAGCTCAAGCAACTTGGCTTGGCCCTGCACAACTATCATGACACGCATTTGAAATTCCCTTTCGGGCGAAGTGGTGCCCCCGAAAATTCATCAGTCCCTAGCCCGCAACTTGTCAATTCTCAGATGTGTATCACAACACTTCTGCCTTTTCTCGAGCAGCGAGCGTTGTACGACACCATTGATTTTAACCATGGTTTCTCGGATATCGAAAATCGTTTCATTTATTCTCAGCCGGTCGAAGCCGTTTTGTGTCCGAGTAATCCACAGAACGAAGGAATTGCGTATACGGCGAACATCGCAGGCGAAGATGATGCCTGGTGCACCCATTACGTACCGATTGCCCATAGCGGTCGAGATGGAACGCAGGCGCGAGATGAGACGAGTTCGGTGGGGTATGACAAGGATGGTATGTTCTTTCTAAACTCGAAAACGGCTTTTCGTGACTTGGTAGATGGGACGAGCAACACGTTGGCGTTCGCCGAGAGTGTCGGCAACGGTCCTGGTTCGCACTACGTATGGGGCTGGGGAGCCTATAGCGGCGGCATGGCCACAAGTAGTGGTATTAATGCGAACTTCCCACTGCTCAGCGGGTGGGCCTTCTCGAACGATGCATTCAACGGTCCGGGCAGTTATCACCCTGGCGGTTGTCAGTCGCTTTTAGGGGATGGTTCGGTCCGTTTTATCTCCGAGAACATCCAACTCGATACCCTCTTGGACCTCACGACTATCAACGGCGGCGAAGTCATACAAGAGTATTAACGAAGTGTTCGCTTGCCACGGCTCATCGGCCAGTGGCAAGCCGTTCCCACTTCAATTCTACAGAGACCTTATTGAGTTATTGAATGCCATGAAATACGCATTATCGTTTGCATGCCTGTTGCTGTGCTCTTTGGGATGCTATTCCTCAAATAATTCCGAACTGATTTCTATTCAAGGGACCGTGGATTTCCAGGGCTCACCGGTCAAAGAAGGGGTCGTGCAGTTCATCCCGGCTCAAGGGGTGAAGGCTCCAGCACGCACCGCTCCAGTCGTCGATGGAAACTACGAGTTAAACGGTCGTTTTGGCCTGATGCCGGGAACCTACAACATCAAAATTGAAGGGTACGAAGGAAAGGATGTGCCGTTGAGTGATCCAACCCAAACGGTGACACCGCGACGGCAGATCTTACCTCCCAAGTACAACCAGAAGACAGAGATCGCCCCTGTTATCGTGACTCTCGACGATCGATCGTTGAATCAAGACTTTCAGTTGAACTGACACCGTAACAAAAACGACGGGACTTTCGTTTTATGAAGATTAACGTTTCGACGTTGTTTCCTAGCTTCCTGTTTTGCTTGTCGATGGTCTGTCCGATCTGCGTCGAAGCTAAGGAACCGTCCTCGGGTTGCGTGACCATCGTCAGCCGCGAGGTTTCGGAAACGGCATCCCCTTTTTATCGTGCGATCTATGCCGATACGGAAGCCGATCGGCTGACAAGTTCCACTTGGCAATCGGATGACAACGGCCAGTCGTGGCGTCCTATTAGGTCGCATCATAAGTTGTCGCATGGGTTGCCGGACGGCTATCGACGCAACCCGACAACTGCGGTTCTTGATCGCGAGAAAAACATTTTGCTTTCGATCGTCAATTCGCTCGATACGCCTAAACTGAATCCAAAGATTGCTGAACCGCCGATTGCCCAGAAAACGTATTACTTGCGTTACCGTGTTTCCGAAGATGGAGGACGCACCTGGCTTTGTGATGATCCGATAGTCGAAGAGGGAGCGAAGTATGACGCAAAGCATCCTTTCGATGATCTGTGGATTGGTAAGAACGCGGTTTACCTGGGGGACAATGGTTGTGCCCCTATCGTCACCCAGAGTGGCCGCGTGCTCGTGCCAGCCCAAATGACGATCGTCGATGACCAAGGAAATTTAGTGAAACCACCCAAGGCTCACACTTATACTGAAGCGGTTGTCCTGCAGGGCCAATGGCAGAAGGATGGTCGTCTCGCGTGGACTTCCTCGGAGCGAGTTGCGGGGGATGTCTCGCAAACGTGTCGAGGCCTGATTGAACCGACCATCGTGCAGGCTCCTGACGGACGCATCCTCATGGTAATGCGCGGCAGCAATTCGCATGATCCTAACGTGCCGGCCAGCAAGTGGATGAGCTTTTCGGAAGATGAAGGGCAAACATGGAGTCACCCTCAACGATGGACCTACGATGATGGGACTCCTTTTTACTCTCCCAGCAGCATGTCGGTGCTAATGCGGCATAGTTCGGGACGCATGTTCTGGATTGGCAATATTACACCAGAAAACGCGTCGGGAAATCTGCCTCGGTTCCCGCTTGTTTTGGGAGAAGTCGATCCTCAGTCGTTGATGCTCATTCGCTCGAGTACAGTTATTATCGACCAAAAAACACCACCAGACGCCGATCGAGGCCGACTTGATTTATCGCACGTGCACTTGATGGAAGACCGTAAATCAGGCGAATTGATTTTGACCTATCCTCGCGCTCATCAGAGCTACCGAGAACGTGAATATGTCTTGGCTCGACTTCGTTCTCAGCCCCTCGCGATCCCGTAATTCCTACGCTTTACCACGGAGTCGAATTCTTTAAATGTCAACACGACTAACATCCGCGATTTGCACTCCCCTCCATTCGCACGGAGAGCTTCACGTCGATGGCCTCTTGACTCATGTCGTAGCACAGTTAAACGCTGGAATCGACGGGCTCTTGGTGGCCGGTACGATGGGGCTAATGCAGCTTCAAACCGATACTACCTACGAGCAATTGATTGATGTAAGCAGTTCGGCAGTCGCTGGCCGCTGCGAATTGTGGGTAGGTGTCGGTGATACTAGCTTTGCACGAACGCTTGCCCGAATTCGGACCGCGCAGAAGTATTCCCTCGATGGACTTGTCGTGCTGACACCGTACCTGATGAAATTTTCGCCAGAAGAGCTTCGTCGTTATTTCTGGCAATTGGCCGATGCTGCTCAGCGACCGGTGTTTCTCTACGACCTGCCGGGGCTAACAGGGACTGAGTTGTCGATGGAGTTGATCGCACAGGTTGTCCAGCATCCCAATATTCATGGCCTGAAGTGCACACGAAGCTGGGAGTGGACGGTCGATCTGTGGAATCGATTTGGCGATCTTACACGAGTGGTTCCGGCACAACCAGAACGTGTAGCCGATCTGATCCGGCTTGGTGTGCCGGACAATCTTGACGGCTTGTTCGCCTTGTTCCCGAATCATTCGAGGGCATTGGCAGACGCGGCTGATCGAGGTGATTTCGACGAAGCCGACCGCATTCAAGCCGAACTGTCGGCATTCCTTCCGATTGCTCGCGAGGTTGGACTGTTTGGTTCGGTCACAGCAGTTCTCAATGCAATGGGAATCGCTGGCGAAATGGCACCGGAACCTTATCATCGTCTTGATGACCAGCAGAGAGCCCACTTATTGTCGCAAACGGCAATTCAACAGCTGATCGAGGATGAAATGAAATTATCCTTAACACAGCCCAGTTCGTAACAGCTTTTGTGAATCGATGATATGAATTGGAAAAGAATTGGGGCAATTCTGGTAATGACTCCTGGTATTGCCAGCGAGTTGTGGGCGCAAGAAGTTGTTGCCACTAAGCAAGCGGATCCGGTTTCTTTTAGTTGGATCAATTGGGTTGTCTTGGTCGCCTATTTAGCCGGAATGATCGGAGTGGGGATCTTCTTCTCTCGCCGAGAATCGGATAGCCGTGACTTTTTTTTAGCCGGGGGTCGTATCCCGTGGTGGGCGGCCGGGCTGTCCATATACGGTACGCAGTTGTCAGCGATTACCTTTATGTCGGTGCCTGCGTTGGCACTAACCCAGGGGGGCAATTGGACCAGGCTGGTAGGTAGCTGGACGATCTTGCTGCTCGCCCCGTTGATCATTTTCTTCTTTCTGCCATTGTTTCGCAGGCTCAACGTACAAACGGCCTACGAATACCTGGAATACCGATTCAACGTGATCGTTCGCTGGCTGGCGAGCCTAACGTTTATCTCGTTTCAGGTGGGACGTATGGGAATCGTCCTGCTACTTCCTGCAGCAGCGATTTCTGCGGCTACCGGAGTCAACGTATTGTTGGCGATTGTCGTGATGGGAGTCCTGGCAACCACCTACACGGTGCTCGGCGGTATTGAAGCGGTGATCTGGACCGATGTGGTACAGGTGGTCGTTTTGATCGGCGGAGCCATTCTTTGCCTGGGAGCTTCCATCTGGGCCGTGGGCAGCCCCGCAACGGCATGGGAGATGGCCTACTCCGCCGACAAAGTCACGCTGTTTGATTGGTCGACATCGCTCGATGCTCCCACGAGTTGGGTGCTGTTTATCGGGTTCTTTTTCATCAACCTGGTCTCATATACGACCGACCAGACGGTCGTTCAACGATACTTGACTACCAAGGACGAGACGGCATCTGCTAGGAGTATCTGGCTCAACGCGATCATGGTCATACCTACGGGGATCTTATTCATGGCGTTGGGGACTTCGCTGTGGGTTTTCTACGAAGTGCATCCCGAACTAGCCACTCCGGAAAGTGCCGATCAAATTGTTCCTTGGTTCATCGTTCGCGAGCTTCCGGTGGGGGTGGCAGGCCTGGTGATTGCTGGAATCTTTGCCGCTGCGATGAGTTCGCTCGACTCGAGCATGAACTCGATTGCTTCGGCGATCGTCAACGATTTTTGGTTGCGGGTTAAAGGAGAGGCCACCCCGCATCAGGAACTACGAATTGCCCGGATTCTAACGTTGATTATTGGTGCATTAGGAACCGCGATGGCATTGATCATGGGGGTGTTGAATATAACCTCACTGTTCGACTACTTCAATTTGATGATTGGAATGCTAGGCGGAGGACTGGCGGGCATTTTCTTGCTTGCCGTTTTCACAACCCGAACGCACTGGATAGGAGCGATTGTCGGGCTGATTTCTGGTGCCATTGCTACGGGGATCGTCCAGTTTGATACCTCGATTCATGTCTATTTGGCCGGCGCTGCTGGCACGGTTACCTGTTTCATCGTGGGATATTTGTCGAGTTGGGTTATTCCCTGCACTCGGAATGATCTCGCCGGCTTAACGATTCATACCATGCGTCGTCCGCAATCTCAGCCGCAGGAAGAAGTGGCATGCCCTCCGTCGATGAAGGTCTCAACCAGATGACCGTTCCGAGAATCACCATCCAAGGCAATCAAGACGGTCCGACTCTATTGATTATCGCCGGAATCCATGGCGACGAGTACGAATCGATCGAGGCGGTTCATCGCCTTGCTGAAATGGTGGATCAATCTGCATTGGTCGGAAAGGTTGTCCTGGTGCCGATCGCCAATCGTCCGGCGTTTTCTCGGCAAAGCCGAATTGGCGACGACGCGTTGGATCTCGCGCGGACGTTTCCCGGGCATGCTGAGGGAACTTCTACGCAACAGATCGCTTTCGAGCTAACCAGGCTGATTGAAGAGGCTGATTTCCTGATCGACTTGCACACCGGTGGCCAAGCGTTGGAGATTGCTCCATTGGTGGGCTATATGCTGGTTGCCGATCAAACCGTGCTCGATCGTCAGCGCCGAATGGCCCAGGCTTTCGGTTTGCCGATCATTTGGGGGACAACGCCGCAGCTGGAAGGCCGGTCACTTTCGGCTGCTCGTGACGCCGGTGTCACGGCCATTTATGCCGAGTGGGGCGGCGGTGGAGGCTGTCAACAAGCAGGCGTCGAAGCATACATAGCAGGCTGCTTGCGTGTGTTGGCCGCTATAGAGATGCTGCCTGGGCATGTAGAGTCCCAGGAGGAACGACCATTTGTGGTCGAAGACGATCGAGAACAGAGCGGTCATCTTCAACGGAATTATCCGTCTCCGCACGCCGGACTCTACCGAGCTCTCATCGACCTTCAAGCTTCCGTGTTGCCAGGCGACGAACTCGGATATTTGTTGGATGTCGATACGCTTCAGAAAACGGTAATCCGTTCATCCCAGAGTGGGCAACTCATTACGCGGCGAATACTGCCGGCTGTAAATCCGGGAGACTGCTTGGCCGTCATCCTGGAAAACGCGGAGCTACAGTGAAAGGAATTCCTCGATGACGAACCGTCCTGTCGTATTGATCACAGGTGCCTCACAAGGGTTGGGAGCAGCTACAGCGTTGGAGTTTTCTCGAAGTGGCTACGACTGTTTCCTCGTCGCACGCAATCGTCCAAATTTGGAAGCGGTCGCTTCCCTGATCACGACTGATGGTGGCAACGCTGCCGTT
Organism: Bremerella alba; assembly: GCF_013618625.1. Lineage (NCBI taxonomy): Bacteria > Pseudomonadati > Planctomycetota > Planctomycetia > Pirellulales > Pirellulaceae > Bremerella > Bremerella alba. The sequence goes on along the minus strand of NZ_JABRWO010000018.1, from coordinate 4,236 downwards.
TGCGCTGGGGATCTTGGTGACCTGAGCTTTGCCCAGGCTTCAGTACAGCAGTGTCTGTATAAGTTTGGCCGGATAGATGTGTTGGTCAACAACGCCGCATGGCGCAGGATCGGCACGATGCGACAGATGGAACTCGACGAATGGGAAACGACGCTTCGTATCTGCCTGACGGCTCCGGCGTTTCTGGCCAAGTGGTGCGGCGAAGCAATGCAAGCAGCGCAGAGTGGAGTCATTTTGAACGTTTCAAGTATTCAAGCAAATTTGGCTCCTGGGATCTGCCCCGCATATGTGGCAGCCAAAGGTGGGCTCGATGCATTAACGTACGAATTGGCGGCGCTCTACGGTCCCTACGGAATTCGTGTCTTAGGACTCAACCTGGGAGCCATCGATACGGAAATGAGTGCGGACTACGTTGCCGAGAATGGTGACAACCTGAGTCAAGACCTACGACGTTTCGCAGAAGACATGATCCCGCTGAGACGTTTTGCTGAACCGCAGGAAATGGCGAGAAGTATCGTGATGCTGGCAGATAACCGAGCGAGTTATATGACCGGGACTTGCCTGGAAATCGACGGTGGTTGGAGTCACCAAGCCACGCCCTACTCTTTAAAACATCGACAATTCCCGCAGGAGTTTTCCAAGTAGATGCGACTTGAATCACTAACAACAAGCTTGCCATTGACTTTGGGTGAGGGAAATACACCGCTGCTACGTTCTCGCAGTATTGGCCCCGCTTTGGGATTGACCAATCTCTTCTTTAAACTCGAGTCGTTAAATCCCACAGGATCATACAAGGATCGATTCGCCTCGGCAGCGATCACCGACATGGCAGCCCAGGGAAAGCGTCACGTGTTAGCGACTTCCAGCGGCAACACGGGTGCCGCGTTGGCCGCTTACAGTGCTGCTGCGGATATGAAGTGCACAATTGCCGTGGTGGATGGGGCTCCAGTGGGAAAGCTGCATCAAATGATGGCCTATGGAGCCGACATTCAAAAGGTTCGCGGTTTTGGTCTCGATGCGGAAATAACGCAAGGGACGTTCGACTTTCTATTACAAGCTGGCAGCCGAACGGAAACGCAGTTGCAAATTAGCGCCTATCAATATAGTCCTACCGGCATGCAAGGCGTGGAAGCCATTAGTCACGAAATCGTCCAGCAATTGGGCGTTCTCGGCCAACACGCCGATCATGTTTTCAGTTGTGCCGGTGGTGGTGGTCTTACGTTAGCCGTGAGTCGAGGGTTCCAAACGCTGATGAACCAGGGGATAAGATTACCCTGCGTGCACTGCATTCAACCATCGGGTAACAACACGATTGCCGGTCCCCTGCGCAATGGCAAACTACGTGCACAATCGGTTGCGTGCACTTCTAAGATAAGTGGCTTGCAAGTGGCATCGGTCATTGATGGGCACGAAGTGATCGCCGCATGCCGTGCGTCGAAAGGAACAGGCGTGCTGGTCGAAGATGAAGCCATCTATCAAGCCCACCGAGAACTTTGCCAGGCGGAAGGAATCTTTTCAGAACCGGCAGGCGCAGTTCCCTTGGCTGGCCTCAAGCAAGCGGTCGCTGAAGGCTGGGTTTCCTCAGATGAGACGGTAATCTGCTTGGTAACGGGAACAGGATTCAAGGACCCTGCCTCGGTCGAGTCGATGTTAGCGCCGGTGACTTGTAAAACCGTCACACTTGAACAATTCAAAGCGAATGTGAATGATATCTACGACACCTAAATGGATAAACATGAACAAAGTAAAACGAAAACGAACAACATGGTGCATCTTGAATTGTATCGTGTGCGCTTTAACGTCTACGACGGTTTTCGCTATCACGACGGAAGATCGCGACAGCACGCGTCTGGCATGTCTGCAGGTCCTGCGCGAAGGCCTGACAAGTGATCAGTTTTGGCCATCGATGCATGCCGCAGAAGCATTGACCATGGCTGGTCATGGCGAAGAAGTTATTAATGCCCTGTCGGGGAAACTTGAAATGACCAACGACGATCAGCACCGCTGCGGCCTTGCCCGCGAGTTGTATCGCGCCGGAGACAAGAACGCCTTGGCGGTGTTCAACGAGGTCCTTACTTCGCAGAACACGCATGGTCATGGGCATGCATGTGAGTCCCTTTTTAAGGTTGGTCAAACAGGGGACCAGCGGCTGTTGAAGCCCTATTTCACAGATGACTCAGAGCCGATCAAGCAGTTACTTGCTGCGGCAGCGCTGGCAAATGGAGACACGAAGCTCGCACTGCAGAAGATCAGAGATCTGGTCGAGGCAAAGGATGACAAGGTTGCCGGAATCGCTGCTTGGATTCTGACCGTGCATGGAAATGCAAATGACATCGATCGATTACGCATGCGCATGGTGGCCATAGAACGACCTCAACACAAAATATTCTTCACCGTAGCATTGGCTGTCCTAGGGGACCAAGCTTCCATTAATTCACTCCAAGAGGAACTCGATTCCCAGGATACGGCGATACGCACTTATGCAGCGGAATTTTGTGGAAGAGCAGGGATTCACGAATCACATGAAGCATTGACAACTTTATTAAAGGACGAAGAAGTCGACGTACGAATTCGGGCGGCGCAATCCCTGCTGTTATTGGAAAATCGCTGAGGTATCAGGTCGATCAAAAATACGTTCGAATCGCATCGGTAATGTTATAAGATTCATCCACCAAGGGGATAAGCTTCCACTTATCGAAAGTGGTACATGGATGCGAGATACCTAATGCAACCAAATCGCCAGGTCTGAGGGGTGAGCTGTCTGGCAAATCGACCAAAGCGTGTTGATCATTCAGAGAACGCACAGAAGCCTGGGGATCGATTGCCTGAGGAGCATCATGCTCACCGGGACGGAACCATTTCTCTAACTTGGGAAGGCCTGCGTCGAAAGAGCAGTCTCGCTTACCAAAATTGAGAATGGCCCGTGTTGGTTCGGGGCGCGACTGGACATAGGCCCACAGTTCCAACGCAGGCTGAAGCCCTTGCTGCAAAGGGCTTGGATCGGAGGAGCGGCCAAGCATTTGCTCTTGAAATGCCTTGTAGATGCCTGAGTCATGCGTCAGGTAGCACCCACTTCGGAGAAGTATCTCAGGTTGCTGTTCAAAGGGAAAACAATCTCGTGCCTCAATCACTAGATCGAAGAAGGCAGATCCGCCGGCGCTAATAATGGGATGATCGGTATTTAAGAGCCCTTGCTTACCGCAAGCGTTGGCAATTTCGCAAAGCTGTTTAAGGTATTGGCGGACCAGTGACTCTGTCTCTTCTACGGTGCTTCCTGAGATTAGCCCCTCGAACCCTTCGATCCCCCGCAATCGCAATTGAGGAGCGTGCTGGCGAAGTTCTGTCGCTACTTCCAGTGCTTTGGCAAGTTCCCGTACGCCCGTTCTTCCCCCGGCGATTCCGACTTCGAGCAATAATTCGATCGGACGCTGAAGCTGACAGCTTTTTGCCGTATCGGCCAGTAAGCGAACTGTTTCGAGGGAATCAACTAGGCACATCAGCTCGAATTGATCGTCCTGCTTAAGTTGCGTCACGATGAATTCCGCAGCCGGCCGGCCGATGATTTGATTCGCCAACAAGATCTTCGAGAAACCAAAATGCCGAGCAACGGCAACCTGTTGGGGAGTCGCGAGCGTAATGCCTTGCGATCCATCTTCTAACTGCTTGGCGAACAGTTGAGGCGCCATGGTGGTTTTACCATGGGGATAGAGTTGGGCCCCTGTTTGCCTGAGGAAGTGCTTCATCCACAAGCGGTTGTGGTTTAACTCTGGCTGTTTAATGACAACCATCGGCAACGAAAGGTCTTCGTTGAGAAGGTTCCATCCATGCTCCCCAATCTCACTTAGGCGAAAGGGAGAGATTCCCCCGGGTATTCCCTTGTAGCGATCATCAATCCAAGAGTTTTCAATACGACCTAGATTCATTGTGGGTGGGTCTTAGAGATCGTGGTTTGGTTGCGGAAGACTACCGGTGATATGCAGCAGCCAATTATCGTGACATATGGCGTCGATATTCTGGTCATTATATCATCCTCACTGAGAAGTTCGGCGAATCGCTGCAATTCGGCGATTGAACCCTTATCGTACGTGGAAGGTTCGGTTCCTAACCCCTTATTGTCCTTGCGATGGGTCTAAAACCCTCGCCTTCAGGCGAAACCTTTAGGTTCTTCCGTTTCCGGATAAAATCAGGGGATGGAAAATTACCGTACCAGTTCGCACAGTCGTTTTGATATCAAGT
>NZ_JABRWO010000017.1 GCF_013618625.1 Bremerella alba | reverse complement strand
GAAATTGCATCGTTTATGTCGCAACAAAGCTTTTATCTGAACCACGATCTGCACGAGGCAAATCGAAGTTTGATATCCACCTTGCTACGCAAAATGCCATCTACCAACCAAATTGTCAAAGATCATTCTCACTTCATGAAGAAGTGGCTTTCCCCTAACAAGGAATTAACCTCAAGTGGAAGGACGCAATGTATCACTGGATGGACGGCATTGTCAAACGGGGGTGGCGCGAATTTGAAAGGGATTTTCGAGGAGAGTTCGTAAGTGGCTTCTGTGTAATAGGTTACGGGTAATGGAAATCTTCGCGATTCGTTCGGGAATCTCGAATGTGGGGCGATTGCATGGACATTTGAGCGAAATGGATGCGAGTAGATAGAGGGTTTCGTATCTGTATTCGATGCCCCAATCAGTGACGTTCTACTTGAATGCTCCTTCGCTGAGTCCGAATTGGGTCGGCAGTGTCGATCTGGCACCCCGCGTCAGGGTGGTCTATGCATCTGAAAGGTAGTATGTAGCGGCTTTTCCGAGGTTCCCGCAGCGTGATTGCTTGCGGGGTTGTCCTCACCAGGCGTCGGTCTCGGCCGTGGGATGTCAGCCACTCGTGTCTCATACGGTTAATCTGCTGCTACCTAATAGATGATTCGAGCGAGTAAGGTAGCTAAAGCCGTGGTTCGTACCGTACCGGCCCAGCTGGAAGCGACAGCGAGATGGCCGATTCCACGAAATCGACAGGTCCGTTATTCACTGGGGCTACAATCTCACCCTGCCTCGGAAGTTTAGGGACACCGACGGTTGCGGCACCTGCGAGACTCTGCACTGCGGGGATCCGATCCAGTGGTCGAGTCGTCGCATGAAATCTTGGCCGGGTGAAGTAAGAAGGGAAGAGAAGGGCGAAAAAACAATGGATCGCACCTTGGCCCGCTTCGATCATTCGCTCTAAAATTCACGACTACAAAATATGAGCGTTGTGACATCCCAGCAGGCGGCGACGATGCTCAAGAGTCTGCCGCAGTGTTTTGAGCAGAATGAATCGTTCCAGAAAGTGGTCCAGGCCCTGAAGCAAGGGGAAGACGCTACGCTGGAAGGAGTCTGGGGATCGGCTTGCGCGCTGGTGGCCGCTGCTTTTTCTGGGGAAGTCTCTTCGCATGTCGTTCTTGTGGCTCCCCATCTGACCGAGATCGATAAGCTTGCCGAAGCGCTGCCGCTGTTTTCCAAAGCGGATGTCGCGTCCTTTCCGGCCTGGGAGTCGTCAGCTGACGAGCGTCGACTGCATGACGAGATTTACGCTGCCCGGCTGAGAATCTTAAAGCAATTGGTTTACGGTAAGTGTCCTTCGCTTCTGGTCACTTCCATCGAGAGCTTGATTCAACCTGTTCCTGACAAAGAAAACATCGTTACTAATAGCCGTCGCCTGGAAGTTGGGCAGCAACTCATTCCAGAAGAGCTAGGCAAGTGGCTGCTCGCTCATAAGTATCACTCCACAACGGCCGTGGAACTGCCTGGCGAGTTTTCATTGCGTGGTGGAATTCTGGATGTCTTTGCTCCTGATTGGCAGAGGCCGGTGCGGGTAGAGCTATTCGGCGATGAAATCGAATCGCTGCGTGAGGTCGACGTTCAATCACAACGTAGTATCGAATCACTTCAGCAAATCGATGTCACGGCACTGCGGCACTCGAGAGACTACCAAGGTAGTTTTATCGACTTTTTGCCGGACGATTCTGTGTTTCTCCTGATTGAGCCCGATCAGATGAAGCAAACCGCCAACGACTATCTCAAGCGTGTCGACGATGTGCGCGATGCCTTCGAGTTCGCGGAAACGATTGTCAGGCTGAACGACTTTCGCAAGGTCTCGGTGGCGGGGATCGCAAGCGGCTCGTTCAATGTAACCGCGAATTTGAACTTCGAATCGGTCGAACAATTTAGCGGCGATGTCGATCGTGTTCGGGGCGAATTGGATGTTGTCAGCCAGAGCCTGGATGTCGTTATCGTTTCGCAGACAGAAGCGGAAGTCGAGCGACTGCACGAGATTCTCGATGCAACGCAGGTCGCCAAGTCGGGGCGACTGCACTATGTTTTGGGTGAACTACATCAAGGTTTTCGCTTTCGCGATGGACAACTCGTTCTGGTCAGTGGAAACGAGATTTTCCATCGCGGGGCCATGCATCGCACCAAGACGCGACGTCTCGGTAAGGTCATCGATAGCTTTCTGGATCTGAAGAAAGGGGACTTAGTTGTTCACCTGGGTCACGGCATTGGCCGTTACCGTGGCTTGCGTCTGATCGAGAAACAAGGGAACTCCGAAGAGCACTTGGTGCTTGAGTTTCACGGCGAAACCAAGATCTTTGTCCCGGCTTCGAAGATCGATCTTGTCCAGAAATATGTCGGCGGCAGCAAGACTCGGCCTCCCCTGGCTCGCATTGGTGGCGTTACCTGGAAGAAACAGAAAGAGAATGTCGAGAAGGCGGTTAAAGACCTGGCAGCGGATCTGCTTCAAGTTCAAGCGGAACGAAAGGGTAGGCCGGGAATCGCTTTCGCTGAGGATACACGCTGGCAGTACGAGTTCGATGCGTCGTTTCCCTATACCGAAACGGACGATCAAATGTTGGCCATCGCTGCGATCAAGCAAGACATGGTCCAGTCGCGCCCGATGGATCGGTTGTTGTGTGGTGATGTTGGTTTTGGAAAGACAGAAGTCGCCATGCGTGCGGCGTTCAAAGCGGTCGACAACGGATATCAGGTTGCCATCCTTGTACCAACGACCATCTTGGCCGAACAGCACTACAAGACCTTTCGAGAGCGGATGGCCGAGTTCCCATTCACGATTGCTCGGCTGAGCCGCTTTGGCACCGCGAAAGAGCAGCGGGAAGTCGTCAAAGGATTAAAGGATGGCACGGTCGACGTCGTCATCGGAACGCATCGTTTGGCGTCGAAGGATGTCAAGTTTCAAAACCTGGGTGTCGTGGTTATCGACGAAGAGCAGCGATTTGGCGTCGAGGTCAAGGAGCGGCTGAAGCAGCTCCGCACGACAGTGGATGTGCTCACCATGACGGCGACTCCTATTCCGCGAACGCTGCATATGTCGCTAGTGGGTGTCCGAGATATTAGTAATCTGGAAACGGCCCCTAAGGATCGAATCGCGGTCGAAACCAAAGTTTCGCGGTGGAATGATGAACTTATTCGACACGCGGTCTTGCGTGAGCTGAACCGTGGTGGGCAAGTCTACTTCGTGCACAACCGCGTCCAAGATATTCAGCAGGTCGCCGCGAAATTGCAGCGGATCGCTCCGGAGGCCACCATCGGTATCGGGCACGGTCAAATGGCCGAAGGGGCGCTCGAACAGGTGATGGTCGACTTTATCGAAGGGAAGTTTGATCTGCTGCTCGCGACGACAATTATCGAGAGCGGGCTTGATATCCCCAATGCGAACACTATTTTCGTCGACGAGGCCGATCGTTACGGCCTGGCGGACCTGCACCAATTGCGAGGTCGAGTCGGGCGGTCGCATCATCGCGGCTATTGCTATCTGCTGCTTGAGCCCGGCAAGCACCTCACGCCGATCGCTAGCAAACGCTTGCATGCTATCGAGGAGTTCAGCCACATGGGGGCCGGATTCGCTATTTCGATGCGTGACCTCGAAATCCGCGGTGCGGGCAATATCTTGGGCACGCAGCAAAGTGGCCATATCGCGACGGTCGGCTACGAGCTTTATTGCCAGCTTTTGGAAAGTGCCGTGCGGAAGCTGCAAAAGATGCCCCCCAAGATGTCGATCGATGTCGATATCGATTTGCCAGTAGAAGCTTATCTGCCAGATGGTTACGTGGAAGATATGCGGCAAAAGATCGATCTTTATCGCCGCATGACTCGGATCGCGTCGGACGATGATCTCCTGAAGATCGAAGAAGAGATGCGAGACCGCTTTGGGCCGACTCCTGATGCCGTCGAAGAGCTTTTGCGGCTGGTCGCACTCAAATTAGATGCAGCTTTTTGGCAAGTTTCGGCGATCTATGTCGAAGAAGAAGTCGATCAAACTTTTCTGGTCTTCGTGTACACCAATGCATCGAGAATCAAGCAGCTAGCAAAGCTGCGCGGTAAGAGTGTGCGTATCGTAGACGAGACGCGGGCCTACATTCCGCTGCCTGATGCCAGCATGAATGGATCAGAATTGCTCGATTTTGCCAGAATGATGTTGCGTGCTAGTTAGGTGCGTTTCTATACTCCGCCCGCAATTTTATTGCGCGAGCACGGCCGGAAGCCGTCCTCAGACGAGAACTCCTCATGGATGGGAAGTCAAGCAACGTGATTTCAGCTGCTTACGTGACTAGCAAAAACATCGGTCTTCGCACCTTCTTTGCAGGACTGTTGCTTAGCTCAGTTCTGCTCAATCCGAGCGAAGCTTGGGCTCAGCTTGGCTGGCTCAATCCGTGGAAGCAGGACACTGCGGCCACGGCTCAACAGACGCCGCCTGATCCATTTTCGCAGCGCCGCGCCGCAGCGGAACCTCAGTATCGAACCGCTGCGAGGACAGCCCCGGCTGTTGGAGGCTATCCCAATAGCTCGCCTGCATCCGGTGGAGGTGCATCGGCTGTGATAGGCGACATGCCGAGCAATCAACCGCCGCCGAACTATGGCTATCCGCAGACACAGTCGATCACTCCGACGTATCCCACGACGAACTATCCATCGACAAATCAGCCCAATTATCAGTCGGTACCGGCACAAAGCAACTTCAATCAGCAAGTCGCTCCACGTGTTGCCAACTTGCCCCAGCAACCAGCTGCCAAGCCGGAAGACGATCTATTCATGCCTGCGCGGATTGTGGCGATCGTCAATGGCGACCCTATTCTCGCTGGCGATGTCTTGGGGCCGGTCAATCAGATGATCGACGAACGCATGGCTTCGCTAACCCCTGAGCAGCGAGCAAGTGTTTCTCCGGAAGAGATCGAACAGTTCAAGGAACAGGCATTGAAGCAGATGCTGCCTGGCCTAATTGATGTCAAAGTGGTTTACCTTGATTTTATGCGTGCGATTCCAGCGGATCGACTGGAAGAAATGCAGGAGATGCTCGGCAAGAACTACGACGAGTATCAACTTGAAACCGACATGAAGAACGCCGAGGTGAACTCGCCTGCCGAACTTGATATCAAGCTTCGCGAGATGGGTGGATCGCTGGAAAAGAAGCGACGCCAGTTCGTCGAAAAGCTTGTCGCTCAGCAGCAAATCCAGCGGAAGGTTAAGAAAGACGAGGAAGTGACCCACCAGCAAATGCTCGACTACTACGAAGAGCATTCTCAAGACTATGAGAAGCTGGCTAAAGTGAAATGGGAACAAGTTATGGTGAAGTTCTCAAGCTACCCCAATCGCCAAGCTACCTGGGAGGCAATGGCCAGCATGGGGAATCAGGTGCTGCGTGGAGCCCCCCTAAACGCCGTGGCCAAACGCGAATCCCAGGGAATCAAGGCTTCCAGCGGAGGTCAGTACGATTGGACCCGCAAAGGAAGTTTGAAGAACGAAACCATTGATAAAGCCATTTTCAGCCTGCCAATCGGCGAGTTGAGCCCGATTATCGAGTCGCCAGAAGGCTTCCACATCGTGCGCGTGCTCGAGCGAGAAGATGCCGGTATGGTGCCGTTCACCGAGGCGCAAGTCGAGATCAAAGAGAAGATCAAGAACGAACGCCGCCAAGGACAGATGGAAGCGTACATCTTAGAGGTCAAGGGAAAAGCCCAAGTCTGGACGATCTTCGACGAGGCCAAGTAGTCGGCCCCGTTATGCCCCTTTGGCAGAGGGGCTGTTACCGGAAAACTCGGTACCAACCGGAAATCTTGTTAAGATTCCCCCGCTTTTAACTTATCCTAATATGGGTGATTAATTCGCCTGTTCTGCCATGGAAATGTCTCTCGTTTCCTAAGAATTAAAATAAGCGTTACTTATGCCAGGCGAATGTTTCAGTACCGCCTATTTTGTTGGCTCCTACAATCGAGTAAAGTAGCGGACAAAAGTTAATGTCCAGATTTTGTTCCGCGCCTGCTACTCAGTGCATTGTGTGTTGACTGGGTGCCGTCACCGCCGCGGAAAACATGGTTGCCCCGAAATGCGTCGGGGGAGCTTGCGTATGCCCCCAGTGAGGAAGTCTGCATGTCCGATACTGCCAAGCTATTGCTCGATGGAAAAGAAGTCGAACTGCCCGTTATTGTGGGTAGCGAAGACGAGAAGGCGGTCGACATCTCGAAGCTTCGTGGCGGGACCGGCTATATCACGTTGGACGAAGGGTACGTCAACACAGGTTCAACCACGAGTGCGATTACCTATCTCGATGGCGAGAAGGGCATCCTGCGGTACCGTGGTTACCCAATCGAGGAACTCGCAGCCAACTGCGACTTTGTCGAGGTTATGTACTTGTTGATTTACGGAGAGCTTCCCACTGAGGAGCAGCTCATCAACTTCCGTAATTCGATCCGTCGCCACACGATGCTGCACGAAGACATGCGATCGTTCTACGATGGTTTCCCTCGCGATGCCCATCCGATGGCAATCCTGTCTAGTGTTGTCAGCGCCCTCTCGACGTTCTATCAAGACTCGCTCGATCCGCACGATCCTCAACAGGTCGAAGTTTCGATCCACCGCTTGCTGGCCAAGTTGCCAACCATTGCGGCCTACAGCTACAAGAAATCGTTCGGTCAGCCGTTCATCTATCCGCAGAATGATCTTTCGTACTGCGAAAACTTCCTGCAGATGATGTTCGCCGTCCCCAGCGAACCATTCCACGTCGACCCAGACTTTGTCGATGCGTTGAACCTGCTGCTGATCGTGCATGCCGATCACGAACAAAACTGCAGCACCTCGACCGTCCGAATGGTCGGTTCAGCCGATGCGAACTTGTTTGCCTCGATTTCGGCAGGCATTAGTGCTCTGTGGGGGCCACTGCATGGTGGTGCCAACGAAGCCGTCGTGAATATGCTGGATGAGATCATCGACAACGGTGGCGACGTCGATAAGTACGTCGAACTGGCCAAAGACAAGAAGAGCAAAGTCCGCCTGATGGGCTTTGGGCATCGCGTTTACAAGAACTTCGACCCACGAGCGACGATCATCAAGAAGGCTTGTGATCGTTTGTTGGATAAGCTTGAGATCAAAGATCCGCTATTCGACGTCGCTCAGAAGCTCGAGCATGCTGCATTGAACGACGAGTACTTCGTCGAACGGAAGCTCTACCCCAACGTCGACTTTTATTCCGGCGTGATCTATCGAGCAATTGGCATCCCTGTTCAAATGTTCACCGTCCTGTTTGCGATGGGGCGACTGCCCGGTTGGGTCTCTCACTGGAAAGAAATGCACGGATCGAAGACGAAGCGGATCTGTCGTCCACGTCAGATCTACACCGGCGATACCAAGCGAGAATTCGTTCCGATCGAAAAGCGATAGCATTTCGCTAGTCAGTCTTCCGCTGCTATCTAAGAGGGCATGATCACATGCCCTCTTTTTCTTGAATCAGGCTGGCCGAATCTTGGAAATGCCAGCAGAGCATGCGGCCGCGTATCCGGAAAAGTTTACCTAAATAGGCAAACTTTCGGCGATCTTTTGAGGTTGTCTACCACGTTGTGTCGATATCTACCGTTGTACGTCTAGGGACTACGAAGGGTCCCCAGCATGAGTTCAGCGAGGGAGACGCAACATCGCGATGATTAAGAAAATTATCGGCACCGCGGCAGTGATCGCCATTTCGATCGTTCCGTCAATTGCTTTCGCCCAGGTTTCAGCCATCAAGCTGTCGCATACCATCCAGTTAAAACCAGATGCCGAACGGCTTCACCCGCCGGTCGTTTCTCAGGTCGAAATTCACCCGACCGGAAAACTGATGGCCGTTGCAGGCGACGATCACTTCGTGCGGATCATGGAAGTCGCTACAGGGCGAGTCATTGTGACGCTGAAGGAACATACCGATTGGGTTCGCGCTGCTCAGTTCTCGCCTGATGGCAAGCTGTTGGCCACGGCCGGGAATGATCGTCAAGTATTGCTCTGGGACGTTCACGAGAACATTCAACTACGCGGCGGAAGCGACTTTCCCAGCATAATCACGGCCATAGATTTCAATCACAACGGGACGCGTCTAGCGGTTGTCGGTTTCGATGATTCCGTCGTCGTTTACGATCCCTACTCCGGCAAGACAGTCCATCAATGGAAAGCGGCCGGAAACGATCTTCGAGCGGTCGCGTTCTCTCCAGACGGCAAACAAATTGCTGCCGCAGGACGTACCGGCATTATTCGCATTTGGGATGCTGCATCGGGTGAAAAGCTAAGAGACATTCGCGCTCACAACGAGCGAATCCATGGTTTGGCGTTCTCTGAAGATGGTTCCCAGATCGTCAGCGGTAGTGAAGATCGCAAGCTGAACGTTCACAACACCAGTTCAGGGCAACAGATCGCTTCGATGCCAACTGGCGATGCGAAAGTCTTCTCGGTTTCGCTCATGCAGCCCGGCACGATTGCGACCGGTGGAAGCGACAACGAAGTTCGCTTGTGGAGCTTAGATACGTACGAAGAAATTGATCACTTGGCAGGCCATGATGGCACTGTCGCGACGCTTTCTGTTCAAGGGCAAACGATGGTTTCCAGCGGATTCGATACGACGATTCGCGTTTGGGACCTGGGCAGCTCGCGTCAAAAATCCCCCCCCGTGTTAACGGTTCCGGTCAGCCGTTTCTCGAATTAATTCGGTCACCATTTTCGCAGGGATGCGAAAGCAAGGCACAGGAGTCGCCTGATGGGTTTCCACTATCGAGACGCATTGCGTCGTTTTCATAGCTTTTTTGGTGGCGGCAAGAACGCTGCATTCAATCGCCCGGTGCGTTCGCGAGGTCTCGAAGCCCTCGAAACGCGTCGTGTGATGTCGGCTGAACCGATTCAACTTGGTGCGATTTACCACGAAGAAGACGGTGCCGGTGGTGACGAGCACGGCGATACGTTTATCGTCACCTTTGATGGCGGAGCCAACGGAACCCAACTGAATCGTCTCATTATCGATGGCGACCAGATTCAGAATTTCGGCAACATTCCAGGGCTCAGCACGGGTGACGTGATCTTCGATATCACGCCGGGTGGCCTGGGTGCGGACGCCGCGTTTCCCTTTCAGATCATTTCCGCCAATGGAATTGATTCGATCACCGCAACCGTCACCGATGGCGGCAGTCGTTTGATCCTCGACTTCACCGGTTTCGATGCAGGCGAAGAGCTGCGGTTCTCGATCGATGTCGACGAAGTCATCATCTACGATCCCAGCAATCCAGACGAAACGCTGATCGACCCGATCGCTTCCGGTGCCGAATTCCACGGAACGCTGTTGACGGGTGAATTTTCGGCGGCTCATTACGAGAACGCCACCGTCAACACTAAGTTCATCGACATGTACGATACCAAGCTGGCCGAGTCTGGCTTGGATCTGCCTGCCGACAATTCAACCGGACATCGTGACCGAACCGATGGTGCGTTCGGCAGCATTGTTCAGCAGCCACTACCAATCACCATCAGTGGTACCGTTTACCACGACCCGAACCTCAGCCTCACGCAGGATGTTGGCGAAGAAGGCATCTCCGGCGTGTCGCTCACGCTGTGGAAGAAGGAAAACGGCGTCTTCGTCGACACGGGCCACTCCGTAACGACCGATGCCAACGGTAACTACTTGTTTGGGGAAGAACTCGGACTGCAGCCAGGCACTTACCAGGTGCGTGAAGCCCAGCCGACTGGCTACTTTAGCGTGGGCGCGGTCCCAGGTACCGTCGAAGGCGCAGACACCGGTTCCACTGTCTCAGGCGATCCGGACGTGTTGACCGAGATCAGCATCCCGTTAGGTGGTACGTCGGCAATCGACTACGACTTCGCGGAAGCCACCCCGGCGATGATCGACGGCTACGTCTATCACGATCGCGACAACGACGGAATTAAAGAGGCTGGTGAAGAAGGTATCGCTGGCGTCCAGATCCGCGTGCAAGGGGTCGACCTCCTGGGCAATCCTCAGTCGTACCTCGTAACGACGGATGCCAACGGCTATTACAAAGTTATCGGCATGCCGCCAGGCGTGTACGAAGTGCTGGAAGTCGTTCAGCCACCGACTTACCAGGACGGTAAGGATACCGCAGGTACCGTTAACGGTGTCATCAAGGGGACGGCAAACAACCCCGGCGACCGAATCAGCACCATTACCCTTAAAGGTGGTGACTCTGGGGTCAACTACAACTTCGGCGAAATCCGTCCAGCCGAAATCAGCGGGCGGGTCCACCTGACCGACCCCGAAGGCAACTGCTACGGCGAAGACATCGTCACGACTCCTGTCGAAGGTGCCGTGATCAATCTGTACGACAGCCAGGGCAATCTCGTGGCGACAACCACAACCGATGCCAACGGCGAGTACTTCTTTGGCAACTTGCTGCCAGGCGTGTACACGATTGAAGAGATCACTCCGCCAGGGCTGATTGATGGGGGTGACCATGTCGGTAAGATCGATGGCATCCTCGTTGGTAACCTGGATGGTAACGATCGGATTGCTGATATCGAACTGCTCTCCGGCGATTCCGGCGTTCACTATGATTTCTGCGAACACCTGCCGGCGAGTCTGTCCGGTTACGTCTATCACGACCGGAACAACAACGGCATTCGTGAAGCAGGCGAAGAGGGAATCGAAGGTGTTCTCGTTCAGTTGTACGACGAGAACAACATCCCTGCTGGCTTGGCCATTACCGATGCCAACGGTTTCTACGAGTTTGTAGGACTATCCAAGGGCCAGTATCACCTCGCTGAAATTCAACCGTTCGAGTACATCGACGGACTCGACACGGCCGGTACAATCTTTGGCACCACGGTCGGTGCTTCGGTAAATCCCGGTGACGAGATCAATACGATCGACGTCAAATGGGGCGACGAAGGTATTGAATACAACTTTGGCGAAATCAAACATGGTTCACTCAGCGGTTACGTCTACCACGACCGTAACGTGAACGGGACCAAGAACGATGGCGAAGAAGGCATCGGCAACGTCACCATCACGTTGATCAATACCGATACCAACGAAACGTTCGTTACCTTGACCGACGATAATGGCTACTACGAGTTCTTAAACCTCGTTCCCGGCAACTACCGCGTTATTGAAACGCACCCCATCGCCTACCAGGACGGAACCGACCAGGCTGGTACGATCAACGGTACCGTTCAAGGTGTGGCTGTGAATCCTGGTGACGAACTCAATAGCATCGCGATCGGCAGTGACGAGCACGGTATCAATTACAACTTTGGTGAGTACCTGTTCGCCTCGATTTCGGGTAGTGTCCATCTGACCGATGCCGACGGAAACTGTGACTTCAGCACGACGACCTCACGCCCTGTCGTGGGGGCTACGGTCCATCTTTACGATGCCGCCGGCAACCTGTTGAAGTCGACCGTTACCGATGCCAACGGTGACTACTTCTTCGGTGAGTTGCTACCGGGCACTTACACGATCGTTGAAGTGACGCCTCCGGGACTGATTGACGGGGGAGACCATATTGGCACCATCGACGGCATCCTGGTCGGTGAGTTTGCCGGCAACGATCGCATCGAAGCGATCACCCTGGTGGCTGGTCAGCATGGCGAAAACTACGACTTCTGCGAAAGCGAACCAGCCGACCTTTCGGGTTACGTCTACCACGACCGCAACAACAATGGCGTACGCGAAGCCGGAGAAGAAGGAATCGGGGGAACCACCGTCGAGCTATTCGATGAGAACGGCAACCTGGTCGATACGCTCGTCACCGACAACAACGGTTTCTATCATTTCACCGATTTGAACAAGGGCACCTACCGAATTGTCGAAACGCAGCCGACCGGTTACCTCGATGGCCTTGATGCGGCCGGTACCATCGGTGGTACGACGATTGGTTCGGCAACGAACCCTGGCGATGTGATCCACACGATCGATCTGAAGTTCGGGCAGTCCGGTATCGAATACGACTTCGGCGAA
Source organism: Bremerella alba (assembly GCF_013618625.1). Lineage (NCBI taxonomy): Bacteria > Pseudomonadati > Planctomycetota > Planctomycetia > Pirellulales > Pirellulaceae > Bremerella > Bremerella alba. The sequence continues at coordinate 60,911 of NZ_JABRWO010000017.1, read as the reverse complement.
GTGCTGCCGACCTCGATCGGTGGTTTTGTCCACGTCGATCCCAACCAAGACTGTTTCTTCGACGATGACGAGCAGCCGATCGTGGGTGTGAAGATCACGCTTCTCGACGAGAACGGCAACGAGATCGCAACCACCTTCACCGATGCCAACGGACACTACGAGTTCACGGGCTTGCCGCCGGGGACCTACACGGTGGTCGAATCGCAACCCACCGGTTACTTCCAGGGTGGCCAGATTGACCGCAATGGATTGGCCGACGCCTCGGTGACCGATGTCATCTCCAGCATCATTACCCATTCCGGCGAGCATCTCGACGAACACAACTTCTGCGAGCTTCCGCCGGCTGCCTTGTCGGGTTACGTCTTCCAGGATGGCGATGTCATCTCGAATGCGACAGGCGAAGTCCCTGACGATATCGGGTCCATCCGCGATGGGCAACGAACGTCCGACGATACTCCGTTGGCCGGCGTCGTGCTGGAACTACGCGATGGCTTCTCGGGCGAGCCAATCCTTGGCAGTAGCGATTCCGTTCTGCAAGGGATTTACGGAGATGGACCTATCCGCATCGTCACCGATGCCAATGGTTACTACCGATTCGAGGGGCTCAAGACAGGCTTCTATGCCGTTTACCAGATTCATCCTGATGGCTACATCGACAGCATCGACACCGTGGGTTCGACCGGCGGTTTGGCCGTGAATCCTGGGACCGTGGGTCCGGAAGTGTCTGCCTTGTCGATCGATCCAGGCCACGATGCGATCATCCGGATCTTCGTTGTCGGGGGTACCGAATCGCAGGAAAACAACTTCAGCGAAATTCGCGTGGTGCCGTTCATTCCGCCACCAGAGTTCCCGCCTATCGATCCTCCAGTGACACCTCCGCCGGTAGCCGTTCCACCGCCAAGCCCAGAGCTGATCGCTCCTGCTCCGCTGTTGGCTTTGCCGCAGATCGTTCAGCCCTATGGCGGTTCGGCGGTTGGTTTTACCTGGCACTTGAGCGTGGTCAATGCAGGGGATCCGCGTGGCAAGGAGCCTGTGGCAACCTCGGAGTCGTTCTGGCTTACGTCGGCCAATGGGGACCTTAACCCTTGGAATACGGAAAACCTCGGCCAGGCCAGTTGGACGCTCTTGGCAGATGGTGAGGATGGCGAAGAGTCTGAGACGCTACATCGCCTGTTCGGGGCCAAAAATGCGATTCCGGTCGCCGGCGACTTCAATGGGGATGGCGTCAGCGAACTGGGCGTGTTCGTCGATGGAAACTGGTACATCGATCTCAACGGCAATGGTCGCTGGGACGAAGGCGACATGTATGCCAAGCTTGGCCACGATGGCGATCAGCCAGTTGTGGGTGACTGGGACGGCGACGGTAAGGATGACATCGGGATTTACGGCAAAGCCTGGCCGAATGATCCTCGGGCCGTGAAAGAAGAGCCAGGCCTGCCGGATGCGGCGAATCACTTCGTGTCGCTCGATAAGCCCAAGAACGTTCCGCCGAAAGAGGAGCATGCTCCTCACGGCACTCGCGTGATGAAGGTCGCCCAGCACGGCAAGTTCCGTCAGGACCTGATCGACCATACATTCCACTTCGGCGTGGGTGGCGATCATGCGTTGGTTGGCGACTGGAACGGGGATGGCATCAGCACCATTGCTGTCTTCCGGGGTGGCACCTGGCACATCGATACCAACGGTGATGGTCGCTGGAATCCCGAAGTCGATGCGGCGTTTGCCTACGGCGAAGGGGGCGACATTCCGGTTGTTGGCGACTGGAATGGCGATGGCATCGACGAAATCGGCGTCTATCGTGGCGGAGAGTGGATTGTCGACGACAACGGCAACCACGTGATGGAGCCGACCGATAAGGTCTTCCAGCTTGGCGATTGGGACGACGTGCCCACCGTAGGCGACTGGGATGGCGACGGTACCGACGACCCAGGCGTCTTTCATGCCAACGAAGAAGGCTCCGTTACCGTAGCCAGTCGCAAGGCCGGTTAGTCAGCGACAGGATATCCTACTGCCGGACAACACTCGTTTCCGGCAGTAAATTGCCAGCAAACCAAGAGAACCCCTCTTCGCCGCGAAAGTGAATGCTGCGAACAGGGGTTTTTTCGTCGACGCTGAAGACCTTCACGCGTAGCGATTCGATCGGCACGCTGACTGCCCCGGGCCACCCCCAAACAAACCGACCGCTGTTGTACCAACCTCCCTGGCCCCGTTCGAGCGTCTGCCAGTTGCCTGCTATCTTCGCTTCCACGGCCCAGGCCGTGTCAGGCTGAGGCTGATTGGGGTACGTGCCTGAGAGGGTCAGGAAGTTGACATTCACGGGTTGGTCCCAGGTTGCCGTCCAGGTAACCGCTTGCTCTTCGCTGAGAACACCCAGATCAGCCCTACTGGCAACACCGATCTCGTGCCACTGCGAATTGCGGACGAACTTGCCGGTCTTCGGGTTAAAGATGGGATCGCGGGCTTCACCTCGTTTGCCGGCATCCAACTGCGGGATGTTCGTCGAGATCTTCGCATCGACCAGCAGATTGTGCGCCGTGGAAGGAAGCACGATCGAGTTCGGATCGATCGTGCCAGCCCCCGAGATCAACTCGGCGGCCGGATCTGCCGGCGGCTTGGTAAGCGTTAAATAAGCAAACAGGTCGAGGATCTCTTCCGGAGCGAGCTGCTTCTCGATTCCCTCAGGCATCAGCGACGTGTCCGAGGTCTTCATCGCATCGACGTCATCTCGCGCGATCGTTTCCAGTTTGCCACCCTGCAGTTTGAGAACAACCCGCGACGGGCTATCCTCGACCAACAACCCCGACAAAACGCGGCCTTCAATCGTCAGCACCGTGACTGCTTGATAGTCCTTGCCAATGACCAGGCTGGGGTCGAAGACATTCGAGAGCAATTGCTCGAGATTACCCCGTCCGTTGACGGTGATTTCGGGACCCACTTCCTGCCCCTTGCCGTGCAGTTTGTGACACTGCCCGCACAGCTTGTTGTACACTTCGATCCCGCGATGAGGATTGCCCTGCTCTGAGGTGACCAAGCGTCGCATCTGTGCGACGATGAACGTCCGGGATGGATCTCGCCCTGTTTTGATGGTGCCATAGATCGAAGCTATCTGCTGGGCGACATTCGCGTTCGACGTGCTTACCAAACGTTGTAGCTGATTGATCGACAAAATGTCTTTCGCCAGCTTCCCGTTTTCAATCTGCGAAAGCAGTAAGTGTGTCCACGCAGGCCGCTGCAATAGGACTTCGATGGCCTTGGGGCGATTCTCGGACGAGAGCGCCTCGAGGCGTTCTAAGAGCAGCGTGGCGATGACGTCGGAGTCGGATTTGCCGAGCGTTTGAATTACCCGCCCGACTTCGGCTTGGTCTTTGCCGGAAGTTTCAAAGTAGTTGGTTACCAGCGTAATTGCCTGGGGATGCCCCGCGGCAAGCAATGCATCGAGCGCCGCGACGCGGCGGTCAGCGGGCTCGCTGGTCGAAGTAAACACCTGGGGCACAATCTGCATGGCTTTAGAGTCGTTCCAGGCAATTGCCAGGTTGGCCGCATGGTAGTAGCCGGGGTGCTTGTTGCCGGCCGCCATGACATCGGAAAGAGACTCGGCGAGTTCCGATTTAAGCTGAGCCAGCCGCTGGCCGGTTAACTCACGCGATTGTGTTTGCGCGGCAATTCTCTGCAGGCAAGCAGCCAATTGGCTTTCCTGCCCTTTTTGAGCCGTAAGTAGTTTCACCAGCGTCGCCACGTGTTCGACCGAAAGACTTCGTGTGCCGAGGATACGTCCAGCGGCTCTCGGTAACAGGGACAACGCGGCCTCGCTCTGTGCGTACGGCGATTGCTGCATCAGTGCCAGGTATTGGGGCGTTTCCTTTTCCAGCTGGGGATGCAGGTTTTGCCAGACGATGTGTGGAATCAGTTTGTCGCCTGGCGAGTGGTGCAAGACTTCCAAGAGGGTGGGGACCGTCGGCAGGTAATCTACTTGGGGAGCCAGGATAGCCACTTGCAATCGAACGTCAGGACTTTCGTCGTGGGCCAGTTCTCGAATTTTCTGAGCGATTTCAGCCTGGTCTGAGGCAACGGTTCCTTGGTAGCGAACAGCCCAATTTCGAAGTTGGGGATTCGCATGCGAGAGAAGTTTCAAAGAGAACTCCTCGCTGAGCTGTCGAGCACCAATGAGGGCCCACAATGCGTGAAGACGCGTCTTTTGAGCCGCCGACTCGTCGAGTACCACCGACTCGAGCTTGGGGATCGCTGCGGAGCTTGCTCGCTCGGAAAGAACGCGTTGCGCTTGATCTCGGAAGAAACGATTGGGGGAAGCAAGTCGGGCAATGAGTTGGTCGTCGGTTTCCTGGTTCAGGTCAAATAGTTGGGCTCGCGGCGTGTTTTCATAGCGAACGCGGTAGAGACGCCCTTTCAGGCGATCGACATCGCCGGGACGTGCCCTGGCATCTTGGTAGCAGTGGTACCGGTCGTACCAGTCGAGCACGTACAGACAACCATCCGGGCCAGTCTTCTGATCGACCGGCATATGCCAGACATCGTTGGCCGTGAGAAAGTCGGGCCGCGGCTTAGCAAAATAAGTGGAGCCATCTCGCTGAAGAACATCGACATTCACGCACCCACCATGAATGTTGCCCATGTACAAGCAGTCGCGGTACTCGGCGGGGTACGCGTCACTGTCGAAGTACTCGATCCCGCAGTACGCCGCCATTTGGTGCTTGTGATTGACGATTGACCCAAGCTCCCAGGTATGCGGTGGGTAAGGTCCGCCTTGCCGACGGTAGTAACCGCTTTCGGTCAGATGCCAGAGGTGGTCAATCACACAGGCACTGACAAACGCCTCGCCGTTGGGATCGAACGCGATGCCCCAAGGGTTGCTGGTCCCTTCGCTAAAAAGCTCGAAATCGTGAGTCCGCGGATCGATCCGAAACAGGGCGCATGTGAATACAAAATCTTGGCCACGATGCTTTACGTGGCTGTGGTTAAATACGCCGTTCAAGCCGTAAAGGTAACCATCGGGACCCCATGTCAACGAGTTCGGCAACTCATGGGTATCGGTCCTACCGAAGCCGGTGACAATCACTTCCGTCTTGTCCGCTTTCAAGTCGCCATCGGTATCTTGCAGGAAAAGGATGTCCGGGGCATTCGCCACCCACACCCCCCCGTAGCCAACGGCGATGCCGGAGGGAATGTTCAGCCCTTCGGCGAAGATGGTCACTTTGTCGATCGCGCCATCTTGGTCTGTGTCTTCCAGTACCTTAATGCGATCGCGTCCGGGACCAGGCGATAGGCGTGGGTATTCGAAACTCTCGGTGACCCAAATGCGTCCTTTTTCGTCGAATGTCATCGCAACCGGATTCACGATGTCAGGTTCTGCCGCGACCGCTTCCACGGAAAAACCGCTCGGGACGGTCATCTTGGAAATCGCATCCGCCGGCGAAAGGGGCGGTCCTGGAATGCCTTGTTGACGTCGAGGAACAAACTCTTGGTCGTTCTCGGCTGCTTCAATGGCAGAAAAAACGGTCAGAATGAGGGTCGCAAACGAGACAATTCGAAAAAGAAGGCAAGCCATCAAGGAGCTTTCCGAGGAGAGGGTGGGGCCACACGCGAGGGAAAATGTCTCTCACTAATGTAGAAGCTAACGACACCAATTCCAATCAAAACGAGACTGGTGTGTTAAATCGGGTAGGCAGCTTGTGAAATTGCTTAGCTGCACGCCTACGCCAAGTAAGCAGCAGCGATCAGGACTGCCAACACAATCCAAATGCCCAGTTGTTGGTCTGGGGGGCCATAGAAAAGAGCGATACCAAGCCCCAGCAGTGTGAGCGTAGTCCCCAGCAGTCCGGCAATTCGCCGAAACATTTGCACCGCGAGCTTCTCGGAGGCCGCGCGTGCTTCCTCCGCGCGAAGCGGGCCCCAGGTTTCCGACTCCATTCGCTTTCGCTCGTTGGCCATCATGACTTTGGCCGTACGCAACGCTTCGACCGCTTCCTGCTGTTGTTTCTTATCCTCGGCAGAAACAAATTCTTTGGCCTGAAGCTCGTCGACCGTTTGTTGCAACGGGGCAAGTTCCGATGCCTCGCGTTGTTCAAACTCTTGCTCCGAGATACTTCTTTCCGCGGAAAGCCCATCGATGCGAGCCTGGTCGATTTGATCGCAACCTCGGGTAAACACGATACAAAGCAGGCCTAGCAGAATGCCCGACTTCGCAATTTGCATCAATAACGTGGAATCGAGCTCCGCAGTGATGCCCTCCATCGGAGGGGGCTTCATGGGGGTTGGGTTAAGTTGTGCTGAACTCGGCGAGCCTCCCATAAAGCCCGAATCACTGGAACGGCTCGGACGAGATCGAAAAAGCCCGTCGATCGTTTTCGCCGGAACCCAATCGGTGTAACCGGTACACCAGACAAGAGTCTCGGCTTTAATGACCCCTTCTTCGGCCAATTGCCAAAATTTAGTCGCCGAGACGGGGCCTACGTGGGCGTCGTCGACGGCGTAGTACCACCGCAGTTCTGATTGGGTCGAGCTAGAAGACGAGGGCATTCGGGCCAATCCATTCCCACGCGAAGTCGTAAAACAGGGTGTTCGGGAACTAACAGGCTCAAACCACCGGCGATCACTGTTCGCTGGTTGGTTTGCATCTTGGGGGCATTAACCTGCTGAATCTATGGGGTAATGAACTTGCTCATTAGTTGCAAGGGAATTTTACCCCGTTTAAACTTTCCTTACATAAGGTTTACCTGCGAATAAGGTATCTCCTATTCTATCCCACGGCGAACGCGCCTTCCATAATCGCCTCCCCGACCAGAGTCCTTCCCAATATTTTCAAGGAATTGGCATGATTAGCCGGTACACAACGATCGCACTGCTTCTGTTTACAGGGGCCATCCCTTCGCTGGCTGCAGAGAACGATCAGGATTGGCCTCAATGGCGAGGTCCCGACCGAAACGGTAAATCGTCTGCGACCGGTTTGATTTCTGATTGGGAAGAAAAGCAGCCCAAGCTGTTATGGATGGCCGAAGGGCTCGGCGAAGGTTACGCCAGTGTTTCGATCGTGGGCAATGACCTCTACACCACCGGCAACTTCTCTGATGGTCAGGCTGTTGTTTGTTTTGACCTGGCCTCGCAGAAAGTCGCCTGGAAGCAAAACCTGACATCGAAAGTCCCCAAGCACGGCTACACCGGCTCGCGCTGCACGCCGACGGTCGACGGAGAAGACTTGTACGTTGTGATGTCGGAAGGGACCGTCGCACGTTTGAACCGCAAATCGGGAGACATCGTCTGGCAGCGTAATCTCCAAGAAGAGTATGGTGCGGCACTGCCTAGCTGGGGCTTCGCAGAATCGCCACTGATTGACGGTGATAAATTGATCTGTGGTTCTGGATCGTCCAAAGCCCTGCTGGTTTGTCTTGATAAAAAGACCGGCCGCGAAATCTGGGTGACCCCCCGGGGCGACGCTGATTTAGGCGAAAAGGGCAAAGATGAGGCAGGCTATTCTTCGACTCTCGTTTGCAATGCTGCCGGCAAGAAGCAATACGTCAAATTGATTGGCCGCGGTTTGATTGGTGTCGATGCCGAGACCGGCGAACTTCTCTGGTCGTACAATCAAGTCGCCAACGGTGTGGCCAACATTCCCGATCCCGTGATCGACGGAGATTACATCTTCGCTTCCACCGGCTACCAAACGGGGGCAGGGCTGGTTCACTTAAAGAACAACGGCGGCAAGATTGAAGCTGAAGAAGTTTACTTTCTCGATGCGAAGACGTTCCAAAACCATCATGGCGGAATGATCAAGGTGGGCGACTACATCTACGCCGGCACCAAGCATAACAGTGGCTTTCCGATTTGCGTCGAAATGAAGACCGGCAAAGTCCAGTGGGGAGGCGACTTCCGACCTGAGGGAAAAGGATCAGCCGCAATTCTTTACGCCGACGGCAATTTGATCTACCGCTATCAATCGGGCCTTCTCGCACTCGTGGAAGCGAACCCCAACGAGTACGTTCTCAAAGGAACGTTCACGCCTGAATTTCAGGAGAAAGAAAGCTGGTCGCATCCGGTAATCGTGGATGGCAAGCTTTATCTTCGCGAGCAAGACAAGCTGATGTGCTACGACCTAAGTTCCTAAGACACCAGCGTTCATTAAATGCCAAGGCTGCCGAGTTGACTCGGCAGCTCTTTTTTATCCCAAAACGATCAGTCGTCCCTTCTAAGGGAGTTGAAAGCCCGCAACGGCTGTGATTAGATTGGAAAGTTCCCCAAAAGAGAATTAACGTTCTCTTGCGTTATTATTTGTATTTCACCCTGGTGAGTTGATCTCGATGACAAAAAAGCAAGTTTGGACCTTCCTCAGCACATTCGCGCTGCTGCTCAGTTTGGGCAGTGCGGCGCTCGCCAAGGAACCCACCGCTACCGATCCCAAGCACTTCAAGGTTGCCGATGGTTTCAAGGTGGAACTTCTCTACTCGGTGCCGAAAGATCAACAGGGATCTTGGGTCAGCATGTGCGTCGGCCCAGACGGCAATCTGATTGTCTGCGATCAGTACGGCAAGCTGTATCATGTTGCGGTGCCGGATGCAGGCACCAAGGGTGAAGTCGCGGTGACCCCCATCGATGTCGAGATTGGCGGAGCCCAAGGTTTGATCTGGGCGTTCGACAGTTTGTACGTCGTGGTCAATAGCGGTCAGTTTCCCAGCGGACTCCATCGCGTTACCGACAGCAATGGAGATGGCAAGCTTGATAAAGTCACCGAGCTTCGCAAGCTCAAAGGTGGCGGCGAGCATGGTCCTCATGCCATCATGTTGCACCCCGATGGCGAGCACTTAGTGGTTGTTTGTGGTAACCAGACCAACGAGACCGAATTTGCAACCTCGCGCGTGCCGCAAGTCTGGGACGAAGACCTGATGCTGCCACGTATTTTTGGCCGCGGTTTCATGCGAGACAAAATGGCCCCCGGCGGATATATCGCCAAGATCGACCCCGAAGGCAAAGAGTGGGAGTTGATGGCCGTTGGTTTCCGAAATGAATACGACGCCGCTTTCAACCAAGACGGAGAGCTGTTCACTTACGATGCCGATATGGAGTGGGACCTGAACACGCCTTGGTATCGCCCGACCCGCATTTGTCATGTTGTCAGTGGTGCCGAATTCGGATGGCGCAATGGATCTGGCAAGTGGCCAGAGTACTACCCAGACAGCACCCCGGCCACGATTGATATCGGCCCTGGCTCTCCGACCGGCGTTGCATTCGGCTATGGGGCCGACTTCCCGCAGAAGTATCAGGACGCGTTCTACGCTTGCGATTGGAGCTACGGCAAGCTGTACGCGGTGCACTTTGAAGAGGACGGAGCGTCCTACAAGGCAACCGCCGAAGAATTCATCACCGGCACGCCGCTGCCCCTCACCGATATCATCGTGCGACCTGCCGACAAGGCCCTTTACTTCACCGTGGGTGGCCGTAAGGTTCAGTCGGGCCTATACCGAGTGACCTACGTGGGGGACGACCGCGCCGAAGAACAGGTCGCCTCGTCCGACAGCAACGACAAGATGGAACTTCGTCGTGAACTAGAGAAGCTGCATCTGGCCCAGGATTCGTCTGGCAACGACCTCGCTTTGGCGAACCTCGGAAGCGACGATCGTTTCATCCGTCAGGCGGCCCGCATCGCTCTCGAGCATCAAGATCCGGCCACCTGGCAAGCCAAAGCACTCGCACTCAGCGACGCCAACAGCGTGATTAACACGGCCATCGCGTTGGCTCGTACCGGCGATGACTCGCAGCGAGGCCAGGTTCTGGACAAGCTCGACACGATCGACTACGCCTCGGCCAGCAAGTCGCAGAAGCTCGATCTCATACGGGCCTATGGCTTGGTGCTCATGCGAATGGGAGACGACGCTGCGGTTCGTGACCGCTACTTGAAGAAGTTCGAACCGCTACTGCCGGCCCAGTCTCCGGAAGAAAATCGCATGCTGGCCGAACTGCTCGTTCGCTTGCAATCGCCGGTCGCTGCCCCGCGTCTGGTCGCGTTGCTGGAATCGACTCCAACGCAGGAACAGCAGATCGAACTGGCTAAAAGCTTGCGACTGCTGAAAGCTGGCTGGACCGATCAACTACAAGAGCGTTACTTCCGTTGGTTCCACAAAGCGGCGACCTATCGCGGCGGGGCCAGCTTCGCGTTGTTCGTCCAGGACATCAAAAAGGAAGCCGTCGAGAATCTTTCGCCTGAACGCAAAAAGGCCTTGGCTTCCATTCTGGATCATAAGCCAACCTCCAACGCCCCTGTGTTTAGCGGCAAGCCTCGCACGCTTGTGAAGAAGTGGACCGTCGAAGATCTGGCAACCGTTGTCGAACCTTCAGCACTGAAGAACCGCAACTACGACCGGGGGCGACAGCTATTCGGTGAAGCAAGCTGCTTTGCCTGCCATCGGTTTGCCGAGCAAGGCGGGGCGATTGGTCCCGACCTGACCGGCCTCTCGGGACGCTTCAGTCCTCGCGACATCCTCGAGTCGACCCTCTTGCCGAGCAAGCAGGTAAGCGACCAATACCAGGCCGTCAAGATTTTGACCGAAGACGGTAAGGTTGTGGTGGGTCGTATCGTGAATCTGCATGGGGACGTGATCAAGGTGAACACCAACATGCTCGACCCGAACGCGATGACCGATGTCAACCAAAACCAGATCGAAGAAATCGCCCCATCCGACAAATCGATGATGCCGGAAGGATTGCTGGACAACTTTACCGAAGACGAGATCAAGGACCTGATGGCTTATCTTCTGTCGCGAGGCGATCGCAACAACGCGATGTTCAGCGAGAACTAGAGATCAACCGAAGCCCAAAAAAAGAAAACCACGATGGAGACCCATCGTGGTTTTTTTGTTAAGTGCCGAAGAGAGGACTTGAACCTCCACGTCCAAAAAGGACACTAGGACCTGAACCTAGCGCGTCTGCCAATTCCGCCACTTCGGCCTATGTTGTAGGCTGGAAACAACCATTTATGCCTGTGGATGCCTCTTTTTTCAAGGACCCCTCCGGCCAAAAAATGGTCTGCGGTCTTAGTTTTGCCTGAAAAACCAATTCAACCCGTCTAGAAAGACGTCGATCGGTAACTCAGACCGCTTTCAGCTGGCTTTGCCGTGCCGAGATATTCGCCACCAAGGCCTTAATCAGCGCGACGATATTCTCTTGGCCGTACAGCTTCGGGTCCATGTGGAAAATCGAGTGCTCTAGCACGTTCTCAAGGTCGACACGTCGCAGGTCGCTGCGGTTCAGGTAGCGCATGCTCCACTCAGGAAAGACCCGCTCGTCGTGTTCGCCCAGGTCGACCTTGTTGACGATATCGTGACGGCTGTCTTGCCCGATGACCTCCATCAGGTCCCACACGACTTCCCGGTCTTCCCCTTCCAGGTACTGAAAGAATACGCCGTGGTCGTAACACAAATAGCCCGTAATACCTAAGACGGCGTTCTTAGACGAGGCACGGGTAGCAATCCCGTCGAGATCAAGTTCCGAGGCATCGACGGTACTGTAACTAGCATAAGCAAGCGCAAACAAATGAGAATCCTTTTCGAGGTATCAGCGGTTTCGAGCCGCCGGCTGCTTCCTACTTCTGTCCTCATCTTCGTATCGATCTACCGCGAATTCAATCAAATTCAACAATCCACATACGTTACTGCTTTTCGCACAGCAAGTTTGGGGGATCTAACAGGAAGTTGCATCTTAAAACGGCATCGAAGCGAGCCAGAGGAAGGATGGCTCGGAAGATATCGCTAGCAAGCATTTATTTCTTTTGACTAGTGAACCCCATAATTTTATTCTCTGGTAACGCTCTAGGGAAACCAGTTAACATAGAAGTTCATCGATTCCTTCGAGTTCCCCTCGCTTATCCCTCCCTTAGTGCGTGCATTACGGTGCATGCCCTCCCTCCTATCTCTCCGTCGAGTTTTTGCATGTTACGCCACCGCTCACATTGGGTGATGATTCTTGCTTCGTTGTTGCTAGCGATTGTCATTCACGCCATGCTTTCGGCTCAGGGCCTACCTACCCAGCGTTCGGTTGCCACCTCTCCCTTTGGCATTCAGGTGATCGATGAAGCCACTGGTCGCGGCGTGCCGCTGATCGAACTGCGGACAACTAATGAAATCCGACTGGTGACAGACAACGCAGGCTGGGTCGCTGTGGATGAACCTGGTTTGATGGGGCAGAAGGTGTTCTTTGCGATCACCGGGCATGGCTATGAATTTCCGGCCGATGGCTTTGGCAAACGGGGCCGGGCTTTGGAGGTTCTGCCAGGCAAGTCGGTTCAGTTGAAGGTCCATCGAAAGAACATTGCCCAACGGCTTTATCGAATCACCGGTCAGGGGCAGTTTCATCACTCGACTCACCTCGGCATGCCGAGTCCTTGGCGGCGTCCTAATCTGAACGCCCAAGTGATGGGCCAGGACTCGACCCAGGCAGTCGTCCTAGGCGACCGAATCTTGTGGACATGGGGCGATACGGCGAGGGCATCTTATCCGCTGGGCAACTTCGCGACCTCAGGTGCCTGGTCCCAACTTCCAAAGGATGGGGGAATGGATCCGGCGCTCGGGATCGATCAAGCATATCTCGTCGACGACACCGGTTTCAGCAAGCCCATGTACCAGAACGATATCGACGGAACCGTCATTTGGATGCATGGCCTCTTCACCCTTGAAGACAACGACGGACAGACGAAGGCCGTCACCCACTACACCGTTCGGGAAGGGCTTGGCAAGCAGCACCGTAGCGGCATCGCCGTGTTCAACGAAGAGAAAGAGCTGTTCGAGCAGGTTACTCAGTTTCCGGAGTCAGTACGGCTTTACCCACAAGGACAAGCGTTCAAGCACACCGACGACGACCAGGCGTACATCTATTTCGCGACGCCTTACCCCATGCTGCGCGTTCCGGCCAAGTGGGATGCCGTTCTCGATCCTGCTCAGTACGAAGCCTGGACGTGCTTAGAAGAAGGTGCCCAGTTCCATCAGAAGAGCCCTCAACTTGCCCGAAACCCGCAAGGCAAGCTCGACTATGCCTGGCGAAAGGGAACCGATCTGGTGGGTGCTCAACAGCAGCGACAACTAGAGCAAGCCGGATACATTCAGCCCGGCGAAGGTTGGATCCAAACAACCGATATCGACCAAGGAAGAAAGATCACGCTGCATCGCGGTTCGGTTCGTTGGAACGATTATCTCGACTGCTGGGTGATGATCGCCAATGAAATTCATGGGGAAGAGTCGGACCTGGGCGAGGTCTATTTCCTGACCTCGAAGACAATCCCCGGCACGTGGGAGAAAGCAAAGAAGATCGTCACCCACGACAAGTACACATTCTACAACCCGGTGCAGCACGCCTTCCTCGATCAGGCCGACGGAAAGCTGATCTACTTCGACGGCACCTACACCAAGCAGTTCTCTGCCACCCAGGTTGGCACGCCTCGGTACGACTACAACACCATCATGTACCGGCTCGATCTCTCGGACGAGCGTCTCAATACGATGAAGTAGTTCCGGCGACGAGCCTGTATTTTGAGTATCTTTGCGATGCCATTGAACATGGTTTCTGTGCATCGGTTTCCTTGGATCGAACAAACCGTATTTTGGCGTATACTTCCCGCAAAATGCGTTTTTTTAACGTCGAACTCGGTTGTTATGGCTACCCGACCTGAATACGATTTGAGCGATGCTTAGCCGTCTAGGCATTTAAATCTTTTCTTTTCAGAATACTTGTCGATCGGTGCCTTATGCCATTATCTCAACGCGTTCGTTCTGGTTTTACGTTGGTCGAATTATTGGTCGTGATTGCGATCATCGGTGTTCTTATTGCTTTGCTTTTACCAGCGGTACAGCAAGCTCGTGAAGCCGCACGTCGAATGCAATGCAGCAACAATCTCAAGCAACTTGGACTATCGTTTCATAACTTCCACGACACCTTCGGTTATCTGCCGCCAGCCGCTTTGCGGAACGAATACGCGAGCTTCTATCCGCTGATCATGCCGTATCTAGAACAAAAGAATGTGGTCGATCAGTTGGATCTTGAACTGCCGATGACTTCGGGCGACAACGACACATTCATCAAGACAGATGCGGCCTCCTTGTCGATGCTCCTTTGTCCTAGCCGCCGTAGCGGGACTCAGATTTCCGAGCTTGGTGCCGCCACCGATTATTGCATTACCGGCAACCGTGAGAGCACGAATGAATGCGACCGGCTAGATGCCGATGATGCCACGCCGGGGCGGCACTATAGCGCGTTGATTCTGGCCAAGGGCGGTACCGTTGATAGTGGCAGTCGCCTAACCGGTTGGAAGTCTCAGACAAACTTCGCGAGCATCACCGACGGTCTGTCCAACACGTCGGTCCTCGGTGAAAAATATGTCCCCACAAGCAATATTAACAAGCATGCCAACGTGGGAGATGGAACGCTTTATTACTGGCACATAAGTGACTGGAAGACCTGGATGATTATCCGAAACACGAAGTTTCCTCTCATGCGTGGCCCTAATATCACTACCGGTGAGTACCGAAAGAGCTTGGGGAGTTATCATCCCGGCATCAGTCAGTTTCTGATGGCAGATGGAAGTGTTCGAAATGTCGCCAACAATGTGAATCCAGAATTTACACTGCTCATGGCCGATCGCCGCGATGGACGCGTGAATAACTACGACCAATAACCTTCCTCGCGTCTTGTTTCATGGCGACTTGCGGACGTCCCTTTGCTGTGGACGTTCGCAATCTTTTCTGTCCTGATAGACCCATTTCGAGCAGGATTCTTCTCATGCAGATGCAAAATACTTCCGTAGCTACATTACTTTTCGCGTCAACACTTCTTGGTTTCCTGGGATGCAGCGGAAGTGGCGGTGCGACCGAAGTGGTTACCGGAAAGGTTAGCTTCGCCGATGGATCGCCGGTCTCAGGCGGCACCATCGTTTTCGCCGACACGCAAAACAACTCGAGTTCCGTGGGCTACATCAAAGAAGATGGAACCTATACGCTCGGTACGTTTGGCGAATCAGACGGTGCCCCGAAAGGCCGTTACAAAGTGACCATCATCGGCAGTAGCGACTACGGAAAGTCTTCTCCGATCAGCTCGAAGTTTGCCAACCAGGATCAAACTCCGCTGACGGCTGAAGTGGTCGATGGAAAGAATGTCATCGACTTTCAAGTCGACAAAGGCCGGTAGGGCCAAGTCGTTTAGAACGGAAAACCGATCGGTTAGACGCTGCGAATCTGCCTAACCTGCACGTCGGTTCACGTCGGTGGTCGTGTCTTTGTCGCTGGAAAGGACGCGAAGTTGCGGACGGCTGACATCCACACCGCGGCCTCGGCTGCGAGCCTGGATAAAGCCGCGTTCGCTTTCGGCCAGGAACTCGGCGAAATGCAACGCAGGGCTCAGCGGGAACTCGCGGCGAACACGCTGCAGGGCTTCGCGATTGGTCAGGTTCGATCGGAAGATGATGCGGTACGCTCGCTTCAAATCCGAGACCTGCTCTGGCGTGAAGCCGCTTCGCTTCAGGCCAATGATGTTCAGTCCCACCACCAAGCTCGTGCAACCATCGACGGTCACATAAGGAGCCACATCTTGAACGACGTGTGCCTGACCGCCGACCATGGCATTGCGGCCAACGCGGCAGAACTGGTGCACGGCAACGGCGCCGCTGACGTAGGCGCGGTCTTCGATGACGACGTGTCCACCTAGCATCACGTTGTTGGTGATGATTGTGTTGTTTCCGATGATCGTGTCGTGGCCAACATGGGCTTGGACCATCAGCAGATTGTTATCGCCGATCACGGTATTCTTGCCAGGTGCCAAACCGCGGTGGATTGTGGTGAACTCTCGGATGACGTTGCCCGTACCGATGATGACGTCGCCGAGATCGGTTCCGGCTCTTAGGTGCTGAGGAGGACCACCAATGACAGCATGTTCGTGGACTTTGTTATTGGCACCTAGCGTGGTGCCTTGCTTGATGGAGACAAAGGAATTCAGCTGGCATCCATCTCCCACCTTCACATTTTCTTCGATGACACAGAACGGGCCAATCGTGACGTTCTCGCCAATCTCCGCCGAAGCATGAATGATTGCGGAAGGGTGGATCTGAGTCACAGCAAATCCTTTTGCTGAAGGTCGAAGATGGGTATCGATAATATCGCTGCGATGCAAACGGGCCTTCTTGGCCACATTTCTCCGCGTATTGTGTTCCTAGATACGATTATCGGTAAAACCTGTCCACCCCGATCGATAGAAACCACATTTTTGCGCAGGACTTCTGCCAGATCGCATCGCTAGCAAAGCCAGCAGGCAGGGTCGTGTCAATCGAGACGCCGTTCCCTATAATTGAAAGACGTTCCCGAACCCATTTTGCGTCTTTTACCAATGATTGAGAGACCATGTCTGATACGACTGCCCTGTATAACGAAGGCGAAAAGCTTCGAGACGAAGGGAAATACGAAGAAGCCGTTGATAAATTCAAGGCCGTTTTGTCCGAGAAGCCTGAGCATGTCCTTTCGCATCTGGCCTTGGCGGTGACCTACGGGAATCTGAACAATTTCGACGACGCGTGCTATCACGCCGAGATGGTTTGCCAGCTAGAACCGACCGATCCGTTCAACTTTACGGCTCTGAGTGTCACCTACCAAAAGGCCTACGAGGCCACCCGCGATCCGAAGTTCATCGAGAAAGCCGAGCAGGCCAAGCACCATTCGGACAGCTCACGCGGCGGGATGTAGTTCCCTAGACTAGCCGTCAATCTGAATGCCAGCGTCGTCGATGTGGTACGGAATGATTTCGTCCGTCGCGGCGCTGCCTCGGTGTTTGTTGATATACATGGCCCGGCGAATCTTCGTGCCGTCGAGAATCTTGCCCATGTAGATCACCGTGTTCGCGCCGCTGATCAAATCCCCTTCGTCCAGGTTCCGCGAGATCAGATGCTCGAGCATCGCCTCTTTCGAGGTCTGTAGCATCATGCAGCCAATCGACTCGCTCGCATAGCTATGCTTCTCGGCTGCCTCGCTATTTTTACGAAACGCTTGACGGAAAAGATCGCGGGCAACCCACATCGGATCTTTCCGCAGTACCTGGTGATAGACGTACTCGAACAGTTCAATCTGAATCGACTCGGCCGGGACATCAACCGGTTCCAGGCCATCGATCACCACTCGGCGGCAGCCCCGGGTGAAGTTGCCGTACAGATAGCCAATGGTGGTCGCCAGCTTTTCGTTGATCTGCTTCTGCCAATGCCCTAACTCGTCCCAATCCATTTCGCGGCGCGAGACGCGTTTGCCTTGGTAGTCGAAGACATGCAGCATCTCGCCGTGGGTGAGATCCGACTCGAAGAAGTTATCGAGATCAGGCAGCTTATGCGAATCAGCTTCGACCGGCGTCCAGCCGAACATTCGCTCGGCGTATTCGACATGGCTCTGCGAGTCTCCTCGCGTGCTCATGTCGAAGAAGATCCCGTTGTGGTTGTCGGTATCCTTTCCGGCATGGGCAAAGTGAACGCCCATTTGCGTTTTGCCGATCCCGGTTGCGCCGATCACCAGCGTGAGCGTTCCAGGAATCAGACCACCGCCCAGGTGTTCGTCGAGCTTAGCAATACCGGTTGTTTGTCGTGGTGTAGGCATAACGTAGGGTCCGCTAAGCGGGCGCGAAATCGGAGTGGAAAACCTATAACCTACCAACCAGATTTCGGTCCGCACAGCGGACCCTTGCCAGCCAACGGCTGAGCCTACTTCGACCCGATCAGTCCCTTCGCGTTGGTCTTCACGCGGCAGAGATACATGTCGGCCGTCATATAAAGCATGCCGTCCGGGCCAAACGCACAGTTGGCGGTGCGTTCGCCGGTGCTGATTCGACCCAGCAGCTTGCCTTCGGCATTGAAGACCAGCACACCACCAGGGCCGGTTGCCCAGACGTTGCCGTCGGTGTCGACCTTCAGGCCATCGCTGCCGCCGGGACGTTTTCCTTTCCACTGGGCGGCGTCGTAGAACATCTTACTTTCGCCCAGCGTGCTATCGTCGTTCACGGGGAAAGCTTTCCAGTGGCACTCTTGCGAGTCGGCCACATACAGCGTTTTTTCGTCCGGAGAGAAAGCGATCCCGTTCGGTCGAGGGCACTCTTTGGTCAGCAGCGTCAATTGACCCTCTTTGGAAAACCGATAGACGCCGCAATAGTCGAGATCGGCATCCTTTCCGTTCAATCCGCCTGGCAGGCCGTACGGAGGATCGGTGAAGTAGAGATCGCCGTTAGAGTGATACACCAAATCGTTAGGGCTGTTGAGCCGCTTCCCTTCGAAGTGCGAGACCAACACCTTGCGTTCGCCATCGACCATCTGCGTGATGTTGCGATCGCCGTGGCAGCACATCGTCAGGTGGCCTTCCGGCGAAATCGCCAGGCCATTGGTGCCCGGCTCGCGCCCTTCAAACTTGGGCATCCCGGTGTACCCGGCAGGCTGCATGAAGACGTCAGTCCCCTGCCCAGGCTTGAATTTCACGATGCGGTTATTGGGAATATCGCTGAACAGCAGAAACCCCTTCGGCATCCAAACAGGCCCTTCCGACCACTCGAACCCATCGGCCAACACTTCGACCTTAGCGTCGGTCGCAACCAGCTGATCGAACGCCGGATCGAGCCGCTCGATCTCGCCAATGGTCTTCTTCACATCATCAGCCACAGCCGTGCCAACGATCGCCGCGCAAGTTAGCAGAGTCAGCGCAAGGGAGGAAAAACGCATGGGGGTAACTCCGAGTATTAGAAGTTTCAATTGGGTGAGGCAGGTCGAGGAATGTTTATCCTAACTTGCCAGAAGACGTGAGGCAATTCGTTGAAAGTTGATTGCCTAAGCCACAGCTGATTGGCTAGACTGAGCGCATTACAACTTTTGAATCCGCTCTGTGGAATCAGACGGTATCATCTTCCGGATCGAACCGGCTACCAAGTCCAATGGAAACAACCAAACCCGCAACCGAAACAGTCGAAGCCCAGCCAACGGGGCAGCGGTTCCGCTTTTCCATTCTTACCATCTTTCTTATCACGGCGATTGTCGGGCTTGCCTTGGCGTATAGCCAATCTCGCAGCCAGCTGTTGGATGTCCGCGATGAGTTGACACAGACCCGCAAAACCTACGAGTTATTAAACGTCACGGACGACTCCCAGATCTACGTTCGGCCGTTACGCGTGCCTGCCGAAAAGATGTGGCAGTGGCGAGTTTACTTGCCGGAGGGAGCCCAGTACCAAATCAAATACGACTACAACAGCATCCCTCCTAAGGACCCTAAGCCTACAACCAGAACCAGTCTTACTCTTTCACCTGGGCATTATGTCATCACGCAAATGTTTGCAAACGAGCCAGACCATCACATTGCGAAGTGGAGGTCAACCCTATCGGCAATCGGACCCCACGCGAATACTCGCGTGGTGAGCCGACTAATGCGAAACGATGTTCGTTGGCTCGATGCGAAAGTGATTGGTGAGGACGGACGTTTTCTAAGACATGTACTAACCAGCGACGAAGATGGCACGTCGGGAGAACGCGTGACGTTTCGGATCACTCCAGAAGTGCCCTCTCTTTCTGCCTTGCATTATTCTCAAATAGAATGCGCCGCAGATCAGCCGGTAGAACTGTTACGTTGGGAAGTTTTGGACTATGAACCGGAACGTCAAAGCGATCTCGATTTTCATCTGCCGTTCGAGATCTTTCGGCTGTGGATCGAACGCGAGCCTCCGCCGAAGCCATCACCTTAACGCTTACTGCCGTAGCTCATTGCCACTTGCCAGACTCGGCTGGGACCGGCTGCAATGTGTCGGTCGATAGGTCGACATCTTCTTCAATAGCTTCTTTCGGAAACGCCCAGTGAGCCGTGATGCCTGCGGCGATACTGGCAAACGCGATGGTGACGGCCATTGGGATCGCCGTTCCATTGGCCGTTAAGCCGATCACCAACGCGGCAATCGTACCGAAGAAGAACTGACACGCACCCATCATGGCGGCGGCTGTACCGGATATCTTGCCGTGGGCTTCCAAGGCCATCACGCCGCACAGGGGCAAGATGAAACCGATCGACATGATGATCACAAACAGCAACGCCGATAGCAGCACCACGTTCATTTCGCCTGCCATCTCGAGCGATAGAAGCGTTACGGCCGCCAACATATAAGTAGCCAAGGCGGTGCGGATGATGGTCTCGGCGCGGAAACGCCCCAGCAGCCGCGGACCACTCTGAGCACCAATCATCAGGCCCACCGCGTTGGATGCAAAAATAACACTGTAAAGCGTCGGCGAGACGCCATGGATGTTAATAAACACGAAGGACGAACCGGTCAGGTAGGCGTAGATGCCTGCCTGGGCCAGGGCCATGGTGGCCACGTACGGCATATATTGTCGGCTGAAAAGGAGCATGCCGTAATTGCGTATCGCAGCAACTGGGTGGCTCGATGTCCGCTGCTCTGGCAAGCGGGTCTCTGGCATGAGCGTCAGCACGAGTACGATACAGCCCAAGCCGAATAACGCGAGAAATACAAAGATCCAACGCCACGAAGCGAACAGCAAAATAGTCGACCCCAACAGAGGCCCCAAGATCGGGGCCAGGCCGAGCACCAGCATCATCATGCCCACCAACTTCGCGGCGGTAGGTCCGGTGTACAGATCGCGCACCACGGCCATTCCAATCACGCGACCGATCGAACCCCCGAGCCCTTGAATGAACCGCAGCGTTAACAGCTGTTCGCCGTTTTGGACAAACGCACAGCCCAGCGACGCGGCCGCAAACAACAGCATTCCGGCGATGATCATCGGCTTGCGCCCGATGCGATCGGAGACCGGGCCAAGGAATAATTGTCCGATCATCAGCCCGGCCAGAAAGGTCATCAGGCTGAATTGTCCGACCCCTTCGCTGATGCCTAACTCGGCAGTGATCTGCGGCATCCCCGGCAGGTAAAGATCGATGGCCAAGGGACCAACGGCCCCCAGGATTCCCAAGATGGGAGCGATCAGCCAAGGATGAATTTTCCGCGAAGTCATGGTGCGTCCTGCGAATGAAAATCAGTACGTCAAAATTTTTCACTTGATTGTGAATATTGGAAACGATATCGTTTCTTAAATGGAACATTACTCGTCCTCTTCTTTGAAGTCAACGTTTATGACGAAACCCGCATCCTCGGAACAAGAGAAGGCCAAACCTGGCCGTCCCCCTGTTTACACCGAGAAAGAACGCTGTCAGCGTCTGTTAAGGGCGGCGGAAGAGGTGTTCACCACGACAGGCTACGGCGCGGCGACCATGGAGGAAATCGCGAAATCGGCGGGGATGTCCAAGAAGACACTCTATGCCAAATATCCCGACAAGGAGCATCTGTTTGCTGCCATGGTGGGCGGCTTGTGGGATTCTCCGTGGGAGAACGACCAACCCGCACCAAGCGAAGATGCCAAGGCCGAGCTTCGAAGGCGGCTACATGCGATGGTCCAGTTCATCATGACGACGCGGCAAGTACGCCTGACGCGGCTGTTAATCTCGGAAGCCGAACGAACGCCGAAGCTGGCCCGCGATTTTCATGAACGCGTGATCTCGAAAGCCCGGCGTTACTTGGCCGAAGCGGTCGAGCGAGCCCGAGACGAAGGAATCGGCCCCCAAGTGGAAGACATCGAGCAAATGACCACGACGCTGCTGGGGGCAGCCCTGGCACGTAATCACTTGGGAGCCCTCTTCGACCGCACTCCCAAGGCAACCAAAAAACAATTGGAACACCAAGTCGAGACAGCTTTGCGGTTGTTGGGCTACTAATCATACCGTGTCGCGCTAGGCGGCACGTGTGTCAGGCGATTCGACTTGAAGTGATTAGGCACCATAACCTTCGCTGCAAAATCTGCAAAAAAGGGTGCAAGGCATAACAATTGCTTGATATGTTGAATCTTATTGACTTGACGTTCCCTCCCTATTGCCAGGCAGGCCCATGCCAATTCTTCCAGCCGCTCCGCTTCCGGCCTCTTCGTCGTCGGGTCCTCAGATTGAAACGCACGATGTTGCACCGCGCGGGCTGCTGCGTTCTGCGGCACATGCTGCCTATAATTCGATCGCGTTTTTGACTTCGTTCATATTTCATTTTGCCCTGGTGGTTTTTCTGGCGATGTTCACACTCGTCGGCCCCTCTCAGCCGCCGCAATTGCTGACGGTGATCGAGCCGGACATGACCGAAGACCTGGAAATGTTTGAAATCGAACTCGATCAATCGAATGAGATTTCAACGGAAATGGCCGAGGCATCCATGCCTGTTTCCGAAATGGGAATGGGGGGCCTGGTCGCTGCGTCGTTGTCGGCCCCCGTGCTGCAGGAGCAAGCGATTGATCCCACGGAAACGGTCGATGTTCAACTGAGCGACATCGCCATGATCTCGAAAGACACCGATTCGCTCATTCAAGAGATCCCCTCGGGGACCATTGGCTCGGCTCAGGAAGTCGTTTCCGACTACCAGGAAGCGATGGACCAAATCGCCCAGGAGCTGATTTGGATGCTCTCGAAAAATAAGGTCTTAGTGATTTGGCTATTCGATCAGTCGGAAAGCATGAAGGATGACCAACAAATCATTCGCGGGCGAATTTCACGCGTGTACCAGGAGATCGGCCTGACCGAAGAAGGGCAGGGCGACATGCTGACGACCGCGATCACCAGCTATGGTCAAGGTTTCCAATTGTTGACGCCTGCACCAACTGCGGTGCTCAGCGAGATTCAAAGCGCGATCGACAAAATTCAGGTCGATACTTCCGGCGAAGAGATGAGTTGCTCTGCCATCATGGAAGCATTAGCCCAACACAAAAAGTACGCCAACATCGCCGATCGCAAGATCGCCATGATTTTGGTTTCCGACGAAAGTGGCAACCCGGGCGACAATCAGTCGCAGCTTGAAAACGTCATCAAGACGGCTCAGCAAATGGACTGTCGATTGTTCGTGATGGGCCGCGAGGCCATGTTCGGCTATCCCCATGCTCACTATCAGTGGCGGCATCCTTTCGATGGTGAAATGCATTTGCTGAAAATCGACCGAGGCCCGGAAACGGCTTTCGTCGAACAACTTCAGACCGACGGCTACGGCAAACGCTGGGATGCCATGACGGCTGGCTTTGGACCGTACGAACAAGTTCGCATGGCCAAGGAAACAGGCGGGCGGTTTTTCATGCTTCCGGGGCAGGAAGACAAAATTCACCGCGTGACCGATCGCAAGTTTGATCCGAAAACGATGGACTATTTCCGACCTGACTTACGACCCCGGGCCGAGCAGGTCGCCGAGATCAAAGGAGACCCGCTCAAGAGCCTGGTGACGAAGGTCGTGTATGACCTGAACCCCTTTCAAGAGGATCGGGCCAACGTCCTGACCATTCGCCACTGGTACAGCCGCAATCCGCAAGAGATGGCCAATCAGGTTCGCAAGGAGCAATCCGAGGTCATCCCCTACGGGCGATATCTCGACGAAGCGATTAAGGTCATGGAAAAGAACGTGGAGCTTCGCGACAACTCGGTCTCTATTCGCTGGCAAGCCAACTTCGACCTAATTCTCGGACAGCTTTATGCCTATCGCTGTCGCGCCTACGAGTATGGCGTGAGCAGCGAGCTGTTTCTGAAAAACCCCACGCCACCTAACCCCGATCGAGCAGAATACCTGGAGTTTCGCGGCTGGGAACTGCGGACACGGAAGGAACTGGTCGCCGCCGATAAAACGCAGGCCGATGCCGATCGTGCGAAGCAGTTGCTCACCTTTGTCACCCAAGAGTATCAGGGAACCCCATGGGCAACCCGAGCTGCCTGGGAAGTCAAGCGAGGCTTTGGCTCGACGCTGGTGCCGTATTACTTCGACGTCCGCCGCCGCAAGAGCGACCAAAAGGTGCCCATTCCTAAGCTTTAGTAGTGTGCTGGCAGTTGTGTCGTTACACTATGCCCCATGAACACCACCGACCAGGCCACCACGAATCCTTCACCACGACCATTGCGATTCTCGATCCTCGCTCTACTAGGGCTGATGACGGTTTGTGCACTGTTTGTTGCCTTATTTGCCATGATTGGCGAACGGGCAAAATGGAAAGCGCAAACGGTAACGCTACGCGAGGAACTGCGGCAACTTCGCCAAGCGAATCAGTTGCTTAACGTCGTTGATCCCCGCAAGATCTACGTTTGCGCGATGGTAAGTCCTTTCGAGCGGATGGGACGCTGGCGGGTTCATCTGCCAGAAGGGAGGGACTATCGGGTGAAGTACGATTGGAAGGATCTTCCTCCTGATCGCGATCCAACGAATAAGTACCACCCAGTCTCAGGGATCAAGTTGCCGCCTGGGACTTACACCATTTCTCAAACGTTTCAGTTCACGCCTTCCCAAAATAAGAGCCAATGGCGCATCTGCATCACGGCCAGTAAGCCGGGCCATGGCGGAAGAATTCGTCATGGCCTTCCGGTGAATGCCCCGAGCTGGCTCGTCGCGAACAACGTGGGCAGAAACCAGTTTGAGCTGCCGCCGTTGTCGGAAGGGGAAACGCCGCAGCGAATCTCGTTTCGCACTTCCGGGCCGGTCCTGAATACGCCGCAATCGGAATTTGATTTCGACGAACAGGTATCGCTGGTCACTTACGAAGCTTACGACCCTAGTTCTCCCAGTCAAACTTCCGGAAAGCTGCTGCCGCAGGAAGTCTTTCACCTCTGGATTGAAAAAGAACCGCAGCAGCCGTAAACTCAGGCATAAAAACAGGGAGCCATTTCGCGCTCCCTGTTCTTCTGAATTCAATTTGCTTGGCTCGGCTTACGAGCGGATCATTTCCTTGACGGTCATGCCGCTCGGGATCATCGGCAGCACCTGTTCCTGATAAGGAACCTGAACGTCGAGCACGTACGGGCCATCGTAGGCGATCATCTCTTCCAGGGCTGGAAGCAGGTCCTTCTTGGCCCGGATGGTTGCCCCGCCGCAGCCGTAGCCTTTGGCGATCTGGACGAAGTTCGGGTAGGTCTCTTTCGGGTAGATGTCTTCACCCTTGCCGTACCATTCTTCGTGGTGAATCGGGCCCAGGTAAGTATGGGCTCGGTTACCGGACATGAAGCGGTCTTCCCACTGCACCACCATGCCAAGATGCTGATTGTTGAGCAGCAGCACTTTCACCGGCAGGTTTTCGCAGTAGCAGGTTGCCAGTTCCTGGATATTCATCTGGAAACTGCCGTCCCCTTCGATGTCGATACACAACGCATCGGGGTTCGCTGCCTGGGCGCCCATGGCCGCTGGAAGACCGAAGCCCATCGTGCCCAATCCGCTGCTCGACATCCACGTGCGTGGCTTTTTGAACTGGTAGAACTGAGCCGCCCACATCTGGTGCTGGCCGACGCCTACCGAGATGATCGTTTCGCGTTCTTGGGTGATCCGCGAAAGTTCAGCGATGGCGTGCTGCTGCAAGATGCCGTCGAAGTCCTTGTTGTAGGTCAGCGGATCGGTCTTTTTCATGTCTTGACAGTGGGCGACCCAATCGGAAATATCTTCCGGGGCTTCGACCACTTCGTTCAGCATTTTCAGGGCTGGCTTCAAATCGCTAACGACCGGGATGTGGGCGATCTTGTTCTTGTTGAGCTCGCCTGGGTCGATATCGATATGGACGATCTTGGCGTCCTTGGCAAACTCGGTGAGCTTGCCGGTCACGCGGTCGTCGAAGCGAACGCCCAGACCGATCAAAAGATCGCACTCGCTCACGGCCAGGTTGGCGTAAACGGTGCCGTGCATGCCGAGCATGTCGAGCGACAGTGGATCGGAATTCGGCAGCACGCCTAATCCCATCACGGTCATCGTGGTCGGAATGCCGGTCTTCTTAACCAGTTCTCGCAGTTCCTGGGAAGCTTCCGAAGTGATGATACCACCACCGGCGTAGATGATCGGACGCTTGGCACGCTTGATCGCGGCGGCAACCTGACGGATTTGTTCCGGCTTGGCAATCCGCGAAGAGATGTTGTAGCCAGGCAGGTCCATTTCGCAGTCCCAATCGGGCACCGTTTGTTCGAGCTGGACGTCTTTCGGGATGTCGATCAGCACAGGGCCAGGCCGACCGGTCGTGGCGATGTGAAAGGCTTCCTTCATGATCCGACACAGGTCTTTGATGTCGGTCACCAGGTAATGGTGCTTGGTAATGCCACGACAAACTTCGACGATCGGCGTTTCCTGGAACGCGTCGCTACCGATGACGGCACGCGGAACCTGGGCACTGATGGCGATCAGCGGGATGCTGTCGAGCTTGGCATCGGCGATGGCCGTCACGAGATTCGTCGCACCAGGACCACTCGTGGCCATGGCGGCACCGACCTTACCGGTCGAACGAGCCACGCCCTGGGCAGCGAAAGCGCCCCCTTGTTCGTGACGAGGAAGGATCGTGCGGATCTTGTCTTTGTAACGCGTCAGGGCCTGATGCAACGGCATGCTGCAACCGCCGGGATAAGCGAAGAGTACTTCTACGCCATGTCGTACCAGCGATTCGATCATAATGTCGGCGCCTAGCATGACTTGGTTTTGCGTAGATTTTTCAGTCGAAGTACTCACAGATTTTCTCCGGTGATTGAAAACAGAATCCTTTTGAACCCAATCCAGGTGCAAACCGCTGCACGCGCTATGGATTGCCTGAATCCCTTTTATCAGAGGCCCTATGCCCATAGACGGAGTCAGGGGACATTAGTCCAAGCTATAAGGATAGGCATTAACGGCTCAAGGTTCAACCGAATCAGAAAGTTTTCGCCTACGGAAAACCACCAAAACAGGGTGTTTAGGGGGTCTTGGGTGGGAAGATTAATGATCGATTGCGCGGATCTTTACGATTAGCAGAAATAAAGGACCTGTGAGGTATCCCCACCAAGGTGGTCGAATGGCCTGGAATAGGGCAGCGTAACATGGCTGTTCCCCTCGCCCCCTTACCCGCACAGAGAGGGTTAGGGTGAGGGGGCATCCGGCTTGTTGGTAGCGCATGCGCGAATGACGTTCCCGAACGATTCGGAACGTGTTCTTGTGGTCTTTGTTAAATGTTGTTCAGAATTCCCTCGCCCTAGCCCTCTCCCTTCGAGGGAGAGGGGGGCAAGAGATGAGAACCCTGTTCTGCCGTAGGGTGCTGAGCAGCGCAGCGAATCGCACCTTGCACAACGTTGTCGCGTTGCCATTTGATGGAGACCGCATTTGGTGCGATACGTTCCGCTTCGCGTCTCTGCTCGCACCCTACCCAAGATTGAGGGGCGGGTTGTCAGGGTGGGCCGCGTTCTTTGGCTAGATACTGGTTCGGTTTAACATCGGCGGGGGCCATGCTCACGTCTTTGTGGGCGTGTTTTTCTTCTGAACGACTTACCTGTTCGATCCAGTACAGAAGATCGAACTCCTGGACTGCGACATGAGGTCTTGCCTTTGGCAGATTCTCGCCGGGCAAGTGTTCTTCGTACGAAGGGGGCACTTCCGCGGCGCCATGCTCGAATCGCAGGCCTTCGATCTTCGCCTGCTTTAAACGGATCTCTTCCTGCAGTTGCAGATTGAACATCTTCGTGTGGTAAAAGGTCCACGCTAAGAAGCGATCTCGATCGCGCGTGCGCGGTTCTTCGAACAGATGCGTTCGCCAACGGAGTTTCCGCTGGCGCCAGGTCTCTGTGTTTTGCTCGCGTGGTGGTCGGGTAACCGTCCGCGCTGGCTTCGTCTTTTTTCGACTCGGCAGCGGGGGCGGATCTTCGGCCGGGATCTCGTAGGCGTCGATCTCAGGATCGATCGGCACGGTCAGATAATCGGCTAGGAAGCCGGGGTCATCGGACTCTAGATATTGGGCGTAAAGTGCTTCCTGCTTGGCCTTTTCGGACTGGTTGTAGGCCTCCCAGGCGGCTTCTTTAAGGGCGTCTTGCCGACGAGCGATTTCATCCCAGGGGGATGAAAGGTCCGGTTGCGGTAGGACGAAGTGTTTCGACTCGGTCGGTTGCCAAGGGGGCTCGTCGGCTGGCTCTTCTTGGGCCGGATTGTTATTGACTGATTCGTTATCGACTGGCTCCTCAGGAGGCTCATCGGCCAGGATGGCCAGGACTTCTCCGCAGCAGGGGCACAGCAGTCGGTTGCCATCGATCACGGCAACCTGCGAACCGTGCGCGGAGGCGCTCGGTTCGTGTTTTTCAGGTTTTTCGTGGTGATGGGACATAACGGTGCTCTTGTGTGGTGTTGGGTTTTGTAGGGCCCCGCGCGAACGCGGGTCGCGAAGCGGGTACCAGGCGTCCGACCCGCGACACGCGGGCCCTACGGTTTGCTGCTTGTTTAGCAGCGAACTGGGGTACTGTTTTCGTATGCCTACAAAGAAAATAGGCACGGTGCCGGGGAAGCGTCCCCTGGGCATGCTTTAGATATATCAGCCTGGTGTAGCATATGTATAGTGCTCAAATGAAAATTTTTTAAGATTCGCGCGGGCGTGGGTTATTAAGCAGATTTCAGGCGGCCGACCCGCGCCCGCGTGGGGCCTTACGGATCGAGACTTGCTTGGATGTTGAGATCGCCGGTTAGTCTGCCAGGCGATATCTTAGAATGCACCACAAGGCGGACGAACCGTCTTTCCAGCCAATTTTGTTGCTTGCCGACCAATCTTGGGCGTTGTAGGTCACCGGACGTTCGACGAAGCGATAGTTTCGCTTGGCGAGTTTGGCGGTAATTTCAGGCTCGATGCCGAAGCGGTTCTCTTGCAGTTCGACCTGTTGAATGACATTGCGGGGGAACGCTTTCAAGGCGGTCTGCATGTCGGTCAGGTGCAGCCCGGTCAAGCAGTTGGAAATGCACGTCAGCGTTTGATTGCCCAACTGCCGAACCCAAGACGTCTGCTTGGCGGCGGTGTCTTGGTTCATGAATCGAGACCCGTACGCGACATCCGCTTCGCCGGTCACGATGGGGCGAATGACCTGGACAAGATCTTGCGGGTCGTATTCCAGGTCGGCATCTTGAATGACGACCACGTCACCGGTCACTTCCGGTATTGCCGTGCGAATCGCTGCGCCTTTGCCCTGGTTTTGGGGGTGATAGAAGATCTTCAAATCGCAGAAGTGGGCCAGTCGGGCCAGCACGTCGCGGGTACCATCGGTGCTGCCGTCGTCGACGATGGCAATCTCGGTACGAAAGGGCAACTGCATGAGTCGCTGGATTACGGTCGCGATCGTCCCTTCTTCGTTGTAAACCGGCACAATCACCGAAAGTCGGAAGTCGTGGGGAAGGGGATAGTCGACGTCGGTCGTCGCGTCCAATGCTGATAGAACGTCTTCGGAAAGTTGTTCTGCATCGGCGAGCCGAAATTCGTAGGGTGCCAAGTCGAGCGGGTGATCGTCGATTGGTTCCCAGGTCGATGCTCCGCAATTTGGCGTTAGTAAAGTGGTACTCATGGTTGCCCTCGTGAGGTTGGCGTGCCGTTGGCACGGGCCAGTTGCGATGATGGGTGGTTGTCGCCGTCATGCGGAGGTATCGCAGGCCAGGCAACGTAGCCAATTTGTTCAGCGTCAGAAATACTGCGCTGTTGTGGGGCAAGGTATTCGGGAGACTTCGGCTCGTTGAACAAGTCGCTGCGTCCCCAGATTTGTGCCAAAGAATCTTGGTACAGAAGCGTCCATCCAGCGACGTCTTCCATCACGTGTTCGGAGTGAGGTTGGCCGCGATCCAGGAGCACTAACTTGGGGTCTCCTTCGAGCAGTGCGGCTGTGGGATCGACCGGGCCTGCGATTTTGCGATGGCGCATCCCGGGGGCATCACCTAAGATGAAATCGAAATGACGATCGACGACCGATTGCGGATAGCAGGTGCGAAATCGCCCGTCGAACTGAACCGTTGAGTCGCCTTCACCACAACGAGCGGCAATGAAATACTGCGCCCAGTTATAGGAGACGATCGTTTTTCCGTGCACGTTATGCTTGTCGAGGAACTCGAGCGCCGACACGGGATAAGTATTGCGGTACACCGGCATCACACTCAGGCGATGAAACAGTGGAATGGCAAACAAGATTCCAACAAGCACGACGACACCCCAGGCGACCGCCGGGTGAGGGCTTCGCTCGGCATCGCCATTTCGCTGGGTGACGCGGTTCCAGGCACTCACCACATGTGGTGTCACCCAGAACCCGCACAGCATCGCCAGAAACGGTGCGTGACGTTGGTGCATGACTGCCTGAGTGGCGACCAGGGTTAGGACCACCAACTGAGTGAAGTCGAGCGGTTTGCGGGAAAAGGTGAGCGACAATACCATGACGCTTACCATGGCAATGAACGCAATGCTGAACATGTCGAGCGAATAAAGCGGATGCCATTCGGTGATTTCGGGGCGTGGCTCGCGCAGCGCTTCCAGCATCCATTGATGAAGGCCGAAGCTATAGGGATTAATTAGCGTGGCCAGCAGCGTGACGACAATCATGAGCATCAACCGGCGGAGCATGCCAGAGGCTTGCCACTTGCGCATCGTGGCCGCTTCGATCATGCGGCACACCAGGTAGACGCAAAGCACGCCCACGCCAGCCATAAAGCCGCCGTGCGTGTTGGTCCACAGGAAGCACAGCGGGACGGCCAGCCACATCAGCTTCACCCAGCGGTGATTCCAGCTGAAAGCCTCGGCGGATTCACCTCGGCGAAGGGTCGTCAGCCAAGGCAAATTCCAGTGCCCCTGCCATCCGGTAAACGCAAATTCGATCAGCAGCAACAGCAGGGCGAAGAACCCGAAGCTAAACAACTGCGGGCGGACGTTCCAGTGGTTGGTTAAGTTCACGGCGATCAGTAGAGCGACCACCACGACCGGCAGTGGATTTTTGGCGAAGTCCTTGGTCTTCCAAAAGGGAACCAGGCAAATCGCCAGGCCAAGCAGTGTTTTGAGGACCAGAAGACCGGCCGGGCCGATTGTGTCGACGCCGATTGCCAGGGCCAGTTCGCTCAGATTCTCGTGATTGATCCAGCGGTATCCGTTGGCGGTATAGCTGTAGGTGGTTGTGCGGGCCAAGCCTTCGCGGAGGGCATCGCGTCCGTATTGAACGTGACCCCACAAATCGGGATCGGCGCTATTGGGGCTCACGGCAATCGCGGCGGCCAACATGGTGGCGGCAACAATAGCCCAGGCCGACCAAGGACGTGGCTCAGAGACGTTCAGATTGGGAGACGATTCTTGCACGGTATCAGAGGACCCAATGGTTCGCAGTAGACAGACCCATTGGTCAACCATAGGTTGCAAAAGATGCACGCCGGTTGTTGAAGCAAGCCAGAATGGACAAATGCTGGGCTTAGCCGCTGTGGCTGCCGTCGGCAAAATCGTAACTACCGCGCCAAACCTACTTGAGGTGGACGCTAGACGATTTGCTCTTGGTCCTGCGTCGGTCGGATCACGATCCGGGCAACTTTCAGGCTGGTTGGTTCATACAGAAGGCGGCGGACGAGGTTGCGGAAGAGCGTATCGAGGCAAACTTCGGCCGCGAAACGACTGATGCCGGTGCCGATCAGAGGGAACGCGATCGACTCGATGCCGAGCGTTGTGGCGTTGTAGAGACAGTTCGAGACGATCTCTGAGATCAAGTCGCGGCTAGGGGTCACGCCGGTGACTTCACTACGAGTGACCGAGTGAAACACGTATAACGCTGGTAGTTCGCTACCGGGCGTGACCACGACACGCCCAGGCGGAACGCGGTGAATGCCTAAGCGGCGCACGTCGAACTCGATCAGCGGCCCGCCTGCTTCGCTGACCGCTTTGGCCAGACCCATGTCGAGCGACAGCCGACAATCGGTCGAGCTGACGATTGCGTCGACGTGTTGTTTGGTGACATCACCGCACACGATCTCTAGGCGGCGGCCATTGGGTAGGTAGTACGGATCGGGACGGATGAACTTTTCGGGCTTGTGGATGTAGTCTTCTTTTTGATCCTCGAACATCGCGCGAAACGATTGGAGGATCTTACTCTCGCTGAACTGCCACGGCGAAACGCTCTCGGCCGGATCACGCAGCTGCATAAGGATTTCGTCGAACGATTGGAACCGGTCACGCGGATTTTTGGCGAGACATCGCTCGACGATATCGTTCACGCGATCGGAAATGTTGGGGTTGTGGGTCTTGGGGGGAACGATCGGTTCCATCTTGTGTTTGAATAAGATACTGAAGGCCGTCTCTCCGACGAACGGAGGCTGCCCGGTGATTGCGTGGTAAAACGTTCCGCCGAATGCGTAGATATCACTTCGCACGTCAACATTGCGGGGATCTTCCGCTTGCTCGGGAGCCATGTAGAGGGGAGTTCCCATCATGTTTCCCGAGATGGAAAAGTCGGTCGACGAGATGCCACTTCGAGCCAATCCAAAGTCGGCCACCAACGCATAGCCATCGCGGTCGATCAAGATGTTCGAGGGCTTCACGTCGCGATGGGTCACCCCCAGCTTGGCTGCGGCGTTCATGCCTTCGCAGACCTGCTGCATCCACTGGAGGATCTTTTCTTCGGGGAGTCGCTCGGGGCTCTCTTTGATGATTTGTTTCAGATCGATGCCGTCGATCCATTCCATGACGATTAGGGGCGAGCCTTGGGGAAGGACCGAGAAATCGTAGACTGAAACGACATGTGGCGAGCGGATTCGGGCCAGTAGTTTGGCTTCGCGAATGAAGCGATCGGTGGATGCTTCGGGACGCATCAGTTTAATCGCCGCCAATCGATCGAGCGTGCGGTGGCGGGCACGATAGACGGTGCCCATGCCACCTTGGGCGATGAGTTCCAGAAACTGGTACTCGCCTGCCTGGAGCCCGATCACTTCGTTGGGATGGGATTGGCAGTCCTGCAGGGCTTCCCACAAGTGCTGAGTGTGAGGCGCGCCATGGGATGACGTTTGATCTAACGAGAAGTTCGTGTGCGTATCGCGCGAGGAGGAACCCGATCCGCGGGTTTCTCCGAGTTCTTCTGCGATGCGCTCGAAGACGTTTTCGATGAGGGGTTGGAATTCGGGAAAGTGGCTGCTGTAATAGGCTTTGCTCGCTTCGAGCCCGCGTTTCTGGCGTTCGCATAGGTCGAGCATGACCAACTGACGAAACAGATCGAAACGCTCGTCGGGTGAGACACGGGAAATAAAATCCCCCAGGTCCGGCGGGGTATCCGCGGCCCAACGCTCGACGAATTCTTGATACAAAGGGAACCAGACTCCCCTCGTGGTATCGTCTTTCATGATGGATGAGCGACAAGGTTACGTCGCTTGCTATTAGCTCAAAAGCGGGGGTATCTTATCAGCAGACACCAATTTGTTACAAGAATCAACGGATTGTCCCCTCATTTGCTCATCAAATTTGGAAATCGGGTCGTTTTCTCATGAGTTCGGCAAACAGCGACAACTTGGATGTTCATTCTGGACATCAGGTCTACACGCCGAAGCTGCTGCGGTGGTACGACCTGTTGGTGCATGGGATATCGAATCGCTGGTTTTGGGGCTGTCCGACGCAGTTGCTGGAAGCATGGTTCGATGAGCACGCGACCGACAATCATCTCGATATTGGGGTCGGGACAGGATTCTTTCCCGATCGCTGCTCGGTGTTTTCAGCAGATGCTCGTATCGGCCTGTTCGATGCAAATCTCGACTGCCTGACTGCGGCAGAGAAGCGATTAGCGCGTTTTCAACCGGAAGTGATTCAGGCCAATCTGGCCGATCCACTTGTGACGCTAACTGAGCCTTTTACGTCGGTATCGCTCATGTATGTGTTGCACTGCCTACCAGGAGAGCAGGCGTTTCGGCAACGTGTGCTGCAGCATGCAAGTTCTGCGCTGGTGGCAAATGGAACGCTCTTTGGTGCCACAATATTAGGGAAGCCAAGTCCGCGATCGTGGTTGGGACGGCATGTGATGGCCTCTTACAACCGCCAAGGAATTTTCGGCAACGAGCACGATACGCAGGCATCGTTGAAGGTGGTTCTTGAGACCTGCTTGGTGGACGTCGCAATCGAGCAGGTTGGCTCGGTGGCGTTGTTCGCAGGGCGGAAGAACTAGGGTGCTTCAAGAAACGCATCACGCGGTTTGGTATTCAGCCAGAACCGGCGATCTGCCTGCATGCCGATTTTGTCGCCAGCGAATGTATCGGCTTCGCGATCATCTTGGAAACGTCCCGCCGGTGACTCGATGACGAGTCTCACGCTGCGGGACGTGTCGGTCTTGGTAACAAAAGCACGTGCCACGGCAAACGAGAAACGCTGACCCGGATAGATGGGGGCACCGGTAGTCTGGAGAGACCATTTTTCGAGTTGGACGGGAACGAATAGATCGTCGGACGCTTGGGTGTCGACGAACTTTCGCCACGGCTCCGGCAGGTGATTGACCGCGTGCCGAGAGAGGAAGAGATGCGTTCGTCCGACGTGCGAAGCATACAGTCCCCAAGCAGGCCAAGGATCGCCGAGTCCCACGATTTCAAATGTGGGGAAGATGATCACCAAAACACAGATCGCACGCGCAGCAGACAGTCGGAATGTTGCGTTAGGAGCCGTGTCGCTGGTTTCCGATGGCTGGGGAAACCCGAAGAGGAGAATGGTTTGCGTGATGAAAAAGACGTTCCAGATCAACACGCCCCAGCTATGGGAAAGGCCCACGGGACCAAGGACCAGGATCAAGCCGACATGCATCAGGCAAGCAGCAGCGATACCCAGTTTGCGAGTCCGCGGTATGAGCAGCAAGAAGAATGCAATTAGCTCAAAAATTGGAAACCCGAGTGCCAGCCACTTCCAGGATGCCAGTTGATCTTGCGACATCGGGAAGCCAGCGATGGAGCTGATTGTGAGCATGAAATCGGAGCCCAGTTCGTTGACGAACGAAGGGTCTAGCTTGGATACCGCCGAGTAGAAATAAATGCTCAGCGAAATCCAGATCGTCATTTGCCAGGCGTTTCTCGGGGGCGCTAAACCGAAAATCAAACCCAACACGGCAAACTGGTAAGCCCACGGTTGAAAGCGATGTTGATTGAGGGCAAAGCAAAGCACGAGAACCAACGACGTCGCCAGCCAAAGTTTGGGACTCATTTGCGATCGAGGGCCAAGCCACTGAATGGCGATCAACAAGGCGATCAGCGTTCCCCAGAGAATGATGTCGACTAGGCCGGGGACAGCACATAGGCCCTGGATAACAGGAACGGCCGGGAACTGTGTCTGGTCGATCCAGAGTGGATAGGTCACCCCGATCAATAGAAGTAAAAACAGGGCGACCAGCCGCTGGTAAAGAAAGAAGGCTCGATCCGCAGCGGATCGAGCCTCGATGGTTTCTTGAGAAGTCATGCTCACTCGAGATGAGGCCTTACGAATCGGAGCTTGCTGTTTCCTCTGAGTCCGTAGCCGTTTCGGTCGATTCGGCAGGCTCGTCGGCTGGCTCGGCATCACTTGACTCGGTATCGGCTGCCTCTTCGGCAGGCTTCTCAGCAGTCGCTTCTTCGGAAGATTCTTCCTTTGCTGGATCTGCTTCCGGTTTGTCTGCCGACTCGGAATCCATTGGCTCGGAATCCATTGGCTCGGAATCCATTGGCTCGGAATCCATTGGCTCGGCTTTTTCCTCGGTCGCTTCGTCTGGCTTATTGGCCGGAGTCGGCTGATCATCCGGGTTCCAGACCGGTTCGACGAACACATCTGAGTTGGAACGCAGAATGTCGATCAGCGGGAAGTTTGGAGAAATGTCTTCGTCAAATTGATTCAAGAGAGCGCGGTATTCCTTGATGGAATCCGACAGCACGTCGGCCGATGCGTCGTCACGAAGTTCTGGGTAGTCATCGTAGATCGCAATCCACTTGTCCCAGGCCTTTTCGTACAGCTCGCGGGCCTTGATCAAGTTGGCGTCTTTGTAGGCCTCGTGGGCTTCGAAGACCAAGCGGCGAGCTTCGATCGTACGATCGGTACTTTCCGAGAGGGCTCGTGTTCGCCAGTAGTTGAACGCGACGATGTCCTTTTGGCGTTCGATGACACCTTTGAGGAACTCCATCTCGCCCAAACGGTTCGCTTCACGAGAGGCCTCTAATGCGGTTTGAGACAGCTCTTTCGCTTCGGGGGAGTCAGGCTTTTCTTCCTTCAGAGCGTTGGCTTTTTCCTGGATGTACTTCACGGTTTCAATTCGCGAAACACGCAAGGAATTTTGGACCGCTTGAATCAGTTGGATCTGTTCTTCAGTACGATCTTTCTCAGGCGTATCGAGGGCTTTCTGCGTTTCTTCAGGAAGCTTAGCGATCTTCTCTTCTGAGATCTGATTGGTGTATTTGTCGTACGAGTTTTTGAAGTTGTTATTGGCTTCGTCGATTTCTTTCGCCAGACGATCCGAATCATTCAGCTTGATCGAGATGCCGTAGGTCGAGGGAACTTCGTGGTCGCCATACTCTTTCCATTCTTCATAAGCTTGGGCCCAAGCAGCCTGAGCTTTTTCGGAAATGTGCCCTTCCTTCTCGATGGCTTCCCCGAAATTCATCAGTCGTTTGGCTGGATACTGATAGAAAATCGTGGGCGACATGGCACCGATGCTGCCTAAACCATTGTCCACAACTTCGGTTGCCCATTTGTCCCATAGACGGGCCACGAGCCAGTGGTCTGGTTTATTCTCTTGCACCCCTTCAGCATCTTCAGTGACCGAGTAGGGGGTCCCTTCCAAATGCTTTTGGATTTCCTCGTGGAAGAGGTCATCCTCTGGGAAGATTTCGCGGTACTGAACTTTTTCGTCCGCGTTGCCGAACTTGTTGCCGAAGAAGTGGGCAATCGAGTTCATCATGCGGGGTTCGTTGTAGTTGTATTCGGTGCCGTCCATGTGGTAGTTGATACCACGCTTGACCCACAAGTAACGGTGCTCGTAGTTGTCGAACTCGCGGGACACGTTGTACGACAGATTCCACGCTTGGAACTCCCAAACCTTTAGCAGGTGCGGGTTCAAGTACGAGATGGTCTTGGCAGTCGCCTCCATGAGGGTGTACTGCTCGGTCATCTGGTACTCGTTGAGTTTGCTCCAGAGGAAGGTGATCGCCACACCGTCGAGACCCAATAGCGACAGCCGCATGGCTTCACTGGCCGGGTCGACTTTACCGAGTTGGGCATCCGAGATGTGATAGTCACGGCGCATTTGGGCGAGCATTCCGCCAGGTTGGTCGGAGGTCGCCGGACGGCTGATCAGCGAGACCGCGATAAGAATCACGATCATGCAAACGCCGTAGATAACTTTATGCTGAAAAGATTTATTCTTGTTCATGCCGCGATTTCTTTCGATTTCAGAAAGAAGTAACCAACCGCCACTAATGCGACCAGGAAGCCGAGAACAGTGACGAACTGTTCCGCTACGACGGCGATGGGAATGCTATATCCGTCGACTACGAAACCTTGCGTATCGAACACACTGTAATCTGGCAGCATGTTCACAAAAACGTAAATCAGAAAGGCAAAGACCATGTCGATACCTTTGACGACATCTACCCAGAAGTAATCGCCAAGTTCCGTCATGATGTTCTTCTGCGTGAATAATCGCACCATGGCTTCCGCCGGACCACCCCCGTACCATCCGGTTTTCTCGCCGAAGATAACGTTGCGGGCCAGGCCTTTCACTTCTCCAGCAATACTTCCGTAGCCCAAAGCCAGGAACGACGCCAGTAAGGCGACCGGACCGTTGAGGAAGGTGCTGAACACCAGGCCAAACGTGATGACCAGAATCACCTGGAACCAAATGCCGAGGTAGCATTTGACGTAATTCAGGGTGAAGTTGCGGTTTGCTTCCAGGATGTAGACGGTGTTCTGAGCGACACCAAAGTACTGGCCCGGCTCGACACACTGAATCCACAGTTCCAGGCGACCACCATCCTCGGTGGTGAGATCTTCCAGAAGATCCAGTTCAGGCTTGTCAGAATCGGCCTTGAAATTGGATAGCGTGCGAGGAATGTAGTGGAGGTCGGACACTTCCTTAGCGGTAAAGGGGATCGCAATACTACGAGCACCCGTTTCCGGGTTCTTGAGGTAGTAGTTTCCGCGAATCCCTTCGGTGATGATGCCTTTGTAGGTTCGGAAAACGCTTAAATTGAATTCAACGGGAAGCATCTGCTTCGTCTCGTCACCGTCGGTGACTTCGGTGAGCATGTTTTCGTTGATGTCATTGAAGCTGAAAACGGCCGCACCGAAGGTACCCCCTTCGATATAGCTGAAGTATTCCCATTCTTTACCGACGTTGATTCCGCGCGGGGCCGCGTTCTTACCACTGCGGTCGAGGAAGCGGACCGTGCCGATGTGTCGCACCCGGGCCTGGAACATGTCGGTCGGGCCATGAACGACGTATTTGTCTTCTGGGCCAGTAGATCCTTCGTTGGTGCTGATCGCATGGCGGTGTTCGTGCGTGCGGTCGGTTTCGCCATTGCCGTCGGGATAGACGGTTAGGGAATGCTTGTGACCAGCTGCTTCGGTCGTCTCGCCGATGAGTGTGCCATCTGGGCCGGAAACGAGGTTGTCGGCATTGACGTAATGCGTGTGATTAAAGCCTTGCAGGAGGAAGACATAGGAAACCAAAGCCATCGCGAAAAGAACGATGGTTCCCACGCTGACGAAACCAAACAGACGCCCCAGGAACAATTCGCTCGGCAAGACTGGTTTGGTGTAGATGGTGTAAATCGTGCGGCGTTTGATGTCGTCAGGAATACTGAAAACGCTCAGGCCGATCACCAGCAGCAGGACCAACCACTTGGGAAAGGTCAGCACGAAGGTCAGGTAGAGACGTACCGGTTGTTCGGCGCTCGGGTTGATGTACCAACCGGCAAACAATAGCACGACCATAAACAGCGCGAAGACCAGCAACGCTTTCTTGCGGATCGCTTCCTGGAATGCGAGCCAGGTCATCGCCCATACGCGTCGAGGTGATATCGAAAGCAGTTCGGGAACCGATTTAACGGCCGTACCGAACACGGCGTAGAACGCCTCGAAGGGGCCATTGCGGAATACCGACATGACAAACCCGAACACCAGACCACTGACGATCAGGATGACGAGTGCAATCAAAAAGGTAAGGAGCCCGCCGAGTTGCTGCCCCGGGATGGGAAGTAGCCACTCACTCAGCGGCTGGATAGTGTCTTCAATCCCCATGATGACTATTTCTTAATCGATGATTCGCGTGGAAGGTTGAGCCAAAGTGCGTAGGCAACGGGATTTAAGAACGGTCCGAACCGGCGCGGCGACCAGGTCGGGCTTCGCTTTCGCGGACGATATTCAGGAAGAGTTCTTCCAGCGTCGTGGTGGGGTTCTCGACCGAGATGTTCTCGGCATGTTCCCGTTCGAGGATTGCTCGGATTTCGGCCTTCGCTTCTTCGCTGACGCCTTTGGCTCGAATTTGCGTTTCATCGCTGACCTTGAGCAAGGCATCCACACGACCGAGTTCTTTCAGCTCGCCTTGGTGCAAAATGGCGATACGGTCGGCCACGTCCTGCAGGTCGGCCAGTTGGTGGCTTGTCACCAGGACCGTCTTGCCTTCGGCTTTGAGCTTCAGGATAAGGTCCTTCATCTCGCGAATACCGATTGGGTCTAAGCCGGTGGTCGGTTCGTCGAGGAAGATGAGTTCGGGGTCGTTAATCAGGGCCTGGGCCAGACCGATACGCCGGGTCATACCCTTAGAGTATTCCTTCAATTGACGTCGTTCGGCCCATTTGAGCCCCACCATCTCGATCAGTTCGTTCACTCGCTTTTGGCGAACATCGGCTGGCATGTTGAACAGCTGGCCATAGAAGTTGAGTGTTTCGCGGGCATCGAGAAACCGGTAGAGGTAAGACTCTTCCGGAAGATAGCCGATGCGTTCCTTGGTGGCGATGTTGGTCGGATCTTGCCCGAAGACCAACGCTTGACCACTTGAGGGAAAGAGCAGCCCCAGTAAAAGCTTCATCGTCGTCGATTTGCCGGAACCGTTCGGACCCAAGAGGCCGAAGATTTCGCCACGACGCACCTCCAGGTCGAGTGCTTTCAGGGCTCGTACTTTTTGGCGTCCCCAGAAATCGCGATAAACCTTGGTCAGGTTTCGCGTTTCAATAACGACTTCGTTGTTGGACGAGGATGCGGACGATTGCGGTTGAGTTTCTACCGATGCCATGGAACCTGTTTCAAGCCACGGTGGTGCTTATAGTGAAGAAGAACGGATGAGCAGTGAATAATAGCCGAGTCTTTGTACCCTACAACGTGGGCATTTCGACCCGATATCCCCTGTTTACGCAGTTCAGCCAGCTTGGTTCGGCTAGCGGTGCCTGCTTTTCCTTCTCCTTCTATGGATGAAAGAACCAAAGAGGGAAAGTCCGACTATAAATCCACCGCAGCCAAGTGACAAGGAACCAAGCTTACGTAGGATGCGGACTTCACACGATCTTCCCTTCTTAATGTCCTGTTTCTACCGCTTATAGGGGCCTGGCAGGCATTTAGGTCGTCCTCTACACCCCAATACGATCCGCTGGAATCCTTGGAGATTGATTAGGCAAGAATCCCCCAGTAGGCCTAGCGAGTGGACTGAGACTGTGTATCATAACTGGCAGCTTTGTTGGCCTATCGAGTTCTCACGCACTCCATGATCCCTTATAGAGAAGGCCCCATTAAATGAAAAGAAATGGTTTTACCCTTGTTGAATTGTTGGTGGTGATCGCCATCATCGGCATTTTGATTGCCCTGCTTTTGCCTGCGGTGCAACAAGCGCGCGAAGCCGCGCGGCGGATGCAATGCACCAATCAGTTGAAGCAGTGGATTCTCGCCACGCACAACTATCATGATACGTTCACCAAGTTCCCCACCAGTTGGCAAGATGGAACCAATCAGTGGTCTGCCCAGGCTCGCCTGCTTCCCTATATGGAACAACGAGCACTTGAAAGCGCGATTGACTACAACGTTAATTACACCGAATACC
Organism: Bremerella alba; assembly: GCF_013618625.1. Classification (NCBI taxonomy): domain Bacteria; kingdom Pseudomonadati; phylum Planctomycetota; class Planctomycetia; order Pirellulales; family Pirellulaceae; genus Bremerella; species Bremerella alba. The sequence goes on along the minus strand of NZ_JABRWO010000017.1, from coordinate 20,079 downwards.
ATGTCGGTGGCTCGCACGAGAACCAGGGCAAAGTGAATGGGATCGTACTTCCTTCGGTACGTATTGATACCTTGCTTTGTCCTTCGGAAGTCAAGGATACGCGGCGTTTTGATGGCTCAGACGCCTACCACTATCCGTTGAACTACGCCCTGAATATGGGCGTGTGGTACGTCTATAATGGTTCCAATGGGGGCGAAGGGGCGTTCGTCCCGAGCAAGTATTTGCGAATGGCCGATATGGTCGATGGTACCAGCAACACCATGGCACTTGCCGAAGTAAAGGCCTACACCCACTACGACCGCGATACGGCGACTTACGGTACTGCAGAGATTAATTCGTTTCCTGACATCGGTTCGTATATCGAATCGACCGTGACCACCTCGACACGTAATTCAGGCCATACCGAGTGGGTCGACGGGAAGACCCATCAAACAGGTTTCACCGCGTTTTTCCCGCCCAATACAGATTTTGATATCGGTGCAGGCCAGCCACTTCCGGCCGACTTTACCAATAACCGTGAGGACCGAAGCGGTTTGAGCTCGAATCCGACCCTCGCTGCCGTGACTGCCCGGAGCTATCACCCCGGGGTCGTTAATGTGGCGTTCATGGACGGATCGGTCTCTCGTGTCACCGATACGGTAAATTTAAGTGTTTACCGCGCGGCAGCGACCCGAAACGGTGGTGAAGTCTTGAATCGGAACGAGCTTTAAGCGGCCGTATTGAGACCGATTTTGACCCTAAAGATCAAGATCGCCACCTCGGAAACGTTCTGAGGTGGCGTTTTTAATGCTTATGTCTGCCTCATTAGACAAAATAACGTCGAAATTCGAGGCAAAATCACTCGGATTATTGCGTTCAGATGGGTATCATTCAAATACCTAGCGCGGGGGAAGATTTCTCGTTCCTCCCTAAACCCTGCCTGAGTTTTTCAAAGGTCGTCTTGAATGAAACGCCGTTCTGGTTTCACGCTCGTCGAATTACTGGTCGTTATTGCCATTATTGGCGTGTTAGTTGGGTTACTGATGCCGGCAGTGCAACAGGCGCGTGAGGCCGCGCGGCGAATGCAATGCACGAATAATTTGAAGCAGTTGATGCTGGCATGCCATTCCTATCACGACACTTACGATACGTTTCCTTCTTCCTGGAATCCCGGTGGAGAATGGTCTGGATTAGCGAGAATCCTGCCATTCATCGAGCAAGGTGCATTGGAAGCGGCAATTCAATGGGATAGCCACTACACCAATTATCAATCCAATAGTACACCCCCAGCTTCAGCTCCCAACTTGGGTTTCGCGTTGCCGTCGGTGGAACTCGACATGTTCAAATGCCCTTCGGAAGTGAATCTCCGATCGGTTGATATCGATGGCGATGGTGCTGCGGATTATTTTCCCTCGAACTATGCGATGTCGCACGGGACTTTCATGGTTTATAACGGTTCCCAATCTGGAGATGGTGCTTTCGGAGCGAATCGGTATACGCGAATTTCCGAGTTTGTCGACGGCACGAGTAATACGATAGGTTTGAGCGAGGTGAATACCTTTACCCGATTCCATTCGAGCAGTGATTTCGATGGCGACGCCACACCGTCTCAAGGCGATATATCCAACATCATTACCAGTAATGTCACGGCAACTACGAATCCTTCGGGGCATTCGGCATGGGTAAGTGGAAACGTCCATCAAACCGGTTTCACAACCATGTTTACGCCCAACGTCCTATTCCTGATTGATGGTCGCCTGTTGCCGGCAAACTTCATCAACAATACCGAAGCAGGGGCCGATCCAGACGCGCCGTGCATGGCAGCGGTAACCGCTCGTAGTTTTCATCCAGGTGTCGTCAACACAGCGTTTATCGACGGAAGTGTCAGCAAGGTCACCGAAACGGTCGACCGAAACGTTTACTGGACCATCGGGACACGCTTTGGCGGCGAGGTCTCGCTGCGGAACAAGTTGTAGTCTTCTGGCAGCCGGTTTGGGTAGGAACTTCAAAAGCCCGTTTGTACAAATTGCAATCGTTACAAACAATCACGCTAGCTCTGCCAGTATGTTTTTCGCAGGATAATTTGTAACCTGCTGCGGAAACAAGACTTGCGTTGTTGCCCGAAAGTTTTTAGAAGGTTTGGCACGCCTAGTGCATTACTGAAAGACAAGCTCGTACGAAGTGTTCCCTGAACGTCATCGTGCAACCTCCAACTTCTCGTTGCGTCTGTCCAACAAAACGAGACCCCGTTTGATAACAATGTCCGTCTCCTGATTAGGCCGGTTCACCCCCGCAGTGAACCGGCCTTTTTTTGTTCTTGCCGTTCTGCATTCAGTTTGCTGTTTTCAGCAAGGGAACAGTGGATGCCGGTGGGGGAAAAACGCTTTTTCGTTAAAATAACGGGTGGTACCTGCTTCCACTGCCCGCTTACGCTTCCGAGAAAGTCACCTCGTTGGACGCCAGCCAAGCCGATTCCGATTCGCCTCAATATCAGGAAGCCCTGGATTGGTTGTTCCAGCGGATCAATTACGAACGCACCACCGATATTCCTTACCGGTCGCGGAACTTCGCACTCGATCGGATGCAGGCCTTCATGCAGCTGCTGGGCAATCCGCAGCATCGCCTGAAGATCGTTCATGTCGCCGGCACCAAGGGGAAAGGTTCGACTTCGGCGTTCCTTTCCAACATTCTTTGGAAAGCTGGCCACCGCGTGGGACGCTTCACCTCGCCCCATTTAGAGCGGCTGGAAGAACGTTATTGGCTTGATGGCGGAAACTGCACGGCAGAAGACATCGTGGAACTGGTCAGCGCCGTTCGTCCGGTCGTTGCCCAAATGGATGCCAACTCGAGTGCGGAAGATCGCTTGACCTTCTTCGAGATCACCACGGCCATGGGCTTTCTACTGTTTGCCGAACGGGGAGTCGATTTCGCCGTCATAGAAGTGGGCCTCGGTGGGAGACTCGACTCGACCAATGTCTGTCACCCTCTTCTGTGCATCATCACCAGCATTAGCCGCGATCACACCGCACTGCTGGGAGACACTTTGGCGGAAATCGCCGGAGAGAAAGCAGGCATTATCAAACCGCAGGTCCCAGTCATTAGTGGTGTGATGGCGCCGGAAGCTCAAGAGGTTATCGCGGACGTTGCCACGCAGAATCGCTCGACACTCGATCAACTGGGCGATCAGTTTACAAGCGTCCCCCTGCCGGACTCTTGGAAAGAAGCGGATGCCGGCAGCCCCTTTCAACAGGCGTTTGAGTTCCAGTGGCAATCGTCTGCCCGACAGCAGCTGGTCGTCAGCGTCAAAGGAGACCACCAGGTTGCCAACGCAGGCCTGGCTGTGGCGGCTGTCGAAAAGCTACGCGAACTGGGACACGAAATCTCGCCGGAAGCCCTTCAGTCTGGCCTTCAAGCGACGCAGTTACCGGCGCGGATCGAGTGTTGTTCCGACCGTCCGATCGTCATCGTAGACGCCGCCCATAACGATGCTTCCGCCGCGGCGCTGGTACGTGTTCTGCTGAAGCACTTCCCCGATCGGCGACGTCATCTGGTCTTCGCATCCAGCGGCGATAAGGACCATGCAGCGGTGCTTTCGCAGCTGCTGGGCGCGTTTGATCAGGCTTGGTTTACGAAATATGGTTTCAGCACCCGATCGACCAGTCCGCAGGAACTTTTGAAAGTGATCGAAACGGTTGATTACGACCGATCGTTGCCAATTCATACGACTGATGAGGCCAAGGTCGCCTTCCATGAAGCGTTGAACGCGATGGGTAAGGAAGACGTGCTCGTCGTCACAGGTTCGTTTTTCATCGCCGCCGAGTTCAAACGGTTTTGGCGCGAGGTGGGGGCCGATCGCCAAGCAGCCGCTTCTTCGGCAACCCAGTAGCTATTTCGTGTTCCGCTCGATGGTGCCGCTCCAAGAAGCGGGGCATTGGTTCTGGAAACCCTGCATGTACTGTAGCAGTAGGTTTCTCGGTCCGAACTGCGTGGGAAGCGACTGGAGGATGGAAATTGCTTGAGGCCAGTCGCCTTCTTCAAACAGGATGAGCGCTTGCGAGAACTCGGGCAACCAGGCGATCTCCCCCGAGTTAACGGTGAATATCTGCGTTTCTTGCCGCAAGCCTGATAAGCGAAAGCTGCCTAAGCGTAGAAACGTATTGGGGGGCATCGATGGGTGACTTTGCAATTGAGTCACGGCGTGATCGTCGAGCAAAAGGGGAATGCCTAGGGGTTTGGTCATTCCTTCAATTCGCGAAGCCAAGTTCACCGGAGGGCCGAACGCGGTCACTTTGACTTGGTCGCGGCTTCCGATCATGCCGGCGACGGCCTGTCCGGCGGCGATGCCAATGCCAGCTTTGGCTGGCGTGTCGCTGCACAGAAACTCGGTGCCGGCTAAAGTTTGCACGATCTCCCAGGCAGCCTGAATGCCGCCCAGTGGGTTCTCGGATGCGGAAACAGGCCAGCCCCAAAAGCCCATGACCGCGTCCCCATGAAAGTCACCGATCACGCCCTGCTGCGCGAGGATCGCTGAGGTGATAATCGAAAGGGTTTCGCTTGTCTGATGCAGATGAGGAATCAAACGATCGATGTTGTCTTCAGTCGCGGCCGAAAAGCCACGTAGGTCACAAAACAAGACCATCAAGCCAGCCTCGCGCGGGGCCAGGTAGCTTTCAATGTCGGTCGAAACGTGATCGAGTAAACCTGGCGTAAAAAACTGGTTCAGCTGCGATTGCCGGCGTTCTAAGGCCATATTGCGAGAAAGGTTTGCGAACGTGGAACCCACCAGTTCCGCAAACTTGATGTCGTCCTGCAGGATCTCTACCTCCGTAAGATTCCCTTCGAGCCGTGCGCGTTTGCCAGAAATGTACAAGGCCGCCACTTGATTCAGTTTGATCTCCAGGGGGATGCACATCGCCCAGTCGTGCCCTGCGATTTGCGTGAAGTCTGCTGTGGCCGGGTCGGGTTCATTGGGCCAGACATGCAAGACGCACATATGGGAAGTCGTCGCGTTTTCGATCAGGCTTTGGCTTGAGCCCCCCGGCGTCGAAACACCATCGCGGCTATCCCAGGCAATCGGCGAGAAGGTCTTGGTATCCCCATCCAGCGATTGCTCTAGCAGTTGAACATCGGTTGCGTGCGGAATACCGTGCAAAAGCTGCTGCAGGGCGATGGTGATCAACTGGTCGTGGTCGGTCGAAGCGGTCATCTTCGAGACGAGTTCGGTCAACAGCTCGATTCGGCCAGGTGTCTTGCGAAAGGATGTGCGGCGGATCTCTTCCGGACGAATCGTGACTTCCGTACGGGGGCTGCGATGCGGCAGCGGCATTGTCGGTTCCGAGTTTTCGAGTAGGAACTCGGTATGCCCAATGACAAAGTGTTGGCCTGGGTCGAGCATGAACGAGATCCGCGGACGCGAGCCAAAGAAGATGGGATTGGCCGCTTCTTCGATTTTGCGGATCTCCAGTTGCACCCCATTCCAGTTGAGCTGGGCATGCTGCGAGGAGATTTGCTTATCCCACACTACCGGGTATTTCTGCGTAGAACGCCCGAGGGTAAATGACTGATTGGGAACCAGTCGTCGACGCCATCGCTGAGAGGAGAGCGTGTCTCGGGCGAACAATTCAGCCATTCTGGCCCCTGATTTATGATTTAGTACCCGTCTTGGACGGCACCACGATGGTCGTCAATTCGTGCGGTGGGATGACGCTACTCGAATCGGCGGATGCCATGGCCCCGACTTTAACGCGACGCAGAGCCCTGACCACAAAATACCAGAGCGTCACCACTACGATAATAATCAGACTGGCAGCAAGTACCGCCTGACGAGAAAGTTGGTCTCCTAGCTCATGGATGGGTTTCACGGCGAATTGGTGGTCTTCCTGCACAACAACGACAAGGCCTGTGGAACCGGGGTCTTCCGTGGCCTGGCGATTGCGCTGAGGTAGCGAAACCCGTTTGGCGGCAAAAATCCAGTTCTTGTCATACGCCTCGCCTAACTCGTCGCGGCTAATGGGGTCTTGGCCAACGACGGGGGTTCCTGCTTCGAATTGGTCGAGTTTGACGCGATATTTATCCTCTTCCGAAAACCGGATCGGGACCATTTCGCGGTTCTCGAGCATTTGGTCGTACAGCGGGTGTTGCAGGATGACGCCTTGGGTGGGGGCGTCGCGGCCATCGACCAGCACGGCGAACTGATGCTCGGCCGGCTCTAAACTGGTGAACTTGCCGACATCGATCGACATGGCCACAATCCCCACGATCTTGCCGTTGGTACGCAGGGGAGTCGACATGGCGACCTTCCAAGTGCCAGAAGCCGTGCTGAGAAAGACCGCCGAGAGGTGCGTTTCTTGAATGGGCTCAGGCGTCGGTGCGGTACGCGAGAGATCGGCGCTACCTCCTTGGAAATAAGTTCGATAACCGAAATAACCCCCAATCGGAGAGACCGCCGGATCGGAATCGAACGACGAGGCGATATGAAATCCCTCGGCATCGGTTACAAACCAACTGGCCGTATTCTTTTGCGAAGGGAGTTCAAACTGTGCCCGGATACGATCTTGCAGCGCCTGACGCTTGGGGTGCTGCTGAAACGAGAGCCGTTCGGGCGTTTGGTTGGCGCCGGTTGCCCGCTCTTGGTGAAGCTTTTCGAGCAGTTCGCCCAGGTCTGGGTCGTAGATGGTATTGAGATAAAGGTCCAGGAACTCAGGATCGGCCGCGAGACGCTCCACCTCTTCAAATCGGCCATTAATGGCATGCGAAACATTGGTGGCAGCGAGTTCGGCAGCAAATTGATTGCTTTCATGAGCTTTGGCAATCATGGCGTCTTCGCTGGTACGCATCACCTCGGTGTAATTCCGCCACCCGAAGAGCAACCCGATTGTCAGCAGTAACGCAGGCCCCAAAATACCTAGCATGATTAAAGGGCGGCGGTAACGATTACGTTCGCGCTCGTTGAGCGCATCGAACATTTCCTGGACGTTGTGATATCGCTGGCGTGGATTGACGGCGATGGCCCGATCGATGATCTGGATCAGCTCTCGGTCGACACCCCGGATCTTTTTATGGGCATCGGGCAGGGGAGACAACGCGATCAGCTTACGGTATTTCTCTAAACGGTCACGGAGCCCTGATGTGGAGTCAATTTCCCCCACACTGGAAGACGAGCGAAACGGAGGTTCGCCCACGAGCATCGTATAGAGCAGTGCCCCCAACGCGTAGACATCCCAGCGGACGTCCGGCGAGGCCTCGATGTCGGCTTGTTCTGGGGCCATAAAGAACAACGTCCCCAAAGCAGGCCGCTGGTCGCTAGAGAGCCGCGATTGGCCGAAATCGGCAATACGTGCCTTACCGTCTTGATCGAGTAGGATATTGGCCGGCTTCAGATCACAATGGAAGATGCCTTTCCCGTGAGCATGCAACAGACCAATCACGACGTCTTTGAATTTGTTGATCGCGTCCTCGACCTCCATGGCCCCTCCACGTCGCAGGAGATCTTCCAGCGAACCATTAGGGAGGTATTCCATGACATAATAGGGAGGTTCCGCGTTCCAACCCACTTCCAACAGCTGGACGACGTAGCGATCGGCCGAAAGGAAGACGAGTTTTTCAACTTCCGACGCAATCAGACTTTCATCCAAGGCCCCACGATGGTGGTAGATTTTGATGGCGACCCGGCGTCCCGTATTCTGGGCGGTGGCAACCCACACTTCGCCATAGGCACCGCGTCCCAGCAACGAATCCATATCGTAGCCAGGGATCTCGCAAGGAGGCTTCCCCTTAGGGCGGCTTAGATGTTTCGCCGCACTTAGTTGCCCCGGCGTTTGTTTTTGGGTTTCTTCCAGGCTCATAAGATCGCAAGAGTTCGAAGATTGGGTCGATCGCCACATTTTACGGCCAATTTGCTTGAGTACCAATCGCTACTAACCACCCTTGCCGCCAGACAATGAAAAATGCCTTGTTAGGGTTATCCCCAGCGGGCGAAAAAAGTTGACAACGAAAGGAAAGTTTCATGCTGTGTCCCTCGCTTCGCTTGCTATCGCTGGGCTGGCTGTTAGTTGCCATCGTGGGTAGTGCCAGCCAGGCTTATGCTCAAAAGGGTGAAACCGAGCCCCGCTTGGATGGCGAGGATGGTCGACCGCTGGCGATCGGAGAGTTTCGTCCCGAGGCGACCCTGAAGGTCCGCCAGACGAATCTGACCCGCGCCAAGTTCCCCGTCGTCGACGACCACACCCATTTTCGGTACCGCTTGAAGCACTCGCCTGAACAACTAGACGATTTCGTCGGCGTGATGGATCGCAACAATATTGCGTTGTGCGTGAGTCTCGATGGAAAGCTGGGGGATGATTTCGACGGCCATGCCCAATATTTGTGGACCAAGTACCCCGATCGGTTTTTGATTTACGCCAACATCGACTGGCAAGGTGCCGGAGACCCCGACAAGCCGGAGACCTGGGCCTGTCAGCGGCCCGAATTTGGGCGGCGGATGGCTCTGGAGTTAGCTGAAGTGAAAAAGAAGGGGGCCAGTGGGCTCAAACTCTTCAAGCAGTTTGGATTGGGGTATCAAGACGCCGACGGCTCGCTGCTGAAGATCGACGATCCCCGTTGGGACCCCATCTGGAAGGCATGTGGTGAACTGGGTCTGCCGGTCATCATTCATACGGCAGACCCTATGGCGTTCTTCGATCCAATCGACAAAACGAATGAGCGCTGGGAAGAGTTGTCTCGCCATCCTGACTGGAGCTTCTACGGCGACGAGTTCCCCTCGCGCGAGGCTCTGCTGGCCGCACGCAATCGGGTGATCGAGCGTCACCCAGAGACAACCTTCGTTGGTGCGCACATGGCGAACAATTCCGAAGACTTGGCCGTCGTGGCGAAGTGGTTAGAGAAATACCCGAATCTCTATATCGAGCCGGCATCGCGTATTTCAGAACTGGGCCGCCAGCCCTATACGTCGCGCGATTTCATGCTGAAGTACCAAGATCGGATCCTCTTCGGCACCGATGGTCCCTGGCCGGAAGAACGTTTGCATTACTATTGGCGTTTCTTCGAGACCTACGACGAGTATTTTCCCTATTCCGAGAAAGTCCCCCCACCCCAAGGGCTGTGGTACATCTTCGGGATTGGTCTCCCGGATGATGTTTTGAAGAAGATCTATCACGAGAACGCGGCGAAAGTGATCCCCGGGGTGAAAGAGAAGTTGAAGAAATACGTCGCAAAGCAGACGCCCTAGTCGTAGGATGCGAGCAGGGAGGCGAAGCCGACTGTATCGCATCACTGTTCTTTCAGGGGTGGTGCCAATGCGTCGTGCGGTCCGCTGACACTGCTCTTGCCTGAAAGCAGCATAGCGAACGGAACGGGCGTCCATCCGTAGTACTCGATAGGACCTAAGCCCGCTCATTCGTGGCAAATCGAGGTTTGTCGTTCTGGGTGACTACGATACATTGGGCAAACCTAAGCCGTCGCCTCACTGCATGCATCGCTAGCGGCTGCCCACGTTCACGGAGGAGATTCTCAAATGACCAGACATACATCCGTTGCCCTCGCGGCACTGACCCTTTCGTTGCTTACGGTGCATAGTGCCCTCGCCCAGCAAAGCCGCGAAGACATGATCGTGCGTCAGGCGACCGGCGTGCTGAACGAAGTCATGGCGATCCCGGCCAGTGGGATTCCCCACTCGATGCTCGCCAAGGCAGAAGGCGTCGTCGTCATCCCCAATATGATCAAAGGCGGCTTCGTCATTGGCGTTCGTCACGGGCGAGGTGTCGTGATGATTCGCGATGAAAATCGAGCCTGGCAGCCGCCGCAGTTCGTCACCATGACCGGTGGAAGTGTGGGCTGGCAAGCCGGAATTCAGGCAACCGACGTGGTTTTGGTGTTCATGACCCGCAACAGCGTTCAGGGGCTGCTTACCGGAAAGTTCACGATCGGCGTCGATGCGGCCGCAGCCGCGGGGCCCGTGGGGCGAAATGCTTCCGCCGGAACCGATTTGTCTCTGAAGAGCGAAATTTACTCGTACAGCCGTAGCCGCGGTTTGTTCGTCGGGGCTTCGGTCGATGGAAGTTCGTTGCAGATCGATCCGGCCGCCAATCGTAACTATTACGCCAGCACCGGCCTCACGCCTACCGGACAGCAAGCGACCAATACACCTGTGCTGCCTGCTTCGGCGGCTGAATTGCTGACCACCTTGACCAAATACTCGGACAACATGCGGGTCGAGCCGCAGCAGGTCGGTGCTTACGAAGCACCTCAGCAAACGGTCCAGCCTGCCCCCACCGTCGTGCAGCATGGCAGTATCAGTGTCGATCAGCTTCGGATGGAGCTCGCCGCCGCCTCGAATCGCCTGGGAAGCATGCTCGACGACCAGTGGAAGGCCTATCTCGGACTGCCGAAGCAGATCTACGAGCAAGGTCCGCACCCCAATCCGCAGATTCTGCAGGCCTGCATTGCCCGTTACGACCAGGTTGCCGGCAACGCCAATTACGCCCAGCTGACGCAGCGGCCTGATTTTCAGCATGTCCACGGGCTGCTGATTACCTATACCGATGCCCTCTCGGCCATGGCCGCCGAAAACGGAGCGATCAACTTGCCTCCGCCACCCGTGCAGGCCGCAGCCCAGCCGTAGTCAATACGGTCGCTGAAAGACATTTACTAGAAGGAGGTTCGCCGTGCGGACCTCCTTTTTTATTGCCTGCACGATCCCAGCGTTTGGGCGTGGTAATCTGCCGGCAAAAGGGGCCGGTTACGACGGTAAGCGGCAAGTCGTGCAGAACTAGCGGCTCTGGCCCTGTATGGTCAGCACCAGGTGGCGGCCGCTAGCGTGGTTACGGTGCTCGCACAGATAAATCCCCTGCCAGGTGCCTAAGTTGAGGTGCCCGTCGGTGATGGGGATGCTGAGGCTGCTGCCGATCATGGCCGCTTTGATATGGGCGGGCATGTCGTCGGGGCCTTCCATGGTGTGCACGTAGGGGAAATCTTCGGGGACGATATTCGAGAACCCCATCTCCAAATCGGTACGCACATCGGGGTCGGCGTTCTCGTTGATTCCCAGGCTGGCCGATGTGTGTTGAATGAAGATATTCAGCAAGCCAACCGAGATATCACGCAGTTCCGGCAACTCGGCGAGGACCTCACGGGTCACTAAATGGAATCCGCGAGAACGAGCACGGAGCGTTACTTCTTTTTGGATCCAAGCCATTTTGGCCCCCCAAGTGGAACAATCGTCGAGGAAAATTTCGAAGCAAGGAAAAAAGTTTTGGCAAGGGGCCTTGCCGGTTAACCCGTACAGCTTCACGGATTGTATTTTCTTCGGCAACCCGTCTGGTGAACCACCAATGTAGGTTAATTGTCCGTTAACTTGAAGCTAAGGTAGTTTTAGCTCTTAGTTACAGGAAGGTTTTTGCCTTTTGGCATTTCAAACATATGCTTTAGATCGGAAGGTATTGAATCGTTTGACCTTTGTAGAAAAACCTGCCTTGCGGCAACGCGCAGAAAATTCTATTGACACGTTAAGCGATCGATAAATAATCGTGTGCTTGATCAATCCTGAGGAGGATCTTTAGGAAAGGTCAGCGGCCAAGTCTCAAGACACATCGCCCTGCAAAGAATTTACTGATTTTTAAGGGTCGAAGTGGAGGTCGTCAGCACCGCAAGCCGAGAACTGTTTGGGTCTAGAGCCCCAAGTTCAATAAGCCGGCTGCATGCTGTCTCACGAGCGAACGGATATTGCTCTGAATACCCGCATAGGTCAGTCGGTAGAATTTCTGCCCACACTGCCCTTTGATCGATACGAACCATCCGGCTGAATAAGCCGTACACAAAATCACGCCTAGTGCGACCTTGTTTGAAAGTAGGTATTTTACAAGATGCAGAAGATTAAGAATGTTTTTGATGCGATCCTGAAGTTCGGCCACGATGAAGACTTCGTCCCGGATGCTGGTGATGAGTTTATTCCAACCGACGCTCCCGCTGGTTCCGAAGCAAAGATTCATGTCCTTCGTCGCCGAGTCGAGCAGGGTCTGCCGCTATGGCACGACGAAGACCGTTGCGATTACTCCGGTCTGACTGGTGCCATTCGTCCTCGTGAGTAAAGCTGACGAGGACGTATCGGATGATACAGGATGAATGAGGGGTCGGATACACCCCTCATTTTTTTATGCGCTGCCTGAATCAATTGGTTTGTTTTCAAATCTCACGCGTCTCGTAGGATGGCTACCAGCGTCGGCAGACGGCCATCAATTCGTCCGCCTGACGCACCAAACTGGGAAGATGGCATTCGCTCTTGTTGGGCCGTAGCCATCCTACGTGTTCCGCAATCATGCCTGCCCTCGGCATGATTAGGCCGCGATACGCATCGGTTTGGCTACCGGCTGGTTGATTTCCTGTGTGAAAACCAGCGTGATGCGTTCATCCTCCTCGGCCTCAATCTGATCGTGCAACTCGAGTTCGTCGCGCAGGATCAGTAAATTCGAAGGTGCTTGAATCCCCAGGCGAACCTTGTCAGCACCGACTTTAACTACGGTGATTAAGATCTCTTCGCCAAGTCGAAGCTTCTCACCTTCCTTGCGGGAAAGCACTAGCATATGAATAAACCTCCATGTTTATGTGTCGTAAGATGAAATTCGGATCCAGCGATCATGTGACGGTCGGCCAATCCATTAGCCGAGGGTCCTGATATCAGGCTGCCACCTGTAAGGCAGAAGCACTCGACAGTTGCGTTCTCAGGAACCGCTCGCCACTGGCTCCATAGAACAAGATCGTGTTTGTATCAGTCTCCCAGATGGCCGTGCATTTGACGCTACGAGGGCCGTGCAAGCAAAAGTAGATCCCGCAAGGATCTTCTGCCCGCACAATGACTCGCTCGGTCATGGGGAATACGCCCGGCTCAAGCTGTTCTTTGTCACATAGAATCTGGTAAATGTATTGCCGAAGGTGTTCCAACTGCGTGAAACACGGGGAATCAGCGGCCATAGGTTGGGGATACTCCGTATCTATCCTGCCAATGTCTCAATCGCCATCGAGAGTAGGCTGGTTGGGTAGTCTGGGTTAAGTGTTTGCAAAAGTAGGTATCGGCAGGGCACGCGTCAAAGTTTGACATAGATAGACTAGGAAGTATGGGAATTTTATTCGTTGTGCGCGAACAAAAAGCCCAGGCAACAAGATTGCCTGGGCTTTGATCTATTTCAGCAGAATTCGAGAGATTTTGAGACGCGAGGCCTTACTTTTTGACCTTTTCGTAGCGTGCAAAGGCAGCAGCGATATCAGCGTCTTCGGTCGTCCCCTCGTGAAGCAGAACGCGGTAGCGAAGGTTCATTGTCTTACCAGGCTCGATCGTGTGGTCGCCTGACTTGACGTCCTTGCCGACAAAGTCGTGGATGCCGAATGGGTTGGCTGCGAACAGACCGTACGTGCGGACGTGCCAGTGCGTTGGGTAACCATAGCTCGACGGGTGGTTCATGATGGTGATACCGACCGTCTTGTCCTTTACAGGGCCGTAGTAATCGACCCAAGCCGACTTCTTACCCCAAGCGTCTTTGTTCTTTTCGTCTTGGTCGTTAACAAGAGTGCCCCCCTTCTTGGCGTCCACTTTCATGGTTCCAGGGACACGAATGCCGAACGCACCTTCTTTGGTGTCGCCAAAGGTGACCGGCTCTTCGCCAGCGATCACGGTGACGTCATAGTCAAAGTACTGACGTCCCTCGTCGTGGCCGAAAGTGATGCTGCGGCGATCGTGGCAAAGCACCTTGCCCTCAGGCGTCTCCCAGCGGTTGAGCGACACGATCTGGGCTGTGTCGCCGTCGGTGACCTTCTCGAACTTCTCGTGGATGATCAGGCCGCCGACTCCGTCCTTTTCCAGCCAGAAGTCGGTGCCGTTGACCTTACCATGGGTGAACCACACACTGCGATGGTGGGGGTGGTCGTCCCGTTCGTGTTCGCCAGCGGCCTCCATCGGGTACTGACGCGTCATCGGCAGGCCGCCTGGGCCTAGCAGCGGGTAAAGAATCGGCTTCGAGCCGCTTTTGGTCAGATAGCGGGTCAGCAGCTTTCCGTCGAAATGAACGGTCAGGCCGTCGTCCTCTTGGACGATTTCATACGATTGAGCGACACAGACAGACGAAAAACCAACCAGCAATAGAATGCTAAACAGACGGATCATGCGCGGCATATCCTTACAATTCAGGTGGGATAGAGGAACAGTCAATCTTTACAGAACTGTTCTCATCGTACCTGAGAGATATTCCGCAATCCAGCAACCATTTACTTTTGTGGCGCGACAAACGCTGGTTTTACGTATTCGTCGAAGGAAACGGCATTGGCCTTTTCGAGGTCGGCCTGAATCGACTGAACCAGCTTGGTGTCGTCCTCCTGCAGCTTCCAGTGATACTCGTGCGTGCTGCGCAGTGAGATGCTTTTGGTAGGGTCGGCATGCCGGATTGTCTTGCGGACTTCAGCTGGAACGGCCCCTTTCGCACGAATCTGGCTGTTCAACTCCATGCGTGCCTGGGGCAAATCGCTACCGGCGCAGATGAAATTCAACAGGCAAGACCAGTCACAGAAGCGTGCGTAATCGACGACGATCGGCTGATTCTCGATTTTGGTCACGTCTGCTTCATAAGTCAGCGGATCGCCAGCAAGTTTCAGCACCTGGTTTTGTGGATTGTAATTGGTCTCGAATTTGGGATCGCGGAGGAACGTCCACAGGGGGCCCTCAGGAAAAGTCCCATGCGATTTGAAATAGGTCGAGTGCTGCAGCACGTTTTGCGTGGTCAGAATGAGTTTCACGCTTCGCTGTGGATCCAGCAGCGTAATTTGGCCCGAGTCGTAGTCGATGATCGTTACCTGACGCGGCGGAGTGGTGACCACGTCGTAGACCTTGGTTCCCTGAAAGACCGTCTGATAGGTGACCGCTGGAATCCGGGCATTGCCCCGAAAGATCTGCGTAGTCACTTGAAAGTCGGCGGCGGCGCTCACGCACACGAAAGAGGCCCAGGCGGTCAGGATAGCGGTCGAAAGCAATGCAGTTTTCACGATATCGATCTGCTCGGCGAAAAAGTCGTATAGGTAGGGGAACTCCGATTGCGGAGAACCATACCTAAATCGCTTGCCTGAGGTCCAGATGAATCGGCTACAGCGTGCTAGCATGCCGCCGACTTTCGCGATCGGCCCAATAGATAGGCTCTGGCGAGCGATGCCCATTCAAGCAGCGTTCGACAATTTCGAGCATCGCCTGGTCGTCCACTCCGAAGCCTCGTGAAACATAGATCGGGTGCTTCGTCTTCGTATGCGGCACGATCGCATAGCCGAGGATCTCGTCTGGCTGGTCTTTCGACACGACAATGGGTTCCCACTTACCGACGCGAAGCTCAGGCACCCGTAGCACTCCGCATATCAGCTTCTTAGCCACACCAATCGTTGGAATTCCGGCGAGCCCGCCTAGCATCGTGGCGATCCCCATCCGCCGCGGATGCAGCCGCCCGTTGCCATCGACCAGCAGCACGTCCGGCAATGTGCCTGCTACCTGCATATCGGCGAGCAGATTCAAGTGCAATGGGATCTCACGAAACGCCAGATAGCCGGTGATATAGGGAAATTCTGCTGCGCCCACATAGGTCTGCGTGCCGATCGTAGTTTTCCCATCCACTTGCATACGGCTACAGGCCGCCACGGCTTGGACCTTGCCGTAGGAAACATCGATGCCGCCGATCGCTTCAATGTCTTCAAGTCGAAACGCCGGTTCTGCCGGGCTCTCAAAATCAAGCTGCCATGCTTTTAACTCGGAGAGCGAGCGACCAATCGGTGGCAGCTGGGCGCGGTAGGTTTCAAGATGGACGGTTTCTTTCGCAATCACAACTCCTTCGGCACGCAGCAACTCAGTCTTGGTCTCGCTGCTGCCAGAGTAGTGCAGACCGATCTCCCCCGTCGAGCGCACCACGCGATGCGAAAAGTCCGCCACGCGGCAAGTGGGATCGAGCAGATACGTCGCCACCCAGCGGCTGGCCGCGATATCGCCGAGCGACTTGGCCAGATCGCCATAGGTGGCAACGCTTCCCGGCGCGATCGAACGAACCAGCTGGTCGACCTGGTCCCTTAAATTCGGGATACCAGCGACGAACGAGTCGGCAACTTCACGAAGATCAGGACTGGCCATTTAGGCAGACCTTGGTTTCAAGGAGTATCGCTAGCATAAACTTCCCACGAAGCACAAACGCACCGCGAAAGGCCAAACAGGCCAATACCCACGACCGCCCCCAAGGCATCGGCCGCAAGATCCAGCGGATCGGCCGTGCGACCGGCAACCAGCATTTGGGTCACTTCGTCGAAGATGCCCAGGCCCACCATTGCCAATGCGACCGTCGCCGCCAGCGTGAGCGACCATCGATAGTTCCAAACGGTCGCAGCTATTAGTGTCGTAATGGCCAGAACCGCGTAGATCGCAGCATGCACGACTTTATCGACGTGCGGAAATAGGGCTTGCTGCTGGGGATCTGACATGGGCCAGTGCGTTGCCGTGAAAGCAATTGCCCACAGCCCCAAAAGGACGATGGTGGCTATCAGCGGCATTTTTCGCTGTGACATCAATGGCTTTCTTGGCAGATAAAAACGAGGAGCTTCCAGACTACTCGACGCCTGAGGGGCTCACAACCACGTTGTGTCTTGCGAGAATCGCCCCGAATCTAGTATCGTCTGTAGCGAATATAGGTTCTGGGCAATTTCCTGATCACGAGCACAACCCCCAAATCAACGCATGGCCATTCTGATCACCGGCGGAGCCGGTTTCATTGGTAGTCACCTGACGCAGATCTTGCTGAAGCAATCCGACGCGCAGCTTGTCAGTATCGATAACTTCAACGATTACTACGATCCGGCGCTCAAGCGAGAAAACGTCAAGCCGGTGGCCGACGAACCGCGGGTAACGCTCATCGAAGGGGACTTTTGCGATTCGGCTGCTATGAAGCGGCTGTTCGACGAGCACGATATCGACCAGGTGGTGCATCTGGGTGCGATGGCTGGCGTGCGGATCAGCGTGCAGAAGCCAGAGATGTACCAGCACGCCAATGTCGCCGGGACCTTGAGTTTGCTCGAAGCGGCCAGGCATCATCCTGTGAAGCGTTTCCTTCTGGCCTCGTCTTCCACGGTCTACGGCAAGGGTGCTGGTGTTCCCTTTTGCGAAGATGTCCCGCTTGGTATTCCGGCCAGTCCGTACGGGGCCACCAAGCGGGCCGCCGAGTTATTGTGTTTGACCTACCATCAACTGCACGGCGTTCCGACGGCGTGTCTTCGTCCGTTCAGTGTTTATGGACCACGGCTGCGGCCTGACCTGGCCCTGACGATCTTCGCCAAGGCCGTGCACGAAGGGACCCCAATTCCCCTGTTCGGCGACGGCAGCATCCGCCGCGACTTCACCCATGTCAGCGACATCTGCCAAGGCTTCATTTCCGCGCTCACCGCAGACGGGGTCGTCGGGCAAGAGATCAACATAGGGCACAGCGACCCGATCGAGATGCGGCGGTTGATCGAGCTTCTCGAGAAGTCGTTCGGCAAAAAGGCCGTCATCGACTATCAGCCTGAGCGGCCTGAGGACCTGCCAATCACCTACGCTAATCTCGAAAAGGCCGAGCAGCTGCTTGGTTACGGCCCAAAAGTACTGATCGAAGAGGGCATCCAGGAATACGTCGATTGGTTCCGCGACTGGCACGGCTAATGGAATCGGCGTCATCGGCTTGGTAAGCTGGAAGGGTCCGCCACGTGGACGCGAAATGCGTTTCGATCCAACTTCCTGCCTGCAAGTAATTCACGCCATGCGCACCATAACCAATGCTCTCGCTCTGTCGACTCTTCTTCTGATTGCCCTGCCAGTGCTGGCCGAAGAGGCCCAAGAAAAGCCGAAGGCCAAGTCTCTGTTCGACGGCAAAACGCTCGAGCACTTCGACGTGCCCCAGTTTGGCGGCGAAGGCGCCGTCGAAGTCAAAGATGGCGTCATCACGATGGGGCAGGGGGCAATGCTGACCGGCATTACCTACAAAAACGCGGACTTCCCCCGGTCGAACTACGAACTGACCTGGGAAGCCCGGCGAACAATGGGCATCGATTTCTTCGCCGCCGTCACGTTCCCCGTGAAAGACAAGTACTGCAGCTTCGTCCCCGGCGGCTGGGGCGGAGCCGTCGTCGGCCTCAGCAACGTCGACGGCGCTGACGCTTCGGAAAACGAAACAACCACCTACATCGCCTTCAAAGACGAGCAGTGGTACCAGTTCAAGCTCCGCGTAACCGACAAAAAAATCGAAGCCTGGATCGACGGCAAACAGGTAATCGACGTAACCCTGGAAGGAAAGAAGATCTCGACGCGAAGCGAAGTCGATCTATCAGAACCGATGGGAATTGTCGCCTGGCAAAGTGCCGGAGAGATCCGGAAGATCGAACTGCGGGTTTTGGGAGAGTAGGTTTCTTGCCTAAGCACGATGGGGAAATACAGCATCTCTTGCAGGCGTGTTTTTGCTCAACGAATATGAGTGGTAAATCAAACCCGTTTGAGTCGCCAAAGTCACGTCAAAGCGGAATTGTGGACGGTGAGTCACATATCGTGCGGCAGGCCAATCGGCGACTACCGCATATCGTAGCCATTGGGCCGATTGTGGTAGCCGCAGTTGCTCGGAGTTGGGAGACAGGAAAGCGGGTAGGTCTCTTTTCTCGTTCTGGGCATCAGCACGTTGTGTCATGCCCAGGTACGAATTCAAGAAAAAAGACCCCCGTCCCCTTATCTTCATTTGCGAAGAACGTAACGCAGAGATTCATGCCAATGTCAAGTCGCTGAGCCGGAGGTTATACAGTGTCTTTCCGAACTTATTCGTAACCACAAGCTCACCGTCCGATTGTGCAATGTCCTTGAATTGATGGGCGAAGATGAGTTCATCTGGCTTGGTATTGAGAATTGGCCTCTCAAAGAGAAGCTCGTTACCTTTTTTGATGGAGAGAGTTAAGACAAACTCGGTCATGGTCAATTCGCATTGCAAGCTCACTACTAGTCCGTTACTGAGTCGTTTCTTCTTGTGCTCCCACTGATTTACATACCGGCAGGAGCGAAATTCTTCCACTGCTGAGTGAAGGGAAGAAAGCGGTATAACATACGATTTCTGACACTTTGTTAGCCCTCTCTCAAGCATCTCAAGAAAGAACTCGTGATGTTCTTCGTCTTTCAGGTTTTCATACCGAGCACGATCAAAGTGTACTTCCGGAACTAGGGCATTTTCAGAAACAATGTGGCACTCCTCACCTGGCTCATCCCGCCCTTGTACGCAGATCTTGCTGAAACCGTCAGCATTGAATTTCTCTTCTTTCAGACGCCGCTCGATGAAGTTGCAGATGTATCGAGTCCGGAAACCGAACTCTGTAACGAGCGGATCAGGGTACTCTGAAGGATTTAGATACAGGTAAATGTGCTTGAGAATCATCATGGCCTCGTGTGTTTTGTTGGTGAGGGAGAAAAGAGGGAAACAAGGGGACGGGGTTCTTTTTCTCTAACTACTCTTACGCGGCCGCCCGCGGGGGCGGAGGGTGTAACTCAAGCCGGAACGCTGGGCCTCGGCTTGTGTCCATTCTTGATTGCCATAGGGTCGGCCGCGGCTGACGCATTGGCGGAGCGCGCCGAGCTCTTTCTCGCTAAGTGATTCGTTCACACGTTGGAGCCAGTGGGGCGTTCGAGCAATTGGCCAGGGAGAAAGCAGCCGGGGCTCCCGATCGGCTTTGTTCGTCCAACGCCACAGTGAACTCCAACGCCAGTCTTCGGCTCGCTTGACCAGGCTGGCCCGAAGCGGGTTCCGCTCGACATAACGACAGACTACCAAGAAGTGTTTGTCGTCGGCAATTGGAAAGCTCTTGAACCGAGACTGGTACAAATGCCCCTCGCCCGTCGTTTGATAATGAGCGTGGTAACGCTGCGTGTGCGTGGCCGTGACCCAGCGGAGCATCCGCCCCATCATGCCGTCTTGCTCGGGTCGAAGGATCAAATGCCAATGATTGGGCATCAACGTCAGTGCGAAGAGCTCGACCGGGTAACGCCGCAGCCCTTCGCCCAGCACGCGAAGAAATGCTTCATAGTCTTCCTCTTTG
>NZ_JABRWO010000016.1:0-95000 GCF_013618625.1 Bremerella alba | reverse complement strand
ATTCGCTCGAAGAGGTTTTTTTTCGTGCGCGTATACGGTGTTTGTGATACAAACCTTTGCCTGCATCTATCTAGTATTCATGGTGAATCCGTATTCAACGATCAAGGCCAGCCACCTTGGTATGCCCTGGTCAAGTCGCGCCCACTTAGCATTCCGCTACATGGGACCGAAAGGCCGTAGAACAGAACCCTGCCAAAGCATACGAGGCTAATTACATATCTACCGTTGGGGCGACGTCAAAGAACGATTGTCCAAGGCGGATTTCGTCGAAATCGGTAGAGTAACGCCCTTTGATCGATAGACTGTCGAATCGAAAATCGGGGACTTGAATCTGGCACATGGCGGTTTGATCGGTTGGTGTTTCGTCCAAGTCCGGGTCCAGCCAGACGGTGGCTAGTTCCATGCCTGGCCGAAATTCAAGGCAGATCACTACAAAGACGCTTTCTCCAGAGGATTTTTGGGCGACTCGAGTATTTACTTCTTGCCCATTTAACATGCCAGCGACACCCCAGTTTCCGTTGGGATTGGAATTAAGCTTCCCAAAACGAACTCCTGCCGATTCCGATCCAAGTTCTAGAACTGCGTAGCGGTGCTCGCCAGCTCCATCATACGATTGAGCAAGAAAGCTGAGCCAGATCTTACTACCATCCGCGCCAAGCTGATCTCCATCTCGGAGATTTTCCGGGGCAGCTGAGATATCAAGCTTTCGCGATGCATGAGAACCATCACCGGCACTTGTGCGTAGTTGATTGCCCAGAGTCTTTAAAGCAAGCCCTTGGGAATCGATATAACCTAATCTCGCAAACTGCCGCAGATCGACCTTTCCCAAGGGATGCGACATCGGATCGGCCTCGATCACAGAAACTAAATTTCCCTCCTCCTTCCAAGGACCGCTGAAGCCGGTGCCTTTTTTAAGCCCGGATAATCCTCCCTCCGTCGGCCAAACTTCGTCCGGAATAAAATCGGGAACAGCCGGAAATCCAAAGCCTTCGTAATCAAAGCCTGGGTAGTCGAACGATTCATAGATAAAAGGATGGGAAGCTTTAGCCGTTGACGTACGTTGCCAGAAAGAAAGCCCACCCAAGATGAGGCCGACTGCGGCAACGATAGCGATTGTGAAACCGATCGAACGCCAACCAAAGCGAACCCAGATAGATCCATCGCCTGGCTGCTGTTCTTGATATTCACTGCCTATTTCGAGAGGAACCGACTCGGTCGATTCGAGCTCCAGACTTTGGACGCGTCGCCGCAGATAAGTATGCAGAAAAATTCGCCGAAACACGTCGTCGGCTTGTTGCGGGTCTTCTTTAATCCAATCGCTAAGCGCGGAAGCTTGTGCCTCGGTAAGGACTTCGCCATCGAGGTGAGCATCGACCAAGTTCATTGCTTCGTGAGATTCCATGTCAGGAAGTCTTCCTTCCCAACCGCTGCTCTACACATTTACCAAGAGCAGACCGAGCCCTTGATAGAGTAACGCGAACCGCTGCGGCCGACATGCTCAGGCGCTTGGCGATCTGTCGCGGCTTCAAATCTTCCGCGTAACGAAGCAGCAGAAGCTGTCGCGTACGCCCCGTTGTTTCCTTCAAGCAATGTTCAAGAGCCCCCTGCTCTTCCGACATCAAGCTTTGCACGCGGGTACACGCGGCAGCTAGGGCATCGATCGCTTCTCCTGCAAAGACGAGACGTTCACGTTTCTTCAAACGATAAAAATCAGCAATCTTGATTTTTGCTACCCACAACGCCCATGGCAGAAAAGGCCGCTTCGGGTCGTACTCGTCAAATCGAATGGCGACTTCGGCCGCAACTTCCTGTAATAGGTCCTCTGCATCCGAAAATTGGGGGGTCGAAGCAATGACAAAAGCAAAAACGGACGGCTGCGCTTTCATCCAGCTACGCGTTAGCAATTCCCGAGAGTCGCGCGCGGTCAATTGGGTGGTTGAGTTTCGATCGTGCTCTTTATCGGTCATTTGCTCGGCAGTTTATTGAGAAACAGGGTTCTCACCGAACTGAAGGCCACCCATTACGGGAGGTTTAGTTCAGATTGTGTTAATTCCGTAATCAAGTCGCTAACGAAACAGGCATGCTCACGATATTCACATGACTGCGGGATGAGTCCTAACGATCCAGCCCGGTATCGCACTAATTTTACCACACCATTGAAAGAATTTCGTCCATGTCTCTAAGTCCTCACCTTTCTCGCCAACGCGGGTTTACGCTCGTGGAACTATTGGTTGTGATTGCCATTATTGGCGTTTTAATCGCGCTTCTGTTGCCTGCCGTGCAACAGGCTCGTGAGGCCGCGCGCCGTATGCAATGCTCCAACCACCAAAAACAACTAGGGCTTGCGCTGCATAACTATCACGATACCTATGGCAAGCTTCCTTACAATCAGCATCCCGATACGGGTTCTGGTTCTAGCAAACAGCGAGGTCCCTCTTTCTTCGTTCGTTTATTGCCATTTATCGAACAAGGGGCGGCATACGACCAGATTGTTTTCTCTGGCGACTGGAGCATGCAAGACGGGCCAAACCCCAACGCAAACTTGATCGATGGTTTCGTTGTCGCGGGTCTCTTATGCCCTTCGAGTCCACTTCCTGAAGTGGAAACCCAGTCGACGGCCTCTAATGGTGACATCGAGCTGCAAGTCGCCAGCTATGTTGGCATCATGGGAACGAGTTGGCTTGGCGGTACCGTCGATGTTCCTGCGACCGAAGATAGTTTCCCCAATGCTTATGGAGAAGGCATTGTGAATGGCATGATCGTTCCAATTTATCCTGCCAGTGCTGCTCACGACGACCAAGGGGGTAGCGGCGTGAGCTTTAAAAATGCCCTCGATGGAACAAGCAATACGATGATTTTGTCGGAACAAAGCGACTTCTTTATCGATGCAACCGGCAGCAAAATTAAACGCCGAAGTGGCGGACACGCGGGTCGAGCTTGGTGCGGAGGGGGTAACTATGCTGACTGGTCGGAAAATGTGACGACCGTCAGGTATCCGATCGCTACCGAAGGTGGCTGGGGAAACCTGGACAACTATTACCGCAACATCCCCCCAATCTCCGCTCACCCAGGAGGTGTCATGGTCACGCTAACCGACGGTTCGGTTCGGTTCCTAAGTGAAACGGTTGATTTCGCAACCCTTACAGCGCTGTGCCATCGACAAGACGGTGCCGTAGTAGGTGAGTACTAAATAAACCCCATCAAGGATTATTCAATCCAAAGAAGGAGAGACTCGTATGAATCTGACACGAAACCAGTGGCGGCAAATATTGCCGCTGCTTTCAATCTTGGCGTTAACCGTCGGATGTGGCCAGACAACTTACGATGGAGTAGGGGCCGTTGAGGGAACGATAACGCTTGATGGACATGCCTACCCCAATGCCATGATTACCTTTTCCCCCATCAACGGAGGGCGACCATCCAATGGCCTGACGGATGAGCAAGGACACTACGAGTTAGTCTATATCCGCACCCAGAAAGGTGCGGAAGTTGGACAGCACTCCGTGAAAATCTTGACAATGCCCGAGAAACACAATGGGCCAGGCATGCCCTCGACCGCAATGCCCAAAGAAGTACTACCGATACGTTACAACCGCCGTTCGGAACTAAAGGCAACCGTAGAAGAAAAGGCAAATACGATCGACTTCGCTCTCGAGTCCAAGTAGGAAACGCAGATCAAAGTATCAGATGTCATCTAGGGTTGCTCAAAAGAGGGCAAGGCACATCCAGAGTGATTGCCCTCTTTCTTTATTCCAAAGTGACTACTTCGTCACTGCGTTGAATTCAACCACCGTTCGCACCTGCGGAATCGTATAGCGTGTGAACATTGCCAAGAAGTCTTGATCGAGGCTTAATTAGACACCCTGGAACGATTCGTTATTCACCTTGCCGCGCTAACGGAAGTGGAAAGCTACCAACCCAATTGGTATGGCTGTCCTTTAGTCATCTCCAAAACGAACTCACTTCCATCAGCGAAAGCTTTAGAGAAGCCATCATATCGAATCGTAGGGATCGAACTCGGCGGAAAGCGTGAGATTAAATCCCGATTTCTTGTCACTGGTTGCGGCGTAAGATAATTCGCCCGATTGCATCGCCGCGTCAACAATCTGGGCATCCCAAGACGGATCCACTGGCAAGTCTAACGCGTCTACCGATTCCACTCCATGTTTCAATTCCGTGTGGATCACATTATCGATCGCAGACTCACTCGGCTGGACCAACATCGTACCCAAGTAAATCGATGGATCCGGCTCACCTTCCAACTGGTAGCTAGAAACGGATAAAGAAGGGGCAACGTCCGGTTCAATCTCTATGGCGATTGACTTACGAGCCGCTGGTGTGGCTAGCGGAAACTTTCGATCCCCGTAATAAGTGATGAATAGCGCGAAATCAGCGATGCCGACTCGACCGTCACGATTGTAGTCAAATCGGTATGCTTCCGGTGAGCTCTCATCTGCCTGTCTACCGTAGTTGCGAATGAATTCTGCAAAGTCCGCGATGCCAACCCTGTCGTCGTCGTTGACATCGTACTGCATAGGGGTGATTTGAAGGTTCCCTTGCTCGTCGTCAAAAAGCACAGGCTGCCGTGTGCTGCTGTTCTTCACACCTGTCAAAGCGGCTCCCTGACGCGGGACTGGCAGTGGGTTATCGATCAGCACATTCGTGGACTTATCTGGATCTAATGAGAATTCCAGGGTTCCCACGAGAACCCGGTCGCCGATTTCATACGATGACAGATCGACACCGGAAATGGTGACGCTTGAAGTTCGAGTACCACTGTTGGTTTGATTGATCGACGTGGCATCCGTACCAAGATGCGAAGTGACTTCTGGTCCCAGGAACCAAAGCGTATCCCACTCGAGTTCCACTGAGAGATCAAATACCTGTTCAACGGTGTTCGGGCCAACAGTCAGCCAGATCTGGCCAACGTGAGAATCCCACTCGCCAAACGTGGGTGTGGAATCGGAAGGACTGTTCTCAACCGTGCCAGCGATATCATTGGGATCCGCGGCATAGCGAAATTCGGCATGAAGTTCTCCGGATATCAAGGGAATGGAATAGAGTTCCCTGCCCTCAATTTCTCCGAACATGTTGGTAACAATGTGATTGCCTGCGACAACGTACTCGTAATCAAAATAGGAAGACGGGGGCTTCGCAATCGATTCGGTAAGCGTAAGAGGTCGATCATCTGCATCAGGTTCAAAGACGAGAATGTTAAGCCCACGCGCACGATTAAAATCTGCATCGACATACATTCGACCATCGTGAACCAGGAAAGGGCTTCCTTCATCGTGATAAGAACCCGAAGTCCAAGAATAAATATGTGAGTCGAAAGCAAGCTGGACTTCACCTAATCCATCGTTAACTGTCGGATCAAACCTCCACAATTGAAACGTTGAAGAGCCATCGTGTGCTCGAAAGTACAACTGATCATTGAATACGGTCAATCGCGATGGGTAAAAGTAGGAATCCCCCGAGTTAGAATCGGTTATCTGGCGTATCGAATCATCGGACGGATTGTATTCAAAAAGTCCTCCGTTAACGATCTCTTTCGCTGCATGGAAGTAAACCTTTCCGTTAAACCCGATAAAGCGTTTGGCATACGTGACGCCGCTAGGAAGTTCAATTCGCTTCGGAGAATTCATGCCGTTATTGGCAGTCGTGTCATAGACGTAAATTCCCTCATCCCCGGTAACCGCATTTTTAATAGCAAAATAGACCTGGTCGCCAATGGCCGTCGTATGGTGTGGTTGTCCATTGATTCGTTCGACGAGGAAATCTGGCACTTCTGTCATTTCCCCAGCCGAGTCAGGGGAACTTGCCTCGTAGTAATTCAGGTACACCTCATGACTGCCAAACCAAAAGTAATACCGACGATTACCAATAGTGACCACTTCGGTATACGGGCCAGTACTATCGAGCCGCGTCAATTCGTCTCCTTCGGGATTATACCTATACAGTGAATCGACGCCTTGATCCTCTGCATCGAAGTAGAGAACTCCATCGATCACCGCGAGATTCTGTGGATTTGAGCCAATTACTCCGGTATAGAGATCCGCGATCATTTCCGGACTCGTTACGCTTCCATCTGCTTGGATCGTCGCTTTCCAAAGTTCGTAGCCATGAATTCCATCGGTGGCAGTGAAGAAGAGTGTTTTACCAATTACGGTCAATTCGTGCGGGTTCGAGCTTTCATTCAACTCGATTGACTGTCGAACCTCAGTCAACTGACCAGGCTCTCCTTCATTGCCAGCGTCATACCGCAAGAGCGTGTCATATCGCAGATGGTCTGTTTGGCCAGGAAATAGTATTGAGTTACCGACTTCGAAGACGTCTGCTTTCTCGGTGTACCAATTTCCTGACCCCAAATCGATATCCGAAATAATTGTGGTGGAATCGGCAAGTGGTTGGCTGGGATCGTACTTAAGGATGGCTTCTCCTGGAAAGCTATAGGCAGTGCCGCCTGTCGAGTATCTGTTTCTAAGACTGGTTAACAAATACAGGTAATCTTCCCCTGCCGAGAGATTAATAATGGAAGGGAATTTGCCAGGCAGAATATCACGACCAAGATTCAGTGGGTCTTCACCACTTTCGGGGTCATATTGCCAGAACGATACACTCCCGCGCTGCGAGGAAGTCCAGTACAACTTTCCTTTCAGTGCTACCAAATCGAGGATATCGGTCGTAGACGAATTTGTAAAATCAGGGAGATAGACAACCTGGGTGCCTGTGGGAGTTGGATCAGCTTGAAGATCAACTTCCCAAAGCGATCGATTAGCTTCGGTAGTGAAGTAAATTTTGCCATTGGCAGTGGCCATTTCTGGCGAATCATTGTTGGCAGTCGATGTCTCGAATACGAGACTGGTTACTTCGGCTGCTTCGTTGGCCGGATCATATTCCCAGATTTGGAATTTATTGTTCGCACCAATCACATTGAGATAGATCTTGTCGTTAATTAAGAACATCTCGTGCGCGGTCTCACCGGCACCCATCTGAAAACTGGCAACCTCAGTCGTTCCTACACCTGGCGTATATCGCCACACTCCCATGCCGCCCGAGGTACTGCCATCACGATAGTAGAGATCTCCATCGTGAACGATCATCTCGTCGTAGGTGACATGGTCCGAATTGATCGATGAACTAAGCGTGGCAATCTTGGTGACGACAGAAGTGGTCGGATCGATTGTCAGCAGATGATTTTTGGACGCATTATAAGAGCGGACGTAGAGCTTACCATCGTAGGCATCGATATAACGAACAATCTCCAAATCGTGGGTATCGCCAGTCAACTCAAGCTGCCGGACTTCGCCAGCGCCGTCGTTTGCTGCTGGATCGTAACTCCAGATAGCCGAATCGTCACCACGTCGTTCAAACGATATGCCAGAGAAGTAAACAACACCATCGACTACTGCACCTTGATCAAAACTCGCCGGGAGCGATTGCTGATTTAGATCAAACTGCGGTTCCGGTATGACCGTATTGACGTTCACCGAAAGCATTCGGCGATCTTCAAGGGTTTCCGCTGAACTAACGCGCCCCGAGCAAATGCCCAGACACGAAGCTTTCTTTTTTGGAGTGTAAAACGGTTTCAGAAAGCGACTGAGAAAGCTGGCTGGCATCGGGGCTTCTATCCAAAATTCGCGGGTCAGATTGAAGGAATTCCGGCTATGAGGGTTAGGAGGATTAACACCATCTTAACCAGGGGATTGTTACACCCATCTGGGTGGATACTCGGTGAGCTAGTCTAAGCGGAATTTCATCTGATGAAAAGCGAACCGCCAGCGATTACATCAAGATTCTCTGATAAAAAAAGAAGCTCCAGTCAAGAGATGACTGGAGCTTTGGTGATCTGGAATCATGGCCGGATGGAGGTCGCAGTTCTAAGCTACTCTCAGGCGATTACTCCGCTATTCCGGCTTGGAAAATTCAACCACCGTTCGCACCTGTGGAATCGCATAGCGTGTGGTCTTTGCCAAGAAGTCCTGATCGAGGATCAACTCGATTCCCTGATACGATTCATCATTCATCTTGCCGCGGTATCGCACGTTAAAGGTGAACTTCTGCGACTCACCTGGTTTCACGTGGCCATGGGTGTGATTGGGTGAGAGACTCCAGCGCGAGTCACGGCTGGCAGGAGTCAGGGTGAAGTCGATCGGATAGTCGGTCGGATTCTCGATCACAGTCGTGACCGTTCCCTCTTGCAGATCATCCCCGGCCGGAGCGAGCTTGGTCGAGACTTTCGGTTTCTGATTAGCCAGTTTGACCGCTTGTTGCTGTAACTGGGCCGTTATTTCGCGAACATCCATCGCCTCACCCACAGGAAATGCAGCCATGGCAACTTGCTTGGGACGCACGGTGACCAGGTGGTACTGATGCAAGTAGCCAGCCTCAGGCACCTTGCTCGATTGCCCACCACCTACGGTGGCCAAGGTGACATATTCAATACCGTCCTGAGGGTCATACCGCATGTAATGAATGTGGCCAGCGAAAACGGCGGTCACATTGCCTGCTTCCTTAAGCAGTGGATGAACGCGTTCTTTCCAATCATTTCCATAATTGCCCCCCAGCCAACGAGGATGATGTAGAAAGATGAATTGATGATCATCCTTCTCGCCACGTTGGAGAGCTTGCTTGAGAAATGCCAACTGCTCGTCACTGATCTTCTGGGCTTTGGCATTACGAAAATTCTTTTCACCGGTCTCTGGATCACCCTCGTCCGAGTAAATGACAATGAAGTTGCATTTTTTATGCTGGAACGAGTACCACAGCGGACCAAAGTGCATTTCGTAATGTTGATCGTGCTGTCCCTCCGGCATCTTCGGATCGTCCAATGGACGCCAATAAACATCATGGTTACCAGCCACCGGGAACCAAGGGCAAAGCAACTCTTTCATGATCGCTTTGAATTCACGCATTTGCCCTAGCCACTGCTCGGTGCTGTTGTAACCGTTGATTAGGTCACCCACAGTCATCACCAAGTCTGGCTCAATTAAATTGACATCTCTCACGGCGTCGGCGAGCACGTTAACACCTTCCTTGGGGCCACCCGTTCGATCGCCGAAAACGGCGAACACGAAAGCGTCTTGCTCGTTGGGAAGCGGCAACATCACCTGACTAGAACGTGTAGTGAAAAATCGCTTCTCCGTCGGTTGTTCCGTTTCGTGGTGATGATTGTGATGGTGCATATGACGATCATGCACCAAATTGGGAGTGTCACTCACCGGCTTCTCCTGGGCACTGACACCTCCCAAGAGAATAACTCCGATCCAAACGAAACTTTGTGCCACGAGTATGCTTTTCATCGTGCTGATTGCCTTTCGCACTCTGCGAGATTTTTAGGAAACAATGTAGAGCGAAGCTACCCCAGGTGCGTCGACGGGTCTAGGGGCCAAATCATCGAACTCCCGGTCTACATGACTTCTTCATACGGATATCGGTTTTCCGCGCATTTCAGACCTCGCTGGCCGTTCAAGCTGCCCCCTAGATATCGGGTAGCCAGCTCGATGAAAATGAAATGGTAGAGCCGGATCGATCTCTCCGCAGAAAAATAATTGCGACTACCATGCTATCCCGAGTCATTACCCTCTCTCAAGCAGCATGCGTGAAAGTGCGATAAAATACCGCAAATCAAAGATTCAACTCAGGAGCTTACCATGGATCCATTTTTTCAGGTGGCGATCGAGGAGGCCCAAAAAGGCCTGTTGGAGGGAGGCATTCCGATCGGCTCCGCGCTTGTAGTCGACGGAAAGTTGCGTAGCCGGGGACACAACCACCGTGTTCAGAAAGGAAGTGCAATCCTTCACGCCGAGATGCACTGCCTGGAAGAAGCAGGCCGACTGACGCCGAGGGAGTATCGAAACTCGGTTCTCTACACGACCCTATCTCCCTGCGACATGTGTAGCGGCACGGCACTGCTGTACAAAATTCCCAAGATCGTCATTGGCGAGAATCAGACCTTCCAAGGCCCTGAGTCGTATTTGCGGAAGCGCGGCGTAGAACTAGTCATTCTGGACGATGCTGAGTGCATAAAGTTGATGGATAATTTCATCGCGGCGCACCCACAATTGTGGAACGAAGACATTGGTGTAATTTGACGCCGCACAAGCCTTACGCTCTTCGCTGAATTTCTTAGCACAACCACAAAGTGGTGGTTTTTCAAGATCCATTACAGCTGGGGGTAACCCTTTTGTTTTAAGTTTTCTCCGATGATATCACGTGCGACTTTCTTTCCATAACAGGCCGTTTTCCTGAAGAAGTTACCTCACTAACGACCTTCAAGTATGAGTATTGCCCAAATAACGCATTGCAATTGGCATCACGTGTGCCTGAGCTGTAAAGCGTAATCCTATCATGCGTTTCCCTTCCCCACTTTCAGGGAAACGAACTCGGCAAATTTCATTACGTACAACGTCCTTTTTAATACCCTACTTTCAGGATTACGTTTGTTATGAATCACAAAATGGAGTCCCGTGCGGGATTCACCTTAGTCGAACTCTTGGTCGTGATTGCCATCATCGGTGTACTGATTGCCTTACTGCTGCCAGCGGTGCAGCAGGCCCGCGAAGCAGCGCGACGCGCTCAGTGCGTAAACCACATGAAGCAACTTGGCCTAGCCATGCACAACTACGAAAGCACGTTCGGAAAGTTCCCCTACGGGCACCAAACCGAGGTCTCAGGAAACACCCATCGGCGTGATACATGGTATCACCGTATACTTCCCTTCCTGGAGCAAAAGGCTCTTTCTGATGCCTATGAAGCAGACCCAGGTGAATACGTTATGCATGTCGTAAGCGATATCAAGAAGGCCGAGGTCCCCACGCTGACATGTCCTTCCGATCCCAACTCGCCAGGCCATGGTGGAGGTGGTGACTCGATTGGTTTCCAAGGTAACTTCGGCCTTTCGGCTGGGCCTGGGACCTACTCCATCGACACGTCAACAAACCCTGTGACCATTAACGTCACCGATGGGAATCTGACGGGCACCGAGCCAGGCGGAATGTTCTACCGCGAATCGAAAACAACCTTCCGAGATTGCGTCGATGGCTCGAGCAATACGCTTATGGCCTCAGAAGGAATCGTCCGCAGAAGCAATGTAGCTGCTTTCGGTGAACTTGGCGGCTACTGGGGTGGTGCTCCTCATGGGTCGTTTGGCTTCTCTGTCGCCGAAACTCCGAATTCGAGTGTGCCGGATCGAGTTTATTCCTGTTCGGCAACGTCCGTGCCAGGTGCACCGAGTGATGCCCCTTGCGAAAACGGCAATGCAGATGGGCTTTCCGGTCGCTGGAACTTTGCTCGCAGCTACCACACCGGCGGCGTAAATGCTGTGATGGTGGACGGATCGGTCCACTTCTTCACCAGCACGATTAATCGCCAAGCGTGGCTGAAACTTGGTATCCGCAACGACGGTCAGGTGATCGGCGAATACTAATCTGCGTTCTCTAAAGAATCACATCTGGAAAAATGGCCCATGCCGCCATAAAGCCGCACGGGCCACGCTTTCGCCCAAGTTCAAACCAAAAAAACACGTCCGTAAGGAAGGAAGCATGAGAAGAAATCTTGCGCTCGTCGTTTGCCTGATTTTTGGATCCCTCGGTTGTGGTTCAAACTCGTCTGCTCCCGGTATGCATCCCGTCAAAGGCACCGTAACTTTCGACGGTAAACCGATTGAAACAGGACGCATTTTATTCCGTCAAAGCGAAGGAGACGGCCAGGCATTTTCGGCTGAAATCGTCGATGGGTCCTACGAGCTAGAAGTGAAAGAAGGACCGTCTGACGTAACGATTACGGCCTCGCGATTACTGCCGGGCAAATTCGACAACTCGAACGGGACGCCTGAGCAGATGGGAGAAATGTACATTCCGTCTAAGTACAACCGAAAAACGGAGCTGAGTGCTTTGGTAACGCCCGACGGTGAAAACGAATTCCCATTCGATCTTATTTCGAAGTAAGCTCCTCTTGGACTTCCCCATAAATCAATACGACGTTGTTCGCTCGACGCAGATTGCCTGCTTCGAGCGTCGCCAGAATGTGGTCATCTATTTGCCTTATACCACGGCAGTCGCCGAGCAATTTCGAGCGGAGTGTTTGTCTACCAATAGCATCTTGCGAGGAGATCCATCCTCCAGCTACAAGGTAAATCCTCGCATCCATCTTCTAGATCGTATTGGGCAAGAAACGATGCATGCCCACGCGAACGTGGGCATGACACCTGAGATGGTTGAATCGTCAATCCGTTATTAACGGTAAGCCAGAGCCGATTTTGGTATGCGTTGGGCTCGCACTTGGATGTGCAGTTGCTCCATCGCATATCGATTATTTTGGACCTGGAATCGTATTTGTGGAGACAGCGATTTGAGCCCGTCCTTCTTGATCATCGACTGAATTTCCATCAGTTGATCGCGGAAGACTGGAATCTCTCGATCGGCCGTTCGCAAGATGCCCAAATGCAAGACAAGATACGCCGGATCTTCCAGCACCAACTGGAATGGATCGACATTAGGCGACATATGCTTATCTCGAAAGCCTTTGGCCATGGCCTTCTTTTGTGCCACCAAGACTTCTGGACTTTCGACCTCTTCGTTAATCACTAACAGGTTACTTGCTTTCAGCTTTCGACCAATTTCGAGGCTCCCCAAAAGCATCGATAAAGGCACCGAGAAGACAAGTCCTATTAATACCGGTGCGAGCCAGAAGAGGAACGCCGGGACGGTAAGGACAAGCCCAACAGTCACGATCAAACCAATCAACGTATGGGCCCAGTGCATCATGATCGCATCACTGAGCGTGACCCCAGTATCGTCGCGCTGCTGAGCATTCCATTTCACCTTCTTACCACGCAGGGTCGCAAGGACGAACTGGCTATGCAGCAACATCATGATCGGGGCGATCAGAATGGCGATTCCTGTTTCCAAAAGAACGCTGAGCCAGGCTCGCCTACGTATCTCAGGCGTATCCTTCGGTTGCGGACGAAGGTGCATCGCAATGAGTCCGTAAGCTTTTGGCAACAATAACATTCCCATGGTCGCCGCGAACAATCCGCCCGCCATCGCTCCGAGAATAGTACTACCTTCGGCACCACCGCTGAGAAGCGCAGCGACCAACGAAAGCGAGAGAAACACGAGCCAAAGCGGTGAAGCCAGGTAACTCATGACACCCATGCTCAAGTGCAGACGACTGGCAGGGTGAAAACCGTCGGCCAACAACAAGCCCATGTGCTGCATGTTGCCCTGACACCAGCGTTGGTCTCGCTGGGCGTAATCAAGCATGGTCGTAGGACATTCTTCATAACTGCCTTGCAGGTCATGGGCGAGGCAGATCTTCCAACCAGCTCGTCGCATTAGTGCTGCTTCTACGAAGTCGTGGCTGAGGATCTCACCACCCAAGGGACCGCTGCCTGGCAACACGGGGAGATCGCAATGCTCCATAAAGGGCTGGATCCGGATGATGGCGTTGTGTCCCCAGTAGTTACCATCGCATTCCGACCAAAGAGCAAACCCTTCGAGAAAGACGCGACCGTAAACTTGAGCAGCAAACTGCTGAGTTCGAGCAAAAAACGATTGCCGATTTACGGGAGTTGGAGGAACCTGCAGGATACCGATCTTGGAATCGTTCACCATACGGCGAACCATTTCGACCAATGTTTCCCCGGCCATCACACTGTCGGCATCAAGCACCGTCATGAATGGGTAGTGCTCACCCCAGCGTTGGCAGAAATCGGCGATGTTGCCCGCTTTTCGGCTGATGTTTTTAGGGCGATGTCGATAGAACACACGGCAATCGTCGGGCAGGTCGATCACCAACTTGGCCCATGCTCGTTCTTCTTCCAGCCAAATATCGGGATTAGTGGTATCCGAAAGTATGAACAAATCGAACTTTTCTGCAGCACCAATCGAACTGAGCGACTGAGCGACTGCTTTAAGGTTCGACATCACACAGGTAGTGTCTTCGTTGTAGATCGGCATCAGAATCGCGCTTCGCGGAAGCCCTTCCAAGTATGCCGGGTCTTCGGGGCTAAGCGTCTCTTTCTGTTTGCTGGAAAACAAAATCGAGGCGAGTCCCATCGTGGCGGTCCAGAAACTGAACGCGATCCAAAAGAAGAGCAGCACGAACAGGGCTACTAGCGGATATTGGAAGAAACCAGTATTAGCTACCGTCTCCCAGTACACGGCCGCCGCAGTGCCTGTAGTCAGGACTGTCAGAAACCCCAACAGGCTTCGTGTTATGTTGAAGCAACTGAAGAAAGAACAATCATTGCTTTCTTCTGATTTTGAAGACTGACCGGGCTTTGTTTTTTCGATACCTTTCAAGCCGAACATCTCGGCCAGATGATTACCCCAACGCGGCAGCAGCGATAACTGCTGCTTGGTCATTTCTTTCGGTTTTGAATGCGGAACGACGGCCTTGCGCTTCGATTTTGCGTTCGCCACAAACGACTCCGAAGGGGATTCACTCAAGAATCCTTCCGGGTGCTGGTTCAGCAGCTCAGGCAAATGGGCTCCGATTATGCCCGCTGGAATCGGATGATCGGTTGCATCGTTCTCGACTTCAATGGCGTGAACCCACTTGGCGAGCTTCTTTACCGTCAAGCGAATCGCGACCTTACGTAGTCGCTTACCATTTGCTTTCGGATCGGTCGCCATTTGCTCCATTGCGTCGTTGACAATTCGCTTACTTTCGGCAGCGATAAAGTCGGTATCGGCAACACCTAAGTCGCGGAGATAGTCGGACACGACAAGCTTGGCAGCGCGAACGTCGGCGTCGGGTATGACGTCGTGCAGCGTCCGAGCATTCGGGAAAACCGTGCCCAGGGTGTCCGTGCCGAACGAGTCAAATACGGCTCCGACATCGGTTGTTGAACTTAAATGGGACATAAATATCTCCACGATTCAGAGAAGAGTTCAGCCTCGTCAGTGAGGTAAACTTCCATCTCCATAGCGTACGGTGAATCTGGAATCAGGTTGCACGATACTTCTACGGTATTCAATGCAGTTCGTCGGACGACGACGTTCACTGCTTTACCGCGTTGCACATCAATAAAGGCTTGCAACTGGCGTTCCGTAGAGAATTTGGAAATGTTGTCGCCCTGATAAACGACGGTGAGACTAAGTGAGGACTTATCCGAGCGATCCACTCGGAAATCAGTCACCTTCGCCAGCGAATGCTGCTTGGGTACCTGATCGAGAAAGGCAATTTGGTACTCGAGATCGACTGGCTTGCCAATCTCAATCGGTTGTTTTGGCATCCAGTAGGCACCGATGTTATCGATACCTTCATGCTCTGACGGAAGTTCGAGCAACTGGACAGCACCATCTTTCCAAGGTGTTTTAGGGGTAATCCAAACACTAGGGCGCAGATGATACTTGGCCTCGTCATCGTTATAACGAGCAGTAGATCGTTCAGCCTGCATGAGACCGAAGCCATGTAGCTCTTGCGCGTCGTAGTTACTAAGGGATGGAAAGTCCAAGCGGTTGAGCGAACGGCGGATCCAGCGGTTGTCACCCTTTTGAATGAGAAGACTGTCGGCGTCGTGAACACGCGGGCGAGGATCGTTATCCGGCCCTTGCTTTCCCATACCCCACATAAACATGCTGGTTAAAGGAGCAAGCCCGATTTTCTCGGGAACGCTGCGAAAGAATAAGGTCGCTTTCACGTCGATTGTCATAGTCTCGTCAGGATGAATGACCAAAGCGTAGGCGCCGCTCACACTGGGGCTATCCAATAAGGCCCACAGCTTTAACTGTTTGGCATCTTGCCGAGGTTGCTCGATCCAAAATTCACGAAAGACTGGAAACTCTTCCGTCTTAGCAAGACCAATATCAATGGCTAACCCCCGGGCACTCGTTCCGTAAAACTGCCCCGGCGATATGGCTCGGAAATAGCTCGCTCCGAGGAACGAAGCAATTTCGAGAGGATGCTCTGAAGAAGGAAACTTGCCAATTACCTTGACCCCGGAGTATCCGAGATCCTTGGGTGGATCGAGTCCAGCCAATTCACCCCGATATTGAAACAGAGCCTTATCAAACTCCATCCACTGCGTCTGCTCAGCCGTTTTGGCATTCTCTGGTAATAGCGAAACTTGAACTTCGTCACGGAAGATATAGCCGCGGTGAAACAGTTCCAACCAGAACGGCGAAGCATCTTGCTTCCAGATCGACTTTTCGTGCTCGAAAGCGATTAGACGGTAGGTATCGTAATTCAGGCTATTAAGATCTTCTGGAAGCTCACGCGAAGATTCGTAAGGCTTTGAAGAGTTCGCCTTGGCTTTGAGAACCATAGCGTCGAAGATGGCATCTGAATGGGACGAAACCGTGTCTGATTCTTTCTTTGATGCGGTCGGTTCCGCCCAAGCTGCGTGTATTGGCAAACAGGCCACTACCATAATTAACGTTAAAAAGATCAACGATCGCGCATCCAAATCTTGGATCGCTTTGAGCGCAATTGCTTGGTTCCAATCTGAGATCAAGTTCATGGAGCGGGCCTGTGGTGTTGGTGTTGCTATCACGGCAAGCGCGATAGCCCAACCTAAATGCACGAGTTGTGCCAAAGTTTGATTTGGATTTCTCTAACAGATCCACAAGTACCGCTGCGAAACTTCTAGACCTCGGCAAAGAGCAGAAGCCATCCCATAAGACACAAGTAAGGGAACGCACAAAGAGAGCTAAGTTCTGATTGCGGTTGGATAAAGATTGACCACCTGCACGTGTTGGCAGAGTTGGATGCTATCTGACGCGAAATTGACCTATGCGATGTGCAGAATTTGCACAGCCCGATGTCGAATCTACACATTTACATACATTTACTTGGAAATCCATTTGACAAGCATTCCTTCGAGAGTTTTCAATTCCGTCAGGCTGGTCCCCAACCCCTAATTTCCATCTTCTCAGCGGGTTCCATGGGAATAATTCCTTGAACATTCACAAGCAGTTGAAGACCCTGAACGGAAAACGGCCAAGGCGAAAGCATAATTACCATGGCGAAGGTAGCACAGCGTACGGAAGCAGACGTCTAAGAAGTGACAATAGGAACGCAACCTCGGCGCGGGAATTGCATCCAGGATAGTAACTTATGATTGCTACCCGGCTTCCTACTTCGGGACACCCCCATGATCCTCTCCAATTCCTCAATAAATCCGATAGCCCAACAATCCATGAATCAACTTGCCAGCGAGCGATTTCTCAACGACTCCATAGCAGGCTTGAATCAGACGCCTAAACAACTGCCATGCAAATATTTTTATGACCAGCGTGGATCACAACTGTTCGACCAAATATGTGAGACGGAAGATTACTATCTCACACGCACTGAAACAGCCATCATGCAGCGGCACGCAGACGAGATGGGCAATTGCCTGGGAAAAGGGGTGATGCTGGTCGAATTCGGCAGCGGTAGCAGTATAAAAACGCGGTACCTGTTAGATCACTTGATCCAGCCGGTGGCCTATGTTCCCGTCGACATTTCTCGAGAGCACCTTTACGAGTCGGCCGGTCAAATCTCTGGAGACTATCCTCAAATTGAAGTTTTGCCGGTTTGTGCCGACTTCACCAAACCGTTCTCTTTGCCCAATCCAAAACGACGCCCAAGTCACGATGCGGTCTATTTCCCTGGGTCGACGATTGGCAACTTTCAGCCGAATCAAGCCAAGCAATTACTGGAAAGCATCGCCCATATGTGCGGCGAACAGGGAGGGCTCTTGATTGGTGTCGACCTGAGAAAAGATCGAGAAACCCTGGAACGAGCGTACAACGACACCCAAGGGGTCACGGCCCAGTTCAATCTGAATCTCTTGCATCGCATGCGAAACGAACTCGGGGCGACTATTGATGTCGACGCGTTTGAACATCATGCGTTTTACAATGAAGAAGCGGGCCGCATCGAGATCTATCTTCGCAGTCGAATCGACCAAACCATTCAATTAGACGGCCAAACGGTTGAAGTCGAAGCAGGCGAACTCATCCATACCGAGTACTCGCACAAATATACCGTCGACGGATTCGCCCAGTTGGCTGCGGAAGCAGGATGGACGCTCAGACGCTGGTGGACGGACGAAAACGATTACTTCGCAGTTCTTCATCTGGTTGTTCTTTAAGCACTCGTGTGACTGCCACTTAAGTTCGAGGAATCCTAAATGGCCACTATTCCGTCTGACCTTTCGACACGATGTGCTCTCTTGCTGTCCAAGTACGAATCCATCCGTGGATTTACAGACGGGCTTTGTGAACCACTTGAGATTGAAGACTTCGTGGTGCAGTCGATGCCGGATGCCAGTCCTATCCGTTGGCACCTAGCACATACCACGTGGTTCTTTGAAACGTTTATCTTGAAGCCGTTTGCCAAAGATTACGAGCCTCTCGACCCAATGTACGAGTATCTCTTTAACTCATACTACAACGGCATCGGTGAGCAGTTCCCACGATCCAAACGCGGGCTACTCACCCGCCCGACCGTGGCCGAAGTGATGATCTACCGGCGGGAAATTGACAACCGTATGGGGCAACTTCTACTGGAAGCTACTCCGGAAGAAGCAATGCAAATCGCTCCACTGGTCGAGTTAGGGCTTCACCACGAACAACAACATCAAGAGTTGATGTTAACCGATCTAAAGCACGCGTTAGCTCAGAATCCGTTCTACCCAGCTTACGATACCGATGTCGAGCAACCGACCGGTAAAACAACATCGCAAACGTGGCACGAAGTGGATGGCGGGCTCGTTGAGATTGGCCACGAAGCAGCGGACTTCGCTTACGACAACGAATCTCCGCATCACGAGGCCTTGATCCCCGCACTGGAAATTGCTGGACGGTTAGTCACCAACAGTGAGTATCGCCAGTTCCTGGAAGACGGAGCCTACCAACGGCCCGAACTGTGGCTTTCCCTCGGTTGGAACACCGTCCAAAGCGAACAATGGGATGCACCGCTCTATTGGATCCGTCAAAACGAAACGTGGCACGAGTTCACATTGAGCGGTCTTCGCCCCTTGAACGAGGCCAGCCCGGTGACTCATATCAGCTACTTCGAGGCCGACGCATTCGCGCGATGGCAAGGGAGTCGATTGCCGACTGAGTTCGAGTGGGAAACGGCCAGCCGATTAGTTCCCGTCGAAGGGAATTTCGCGGAATCACACAACTTCCACCCTGCCCCGACGCAGGAATCAGAAGGTCTGCGTCAGATGCTGGGTGATGCCTGGGAGTGGACTACCAGTTCCTACGCCCCCTACCCCGGCTTCAAACCGCCTGAAGGTGCCATTGGCGAATACAACGGCAAGTTCATGTGTCAGCAGTATGTCTTGCGAGGCGGATCTTGCGCCACCTCCCGAAGTCACATCCGCAGGACCTACCGCAATTTCTTTCCGCCGGAAGCCCGCTGGCAGTTCACCGGAATTCGTTTGGCCAGGTAACCTGGTAGAGCCCGCTTTACGAACGGCGGCAACCAATGCTGGAGTCGCTTAGTACTCGATCAGACTGAACGACTCGAACGGGGCAATTCGCTGTTCCCCTTCCAATGCTTTCAGATGAATCAGGAAACAGCAGCCGGCAACGGTGGCTCCGATCTTTTGACCAGGTTGCAACAGGCCTTCATCGTGCCTCCGGTCGCCAAGAGGTCATCCACCATCAAGACGTTTTGCCCTGGCTGCACGCCGTCGATATGAATTTCGAGCGTGTCGCTGCCGTATTCCAGCTCGTAGTGAAACGCATGGGTGTCGAAAGGAAGCTTCCCTGGCTTACGAACCGGAACGAACCCGCAGTTGAGCTTCAGCGCTAATGGGGCGGCGAAAATAAATCCGCGTGCTTCGGCAGCAACGATCGCGTCGATCTTTTTTCCTTCGCAATGAGCGGCCATCTGATCGATGGCTTCATTGAACGCATGCGGATTGGCCAGCAGCGGCGTAATATCGCGAAATAAGATCCCAGGCTTCGGGAAGTCAGGGATATCGCGGATGTATGCTTTGAGATCAATTTCCGACATGCTGCTCTCTCCAGCTATTAAAAAAGCACTTGAGATTCGTTTCGCTTCAGGTGCTGAATATACGGGGATTCTGCCATCGCGGGAAGAATGGGCAGAAGAAGGAAACTAGCCATAGAGCACACAGCTGTCGCAAAGAAGAGCTTTTAACCACGGATTACGTGGATAAGGGGAAGCCGTCTTGGACGGCTCTGCATCCCATCCGTAATATCCGTGTAATCCGTGGTTGTTTCTCTTCCTTCGATCTATCGACGTGTTCGGCGACGGATCGGGCCTTCTAGCATGCGTTCGCGTGGATCTTGCAGCCCTTCGGCCAGACGATTCAGTGCTTCGGTTTCAATCTGGCGGACGCGTTCACGGGTAAGGCCCAGCTTTTCGCCGATTTCTTTCAGCGTGTGCGGCTCTTCGCCATGCAGGCCGAAACGCATCTTCAAGACGGTCGACTCGCGGCCGTCCATCGTCTTCAGCATTTCGCGAACGTGCTTCAGGTCGTCGTGTTCGACTAATTCCTCTTCCGGGTTCTTAAGCCGCTCGTCGGTGACCATCTCGCCCAACGACCAGCCGTTGTCTGCCTGATCGGTCTGGGGAGTGCTGTTATAGATGCGGATCGCCTTCTTGATGATCGGCAGTTTTTTCTTCTGCAAACCGAGCACACGAGCGATTTCTTCAGGAGTTGGCGTGCGACCAAGTTCTTCGGTCAGACGATTGGTTGCCCGACGCCATTTCGAAAGAAGTTCGACCATGTAAGCCGGGATGCGGATCGTCTTAGCACAGTTGATCAAAGCCCGTTTGATGGACTGCTTGATCCAGTAACTGGCGTAAGTGCTGAAGCGAGTTCCCATCGCCGGGTCAAACCCTTCGACCGCACGCAAGAGGCCGAGGTTGCCTTCTTCGATGAGATCCTGCAGACCCAAACCTTTGCCAGTGTAACCACGGGCAATGTTGACGACCAACCTGAGATTCGCGCGGACCATACGATCTCGAGCGGCGACGTCTCCATTGCCGATGGCCGTAGCAAGTTCCCGCTCTTCCTTAGCAGAGAGGAGAGCAGTCTCGTTGATTTCACGTAAGTAGGTTTCGAGTGGGCTTTGCACGGATTCGAAATCGTCGAACTCCGTTTCACTCCGTTTGGTCTTCGTGGCCATGGTTGCTTCAATGCTTTCGATACGTGGCGGGGGGAAATCTTTCACGCTGTCACATCACTGCTATCGTCCATGTGCTATCACTTTCTTTGATGCGTAGCCAAACGGTCAGCAATGCGCGGGAAGCTCCGGTTGTGCGGGATGCACACAGAATGGCCACGCGATTGGAAAGAGAAGCATGGCGAAAACCGATTATGCAGACAGTCGCGGTTATAGGGTCCGCAGTGCGAACGCTGCTATGCGTTATCACCCCCAATCCGTGGCAGACAGGTGGGTTCCACATCCACAGAAGGATTCACTACTTACTC
This sequence comes from Bremerella alba, assembly GCF_013618625.1. Taxonomy (NCBI): domain Bacteria; kingdom Pseudomonadati; phylum Planctomycetota; class Planctomycetia; order Pirellulales; family Pirellulaceae; genus Bremerella; species Bremerella alba. Next base: position 73,591 of record NZ_JABRWO010000016.1, on the reverse strand, counting down.
TGCCCACGCAGCAGACACTACGAAAAAAGCCCCGAAGTTTCCTTCGGGGCTTTTGGGATTTCGATCGATTTGAAGCAGGCAGCGTGTTAGTTTTTCTCTTCGCTGCTCTCTTCAACACTTTCTTCGCTACTTTCCTCGGAACTCTCTTCAGAGGTTTCCTCAGAAGTTGCTTCGGCAGCTTTTTCAGCAGCAGCAGCTTCCTCTTCTTCCGAAGGCATCGAGAACATTGGACCGCTGGAACCCAGACCGCCCTTGAGCTCGTTTGAGGATGGAGCACCGCTTCGGCCATCGCCGCCACCATCGGCACCTTCAGGAGCTTCGTCTTCCGCCCATTGGACGCGCTTGCGAGACAGGCCGATCTTACGATCTTCCGTATCGACACGCAGAATCTTGACCTCGATCTCTTCGCCAACTTTGACGACGTTTTCGGGGTTTTCTACCTTATCGTCCGAAAGTTCGCTGATGTGAAGCAAGCCTTCCAGCCCGTCTTCTAGACCGACGAAGACACCAAAGTTGGTGATCTTGGTGACCTTACCCTTAACCAACTGGTTTGGCTGGTATTTTTCGGGAATAGTGGTCGCCCACGGATCCGATTCCAACTGCTTCAGGCCCAGTGCGATACGACGACGTTCTTCGTCGATGCTGAGGACCTTGCACTCGACTTCCTGGCCCTTTTCGAGCATTTCGCTCGGGTGACCGATCTTGCGAGTCCAGGACATGTCCGAGACGTGCAGCAAACCGTCGATACCTTCTTCGAGCTCGACAAACGCACCGTAGTTGGTGAGATTGCGAACACGGCCTTTGACAACCGATTCGACCGGGTAACGGTCCTTGATGTTTTCCCAAGGATTGGACTGGGTTTGCTTCATACCTAAGGAGATCTCTTGCTTCTCCTTGTTGATGCCCAGGATCACAACTTCGATTTCGTCGTTGATGTTGACGATTTCGCTTGGGTGGCTGATACGCTTGGTCCACGACATTTCGGAAATGTGAACCAGACCTTCGATGCCTTCTTCGAGCTTGACGAATGCACCGTAGCTCATGACGTTGACGACAGAACCCTTGACCTTAGCGCCAACTGGGTACTTCTCTTCGACACCGTCCCATGGACTTGGGGTCAATTGCTTCAAGCCGAGAGCGATCTTTTCGCGTTCGTGATCGATGTTCAGGATCTGAACTTCGATTTCGTCGTCGATGTTGACCATTTCGGTCGGATGACCAATTCGGCCCCAGCTCATATCGGTGATGTGAAGCAGACCGTCGATGCCGCCCAGGTCGACGAACGCACCGAAGTCGGCGATGTTCTTGACGACGCCCTTGCGGGTTTGACCGACTTCCAGTTCCTTGAGCAACGATTCGCGATCGCTCTTACGCTTACGTTCGATGAGCGAACGGCGACTGACGACGATGTTGCGGCGTTCAGCGTCAATTTTAAGGACTTCGCACTCGACCACCTTGCCGATGTAGTCGGCAATGTCGTGCGGACGGCGAATATCGACTTGGCTGGCCGGCAGAAACACATTGACGCCGATATCGACGAGCAAACCACCCTTGATTTTGCGGGTAACTTCGCCTTTGACGACCTGACCTTCGGCGATGGATTCCATCGTCCGTTCCCAGTCGTCGATCTTGCGTGCCTTACGCTTGGACAGGGCAACCATGCCGTGCGGGTCGTCGGTACGGCCGAATTCATCTTCGACGTCTTCGACGAGAACACGAACAACAGCCCCAACTTCTGGCGGATCTTCGTCTTCATCCCATTCGTCGAGGGCAACGCTACCTTCGCTCTTGCCGCCGATGTCGATGAGCACAAACTCTTCGTCCATGCGAAGAATTCGTCCCTCGACGATTTTGTTGATTTCGATCGATTCTTCCAACTCGATCGAGTCGAGCCAGGAGTCCTCAGTGCCGGACGCCAAGCTATCAATTTCTGCTAGAAGAGTGTCGTCACTTTCGAGATTGCGAATGAGATTACGATTGACCATGCTTTAAAGTTTTTGAACCACGGGGCTCGATGACGCTGGAGATAAAAGCTGCCGCAAAATAAGGGAAAATGGCGGCGGGACTGATCCCACAAGGCGACTATTCGAGTGCAAAAATGCTGGGACTATTGAACTTGCGCAGGGCATACCAATATACCCTTTATAACGATCGGTTCAGCGAGAACCCGTAAAACTATCAAATCCCCAAATTGCCATCAACCACAGATGGTGGGGTAGGATGCCGCGATTCCCGAAAAATACCGAAAGAAAGGTCGGTTTAGGCAAACTGCGTCTTGTCTGAGGTGTGGACGCGTGGGTTCATTGAACGTGCTCGCGAGTAATGAACTTCATCAAACATCGTATGCATTCGCTCTTGAAGTGATGAAAGCAACTCGTCGTCAGACATCTGGGAAATCTCTGAGGCACTGATAGGGTTGCTTATCTTTACGTGGACCACACCAATAGTGGGTAATAATTGCCATTTCGGCCACGCTTGAAAGGATCCGTCGAACACCACCGGAACAATCGGTACCTTCCCCTTTCGGGCAACCGCGATAAAACCTGGCTTCAATTGGCCGATCTCACCGGTCTCGCTGCGAGTTCCCTCAGGAAATATCAGCACAAGTTCTTCCGATCGCAGACGTTTGAGTGTTTCTTTTAGCCCATCGAGTCCGGTACCTTCACGGTTCACGGGAATCGCGTTGAGCGTCGTCATGAACGTCTTCAAAGGAAACCGAAAGAGAGACTTCTTTGCCAAGAAGTTCAGTTGACGATCGCAACAAAGCCCTACCAACGCCGGGTCTAAAAAGCCTTGATGATTCGAGCAAACCAATGCCCCCCCTTCCGCGGGCCAGTTTTCACGGCCAAAGACGCGAACGCGATAAAACCCCACGGCGAAGATCCGCGCTGTGACGCGTAGCAAGATATATAAGGCCTTTTGAGGCCACGACCGCGCCGGCCGCTTCTTGACGTCACGCATGCTGGTACCGCTGCACGATGCCTACCAATTTCTGCAAGACTTCGACTTCCGTCATGCCATCGGTCATCAACTCGACCGCATCATCCGCTTTCAGAAGAGGACCGACCTCACGCTGCATATCTTCTTCGTCTCGCTTGGCTTGCCGCTGCAAAATCACTTGAAAATCGGCCGATTCACCTCGGGCAGCTAAATCGCCGACGCGGCGGCGGGCCCGTTCTTCGGGAGAAGCTGTCAGAAAAATCTTGCACTCGGCTTGTGGAAAAACGAGGGTCCCTTGATCACGACCTTCGGTGACAATGTCTTTTCCTGCGGCAATTTCTCGCTGCAGCCGGACAAGTTCCTCGCGTACCCCGATATTGCCCGCTGCGTAGCGAGTAACTTCGGTTACCTGTTGCGACCGAATCGCGTGCGATACGTCTTCCCCATCCAAAATTACGGCTCTTCCCGATAGATCGATCGTTGCCGATTTCGCGTATTCAACGAGAAGATCCACATTGGCCCAATCAACTTCGGCCCGTAATCCCTTTAAAGCGATGGCCCGATACATGGCCCCCGTATCGAGAAACTCGAATCCAATTTCATCTGCCAGGCGGCGGGAAACGCTACTTTTTCCTGCCCCAGCTGGGCCATCGATGGTAACAATCATGCCAAAAGGTCGTGAACTGCTTGGGTTTATGGATAGGTCATCTGGAAATTTATATTAATAAGGCAGTTATACCAGGAAGCCGGAATCGCTTCTAAGGACCCCACAAATCCTTTTCCGCAGTAATCTTTCGCGAACGAGGAAATTCTGGAACAATCCGTAGTTAAGAAGCCACCCTTGTTTAGAAGCGGTCCATGCGTAGCTCGTCGTCCTCGAAATCCAGCCAAAACGTCGTCGTCCTGGGAGCCACCGGGAGCATCGGATGCAGCACTCTGGATGTCATTCGAGCCAGTAAGGGGGCATTCACTCCCTTTGCACTGACAGCTCACGGGCGACTCGACGACCTGTTAAAGGCCGCCATCGAGACCCAACCAAAGTTCGTTGTAGCTAGCGATGCAGCCGCTGCAGAAGCATTTAATTGGTCGGACCTTCCCAGTTGCACCACGCTGTTGACTGGCACGGCAGGCATCCAAGAAGTGGCTGCCCATAGCGAAGCCGATATTATTGTTTCAGCCATTGTTGGACGGGCCGGACTGGAAGGGACCTTCGCGGCCATCGAAGCCGGCAAGCGTGTGGCGCTCGCCAACAAAGAAACCTTGGTCGTTGCCGGTCATTTAGCCACCAAATTGGCCGAGCAATCTGGCGCCGAGATCCTACCGGTCGACAGCGAACACAGTGCGATATTCCAAGCCCTAATGGCAGGTCGTACGGCTGATGTTCGTAAAGTGATTCTCACGGCTTCCGGCGGCCCTTTCCGAAAGTTCACCCAGCAGCAGTTGTCGGCGGTAACTGTAGACGAGGCGCTCGACCACCCTACCTGGAAGATGGGCCCTAAGATCACTGTCGATTCGGCAACCATGATGAACAAGGCACTCGAGCTGATTGAAGCCAAATGGTTGTTTGATTTGACGGTCGATCAGATTGACGTCGTTGTCCACCCACAGTCGATCGTTCATTCGATTGTTGAATTCGTGGACGGCTCGATGGTGGCCCAAATGAGCCCGCCGGATATGCGAATGCCTATTCAACTGGCCATGACCTACCCCGAGCGAACGGAGTGTCCTGCCAAGCAGTTGGACCTGACAACCGCGTTTTCCCTCGAATTCGAGCCGCCAGATTACGAGCGATTCCCCGCCCTTAAGCTAGGGAAAGAGGTGGCCCAACGCGGAGGGACGTGTGGAGCAGTGCTAAATGCCGCGAATGAAGTGGCCGTGCAGCAGTTTTTAGAAGGTAAAATTCGTTTCGTTGACATTTACCGGGTATGTCGCCACCTATTGGACGAACACCCGTTTGAATCAAACCCAGAATTAACCCGGTTGCTCGAGCTTGATGCTTGGGCCCGAGAGGAGTCTATCAAGTGGATCACTTGCTGTTTGCGGCAAGCGAAGGACCAAGCCTGCTCCAATACTTAGGCGGCATTTGGGCCTTCATGCAGGGCATCATTGGCTTGGGCATCGTGATTTTCGTGCACGAGCTTGGACACTTCCTAGTGGCCAAGGCTTGCGGCGTGCGCTGCGATAAGTTTTATGTCGGTTTCGACGTACCGATTACCCTCGGCCCGTGGACCTTTTCCGCTCTTTGGAAGAAAAAGTGGGGCGAAACCGAGTACGGCATCGGAACGATCCCCCTGGGTGGCTACGTGAAAATGTTGGGGCAGGACGATAACCCCAACAACGCCGATGACGAAACAGCCTCGACGATGGTCGAAACGGTTGACGAGTCCGGCAACAAGCAGGAAGTCGTTAACCCACGCAGCTACACCGCCAAAAGCGTTCCTCAGCGAATGGCCATCATTTCCGCTGGTGTGGTCTTTAACTTGATCTTTGGTGTGATCTTTGCCGCCATCGCCTACAACATGGGTGTTCCCTACATCCCGGCCGAAATCAGTTGGGTACAGCCAGGGTCGCCTGCCTGGGAAGTCGGGCTCAGCCCGGGCGACGAGATCGTCGGCCTAAACTCGGAAGGCACCGTTCGTAAGGACCTGCGTTTCGATAAAGACATGACCCTGCAGATCATCATGAACGGCGACGACAAAGCGATGCCGCTCGTGGTTCGTCACCCGGACGGCAAGCAGGAAGTCATCGACATTGTTCCTAAGAACACCTTCAAGGATGCCCAACGCCCGACCATCGGCGTGGCCCCTATGTACACGACCAAAATGGTTGTCGCCCCCAAGCTGATGGGCATGATCTTTGGTAGTGAAGTCGCCGACAAACTGAAGCCAGGCGATAATCTCACCGGTATCAACGATGCGCCTATCGCAAACTTTCTCGACTACCAAAAGTACGTGGCCAATCACCCGTACGATTCGCTGAAACTGAAACTTCAGCGAAAAGTGGACGAGGAAAGCGAAGCAACCGAAGACGTTGAAGTCGAAATTCCGACCGTGCCTTATCGCGAGACCGGGTTGGTCATGGAGATCAGCCCCATCCTTGGTATCCGCTCAGGATCTCCGGCAGAGAAGGCCGGCCTGAAGGTTGGCGACCAACTAGTCTCGCTCAATGGAGAGCCGCTAGGCGATGGCTATACGCTACCCAGCCGTGAGACCAAGTGGGCCGGTGAAACGATTGATGTCGTGATCCTTCGAGACGGCAAAGAAGAGACCAAGTCGATCGCAACGGTCGTCCCGCAAGGTTTCTCCTCTGAGTACATGCCCGGCTACGAAATCGGTCTGCAGACCTTAGGGCTTACCTTCAATCTGACAACGACCATCGCCGAAGTCCTCCCAGAAAGCTCGGCCGCCGAGGCTGGTCTCGCTGCCGGGGACGAGGTCCTAATCGTTGGCTTCCAAGGCACGAATGATGCCGCCAAGGAAGTGAACGGCGAAATGAAGATCGGCGTGAAGGACGTTAAAGTCAAGACCGACGAAATCGCCTGGCAGGCCGTTCAGTGGACGCTGCAAGTTGCCCATCCCGATACGGCGATGGTGCTAACGGTGAAGAAAAAAGACTCTGGCACGCCAGAAAATGTTTCCGTCACAAGCACCCTCTCCAAGACAGAAATGCTTCAAAGCCGTTACCTTCGCTTTGAAGTCGAAGAGAAGATTCAATACGCAACTAGCATTGGCGATTCGCTTTATCTAGGCGTTCGCGAAGTGGGCGAAGGGATGAATCAAGTCATCGTCGTCTTGCGGAAGATCTTCTCCGGAGAGATGCAAATCAGCGGATTGGGTGGCCCCGGAACGATCCTTTATGTGGCCACTGCCGAATCGTCACGAGGTATTTCCCGCCTGTTGACGTTCCTAACGCTGATTAGCGCCAACCTGGCCGTGGTGAACTTCCTGCCCATTCCCGTTCTCGACGGGGGACACATGATGTTCCTGCTGTACGAAGGGATCCGCGGCAAAGCGATGAACGAGAAGTGGATGCTACGTCTGACCTATCTGGGCTTGGCCATGGTGTTAACCCTGATGGTGACGGTCATCTTCCTCGATATCAATCGCTTCTTCCCGTGGGGTTAATTCGCTGACGGAAGAACGGAGAATTGATCCGCGTCCAAAGGTGGTTCTTTTGGACGCGGTCGGAACGGTCATCGAGCCATCCCCTGCGGTGGCCGATGCCTACCTGGCGACCGCACAATCTCACGGCATTACTCTCGACCGTGAGACAATCCGCCGGCGGTTTCGTCAGGCTATCTCGACGTATAGTGTTCACGCATTTCAAACAAAGCAGGGAGTCGACGACCCTCTACGTACGACCGAGGAAACAGAAGTGGCCCGCTGGCGAGCCATTGTCCAGTTCGTTCTTTCACCGGAACCTGAGAAGCAGAACGCTGTCTTTCAGCATCTGTGGGACCACTTTGGTCAGGCACAAAACTGGCGGATATTCGAGGATGTCTCCCCTGCCCTGTCACGACTAGCCGATGCCGGCTTTCGCCTGGGACTCGCATCGAACTTCGACCAGCGTCTTCGACCGATTGTTGAGTGTCTCCTTCCCACCTACGATCTAAGCCTCTTTATTTCCTCGGAAGTTGGTTGGGTAAAGCCAGCGACGGCGTTTTACGAGCGGGTCACGGAATCTCTCGACTGCGAACCGCACGAGATCTTATTGATCGGCGACGATTGGAAAAATGATGTGCAAGCCCCTCGAGTTTTCGGGTGGCAGACCCTCTACTTAACCCGATCACAAAGGCCTGGTGAAGGCGATATCTCCAATAACTATCTAACGTTAAGTGATGCGATCGTCGCAATTTTAGACCGCTAGCGACTCGCCTAATTCGGTCGACAATTGATGTTGGTTCGAGAGGGGGAAACCAGCTACATTAGGGCGATCTATATCGACCCGACCCGCATTGGAAAGGATTCCTTCATGGGCACCACGCTGGCACAACTGGCCGAACTTGTTGATGGCAAGGTTTTTGGCGATCCCGATCGCGTCATCACCGGGGCCAATATCATCCGCGATGCGGTTGCCGGCGAAATAACCCTGATGGATAAGCCCGATCAGACAGCCTTATTAATGGAAGACTGTCAGGCATCGGCGGTGTTGGTCCGCGAAGAATCTGAAAAGCTGAACATCGATGGCATTGTCGTGGCGAATGTTCATGAAGCGTTCGGCAAGATCATCCGCTTCTTTCAGCCGTGGGAACAAACCGCGTCGGCTGGCATTCATCGCTCCGCGATCGTATCCCTGGCAGCCGTCGTCGACCCCACCGCTACGATCGGAGCTGGCGCCGTTATTTGCGATGGCGTGGCGATCGGTAAGAACGCCGTCATTCACAGTGGAGTCCACATTCAAGCTGGTTGCCGAATTGGGGAGGAAGTGGTCATCTTTCCAGGAGCCGTCCTATACGACCGCACCGAAGTTGGCGACCGTTGTATTATCCATGCCAATGCCGTACTCGGGGCGTTTGGTTTTGGATACGACTCTTCCTCAGGCAAGCACATCCTTTCCGCTCAACTCGGGAATGTCGTTTTAGAATCGGACGTCGAAATCGGTGCCGGGGCCATGGTCGACCGTGGTACTTACGGTTCGACGCTGATTGGTGAAGGAACCAAAATCGACAATACGGTTCAGATTGGTCACAACTGTCGCCTCGGTAAACATAACCTGATTTGTTCGCAAGTCGGGATTGCCGGCAGTTCGACGACCGGAGACTACGTCGTCATGGCCGGTCAGGTTGGCGTACGCGACCACGTTCATATCGGCACCGGAGCGATGATCGGCGCGAAAGCTGGTATCGGCTCCGATATTCCCAACGGCCAGCAAACCCTGGGCGTTCCCGGTGGGCCAGCCAAGGTTATCTTGGGCGAACACATGGCCATCAAGAAGCTGCCGGAAATGCGTAAGACGATCAAGTCTCTGGTCAAACGCATCGAACAACTGGAAAAGGAAGCCGCCGCGATCACCGAACCGGTCATTCGCAAAGCGTCGTAAGAATCGCGTTATGGACAGCTCTAAATTGCCTCCGATCGGACTACTCGCCGGTTGGGGAAATCTACCGATCGTGGTGGCCGAAGCAATTCAACGTTCAGGCCGCCAAGTTGTCTGCGCTGCCGTCAAAGATCATGCCGACCCTGTCTTGGAAGAAATTTGCGATGCGACCATTTGGGTCGGACTAGGACAGCTTGGCAAGGTGAAACGTCACTTCCAAACGCACCAAGCGGCGGAAGCGACCATGGCAGGGAAAATCCACAAGATCCACCTGTTCGATCGTGGCGCAGTGTGGAAACACCGTCCCGATTGGTTCTGCTTTAAAACGTTCGCCCCACAACTGTTATGGGGATCCAAAGATCGCAAGGACGATACCTTGCTGCTGGCAATCGTCAACAGATTCGAGTCCAGCGGTATTACTTTCTTACCTCCTACTGATTTTGCTCCGGAGTTGCTCGTGAATTTTGGTGTCATCGCAGGCCCTCAGCCTACGGGAAAACTGCTGCGAGATATTCAGTTCGGCTGGGAAATGGCCAAGGAACTAGGACGTCTGGATGTTGGGCAAAGCGTCGCAGTGAAAAATCAGGCAGTGCTGGCCTTGGAAGCCATTGAGGGAACCGATGCTTGCATCGAGCGGGCCGGCAGTCTTTGCAAAGCGGGTGGCTTCACCGTCGTTAAGGTGGCCAAGCCGAAGCAGGACATGCGGTTTGATGTCCCCACGATTGGGGTCGGTACGCTGCAGACCATGGTGGATGCCGGTGCAAGTACACTGGTCCTTGAGGCCGAAAAAACAATTCTCTTAGACGAACCGGCCGTGTTAGAATTTGCAAAGACCCATCGTTTAAGGATTCTTGCGGTAAGCGAGGATCGCCTCGCCGAATTTGATCCCTCTTCGGAAGCGGCCTAGGTAACCTGCCTGGCCGCGGTGCCAGGAACCTATGCTTCGTACTGCTGCTTTCTCTCTCGTTCTTCTTTCTTCTGCAACCTGGTCCGCAAGTGCCCAGGAAGGCGTGACATCGGTCGCTGGACGTCCCATTTATCAGGGACGCGAAATTGCCCAGACGATGCACTACAACGGTGCGCCCTGGCTGATTCGCGAAAGCCGACAACGCGAAGAAGACTGCCAGAAGATGCTGGAAAACCTCGGCGTGAAGCCCGGGATGACCATCTGCGACATGGGTTGCGGCAACGGTTTTTATAGTCTCAAGCTGGCCGAAATGGTCGGCGAAAACGGCAAAATCCTGGCCGTCGATATTCAATCCGAGATGCTGCGCCTCTTGAAAGCCCGCGCGGAAGAAGAGGGGATTGAGAACATCGAATTGATTCTCGGCGAACTCAACAGCCCGAAACTTCCCGTGGGGAAAGTCGATCTGATCCTCTGCGTCGATGTCTATCACGAGTTCTCGCACCCGGTCGAGATGCTAGCCGGTATGCGACAATCGCTGAAACCAGACGGCAAGATCGTGCTGCTAGAGTTTCGGATGGAAGACCCCAACGTCCCCATCAAATTGCTCCACAAAATGAGCAAAAAGCAAATGATTCTCGAGTATCAAGCCAACGGATTTCAACTGGCCAAGCAATTCGATGGCCTTCCATGGCAACACATGATGTTCTTTGAAAAGGCGGACCAAACGCCAGAGAAGTAACACGCTATCCAGCGGCATGCGACTTGCTCTTCAGCTAGGCATCCCCCACTCGTTTCTCGAAAGGAAACCAGCCCATGGATGCTCAGTTCCACGATCAAGTCGTTCTTGTTACCGGAGGCGGTTCAGGCATTGGCCAGGCCGCTGCGATCCAGTTTGCTCGTCAAGGAGCCAGGGTCGGGATCCTCAACCGCAGTTGGCCGGAAGAGACCGTTAAGAAGATCGAAGCGGAGGACGGTCTCGTCATGCCGCTGCAAGCCGATGTCACCAAGCCACAGCAAGTTCAAGTGGCAGTAGATTGTTTGGTCGAGAAATGGGGACGCATTGATGTCCTGTTCTGCAATGCTGGCGTCAACGGAACCTGGGCACCGCTGGAAGAGCTAAGCACCGAAGAGTGGCATAAAACGTTTTCCATCAATGTGCATGGCACATTCGAGTGTATTAAATCCGCCATCCCGCACCTCAAGAAACGGGGCGGGGCAATCGTGGTGAACTCGTCAGTCAACGGAACGCGGATGTTCAGCAACACCGGTGCGACGGCTTACTCCGCTACCAAAGCCGCTCTGATCGCGATTACCAAGATGCTGGCCCTCGAGTTCGCCGAGCAAAAAGTGCGGGTCAATGCCGTCTGCCCCGGCTGGATTGAAACAGAAATCGACGACAACACCAACAAACGCAATCTCGACCAGGTCGAGGAACCGGTGGAATTCCCTGAGGGTAAAGTCCCGCTCACCGATGGGGGACCAGGCACCTCCGACCAGGTTGCCGACGTCGTGCTATTTCTATCGTCGAAAGCTGCCAGCCACGTGACCGGCAGTGTGATTTACGTCGACGGAGCCCAATCGTTATTGCAGGGTTAGTTTCACTTTCCGCTGCGCAGAAGTTTATCTCGTAGTCGTCGGGCTTCGGCTAGATGCTGCTGAGCCATCTTCTTTTCTTGCTGGCTCAGTTGTTCTAGCTTTGGTTGATCGGAGACCTTCATGGCTCCCAATTCAGCAAACATCCAAGCATGGGCATGGATCGTTTGATCGAGATAGGCTTCATCGAACTGTTTACCCTGTAGTTGATCGAGTCGCTCGACTACTGACTTAATGTGTTCTTTCACGGCAGCAAGTTGATAATGAACAACATCGGTGTCTTCCTCAGCTTCGCTTTTCTCTTTTGTTGTTAGCTTTTTTAGTGGTGCGTTGTCTTGGGGCGGAATCGGTTTGGTACCGCCATCGATGACCCATTTATTGTCGCGGATGGTTTCGGCATCGGCGCGTTCCTGCTGGGTGCCTGGCTCTCCGCGTGGATAGCGAATATCGGTATCAATCGACTCGATTTTTTCCAGGTGATCGGAATCGATCATCGGCTCTAACTTGTCTTCTAAATTCCCGTGCTTAGCGACCATCTGCTGGGCATATTTCTTGACGTCTTCCGATTGAGCTTTCTTCTCGGCCAATTCCCCCAGCACGATTGCTTCTTTGTTCATCAAAAGCATCTTGATCGCGATATGAGAACCCAACGCATCAACCTCCGATGCCGAGGCCTCTTGCGTCTGGGAAGCAGTGAGAGGCCGAGGGGGTGATTGAGCAGAAATTGGGGCCGTGCAGTAGGCTCCTAACAGAATCATGCATCCGGTAAGTTTCACGCAGGTGGACATGGAGTAAAATTCCTTGGTAGAAAAGACTTTGGCCAAACGCGGGACCGGCTGAATTTACTTGAGCGACATGCGTTCAAAATGCTTGCCCTGGGGCAACTTGGCGCAGGCCTGGGTGGAATCACCTTGAAGCGCTGCCCAAATCGTACCTTACAACGGCTCAAAATGAAGTCGAATACTCACGATCATGTCACGTTTTGCCTGGATCGACGGTGTCACCTATGCTGGTAAATGTGATTCACGAATTCGGATCCTATTTTCCAATCGACTGCCGAATAATCGAAAGAATGAAAATGACCCGCGTTTTTTCGCTACTTTTTTCAGTTTTCATCACACTTAGCACCCTTCAAGCCGGCGAATATAACCCGGTTCTCGAGATCGGCGATGCTGTCCAGCAATGGGAAGACTTCCCCGGCATCGATGGAGACACGCATAGCTGGTCAGATCTCAAGGACAAGCAAGCCGTCGTCATTGTCTTCACTTGCAACACGTGTCCCTACGCAGTGGACTACGAAGACCGCATTAAAAAGCTTGCCAAGAAGTGGGACGGCGACGACCGGGTAGCAATGATCGCGGTGAACTCCAACCTGATCGACGAAGATTCCTTAGACGCCATGAAAGAAAAAGCCCAGGCCCTCAAGTTCACGTTCCCATACCTCAAGGACGAGAAGCAGGAACTGGGAAAAGCCTGGGGAGCAACCCGGACCCCTGAGTTTTTTGTCATCGACGGTCAACGAAAGGTCGTCTACATGGGAGCGTTGGACAACGACACGAACGCCTCGAAAGCGACCATCAATTACGTCAACCAAGCGGTCGAAGCAACCTTGGCCGGTAAAGTGCCGGACGTTCAAGAGACCGTCGCGATTGGCTGCAACATTCGCTACAAACGGTCGCGCCGCTAGGCCCTGGCCGTTAATCGACGGCGACAAATTGAAACAGCTTAATCCGATTACCATCAGGATCGGTGGTGGTCCACTGCAGGAAGCCTTCGTCGCTCGTCTCGATCGGCGCCGAGGGTTCCATTAATAAGGACTCGATGCGTTCTCGGACAGCCGACAGGTTCTCGACCTCCAAGGCCAGGCTGATGGCCGAGCGATCGCGTGGTTCGTCTTCCTGCAATTCTAAAAGCGAAAGCCGCCAGCCTCGACCGGCCAAAAGGGCATACCCATCTTCAACGCTGCGAACGGCAGCCTTCATATTCAAAGCCGACGTATACCACAAGATCATCGGCTGCCACTGGGGCGTTCGTATCTCAACCGCAAAGAGTTCCATCGAAGGTTCCGTCAATAGATAGTCGCCACCAGGCGTGGAATGAGGTACACCACAACCGCGTTTAAATTACCATTCACACGACGGCTCGTCACCTTAACTAGGCACGCGACTGTTGAAACCGCTGCTCGAACGCTACGTTTCCGTCGACATCGCACAGTTGAAAGGTGATCTCTGATTCGTCCGGCTTTGCGTCGACCACGACATTCAGGAACCCGCCTTGCACTTTGTGGAAGCGATGGATCTTGGGGTTTCTCCCTGGCGTTCCCCCTGCATGTGAATTGCTGGCCGCTCCAACGCTGATCTCGTTTACCCCCGTTTCCGGGTCGACCGAATAGTATTGCCAGTGACGATCGCCGCAGACGACAAAGAAATTCTCAGGCACGTTTTGCTTTAACCATTGTCGAATCTCGTTGCCTTCGTGGGCGAACCCTTCGTTGGCATGGTTATCGTTCTTACCCTTGCGATCCGGTCCAACTAGCGGAGTGGGACTGATCAGAATCTTCCAAGCGGCGTCGCTCTCTTTGACCGTACGCTTGAACCAGGCTTTCTGCTCGGCTCCCCAGATGGTTTTCTCAGGCCCATCAGGCATCTTATTCGGAGAGCGAAAGTCACGACCGTCGGTCAACCAAATCTGAAGATCTTTCCCCCAACGAAATGTTCGATACGAATCACTTCCCAGCGGGGCCTGTTGTCGAAAGATTTTCTGGCCTTCTTCAAAGGTCACTTCACCGTACTTCTGCCCCGGCCACGAATCGTTATCAAGCGTGTCGTGATCGTCCTTCAGCCAATACGCCGAAGTCAGACTGAGCGTATCGACCAATCGCGGTAAACTAAACATTCGCTGCCAATGCAAGCGAGCCAAATCGACGGTCATCGCACTGGGGGCATCGTTGTCGTAATAAATCAGATCACCGGTCAATGAAATGAAATCGGGATTCTTCGCCGTCATGGCAGGATAGATCGGATGCCCGTCGGGATGGTCACGGTCCGGGTACCCCTGGCAGGTCATCACGCAAAACTGAACCGGCTTCACCTCATCGGGACGAGGGGCCGTGCGAAACTTGCCCACCCTCGCCCCCTCATGCACTTCCCCTTCGACCGATGTCTGGCAAATAACGCTGTAAGGCGTGCCAGGCTTCAAATCCTTCAAATGAAACTGATGAATGAAGTCCGATTCTTCATCGACATTCACCCACTCGGTCTCCAGCACCACTTCTTCCTTAGGTGAGATCGCGTAAAGCAAGCGAATCTTACCTGGCTGACCGGGGCAAGCACCTTCGATTTCTTCGGCCGGAGTCTTCAGGGCCTCTTTCGACTTGCCCCGTTTCGTGAAAACAACCCCATCGTTGTTACGCTCCGAGTTCTTAGTCAGGCGTGTCCAGACAATCGCACTCGTCGGCGTGACTTCTCCGATCCGAAGTCCTGTGGCCTGATAGACGGAATGCACCACAATTTTTGTGTCGAGGGCATCCGCCGACGCCGCGATGGCAGCGGATGCCACCGTAGACTTCAAGAATAACCGACGATTGAGGGGATTAAATTCAGACATAGAGGATTTCCCGGGGCAACGACATGATGAGGAAATGGAATGCGACGAGCAATCTGGCCTGATCTAGTATTCCAGGATTGACCAACTTTCTGTGTCGCATCGCAGGGAGGACTTTCCTTAGAATAGAGAGAGTCAGGCCCTACCGCAAACCTTAGCGATAAATACTGAGCTTGGTCCAGGGTCGACATGCACGACGCAGGAAGCACAAGCGTTGTGGAGCAAAGCGGCGTCGGTTGATCAACGGCCTGTAACTAAAAGGAGTCCGGCCATGATGCAAACGGAAATAAATTACATTTGCAACGCATGCGGTGAAGACATCGTCATCCCACTCGACCCATCCCAGGGCAGCGAGCAACAGTTTGTAGAAGATTGCCCAGTGTGCTGTCGACCGCATGTAATCCACATCGAGATCGATCCCCACGGTGAAGCAACGGCCTGGGCCGAGCCCGAGCAAGACTACGACTAACCGAAAGCCGAGATGCTACACGTCCATCTCGACTTGCTGCGGCTTCCAAATGTCGAACAAGACACTCAGAAGCACCGGCACGAGAAACATGGTGAACACGGTCGATACGACAAGTCCACCGACGACGACTGCTCCGAGACCACGATACAATTCACTGCCTGAACCAGGCATCAGCACCAACGGCAGCATCCCGCCGACCGAAGTCAGCGTGCTCATCAAAATCGGACGTACGCGGCTCTCAACACTCTTGGCGATTGCCTCACGTGGGGACAGGCCGCTCACATCGTCCCCCTCTTCGCTTCGACCTTGCAGGAAGTTGATCGTTTGGTAGACGATTAGGATGGCATTGTTCACCACCACACCTGCCAAAATCACGAAACCCAGGATCGTAAGCACGTCCATATTCTGGATGGGCATATAGCGATCGGCCACGCTCCACTGGTGCACCACCGCCAGCCCGGCGAATCCCCCCAACAACGCGAGCGGCACGCTCACCATAATCACCAACGGATACGCCCAACTTTGGAACAACACCACCATCAGCAGATAGACAATCACCAGGGCTAAAAAGAGCGAACTAAACAACGTCCCCACGATCGTGCCGTCTCCCATCAACGCTTGACGAATCTGAGAAAGCTGCCCGGCAGAACCGGCTAACTGCATCTCGACGTCGGGGGCGATGGCCCCAGCTTCGCGAAGTTCAGCAACGGTTGCTTCCACTTCGTTGATGGCCTCTTGCAGTGGCAACCCTTGCGGTGGAGTGAACTGAAGCGTTACCGCTCGCTGTCGGTCGACGTGTTTGATTTGATCGGCGGCCTCGACACGTTCAGGCGTCGCCAGGCTTTCCAGGTCGACAACAGCACCACTGGGCGTGGCAATGGGTGAATTGAACATCGCGTTGGTAGGATCGCTTTGCAGTGCCTCGATGTTGACGATCTTCAGGTCCTTCAGTTCGCCACCAACATCAAACGCTCGTGGCAGCAAGATCCCATCCCCACTCGCCGCCACAGCTAGGCCGATATCACGCCGGGTCATGTTCACATCTTGCAGACGTTCGTCGTTCGGCGTGATCCGAATCTCCGGCGTCGGCAAGGCGAAGTTAGCGGGTTCCGGTGTAACGCTATACGGGCCGTACTTTTCCATAAGCGTTCCCAGCAATGCCCCTGCGGCTCCGCTCACACGATCCAAATCGTCCCCAACCAAGTCGATTTTGATCGCTGAACCGGTGGTTCCGCCGGTTCGGAACAGCGGCAGCTGAAACGCGAAGTTGATCACCCCCGGAGCCTGATCTCCGCCGGCCGCTGCCCCAAAGAGCGGCAGTGCGTCAACGACCTTTTCCTTATCCTTCGAGATCGCCACTTGAAACACGCGACCATCCCAGGCAACCAGAAAGTAATGATCCAGCGGAGGTGGCATCACCATCTCGTCCGAACCCATCATCGGCACAAGTTCGCGATGGTCCTCGCCGTCCCACTCGTGGCCGCGAAGCACTGCTTCGGCTCCGAATTTATCGCCGGCGGCTTCCCAGGCTGGCTTAATCTTAGACTCCATCCGGGCACCGATTTCCGACAATTGATCCACATTGTATCCAGGAGGAGGAAGTAACATTCCCAGCACGATATTTCGATTACCGGTCGGTAGATAATCGAGCGGTGGAATCAGAAACCAAATTCCCACAATCGTTGCCACCCCAAACCCTGTGATCACCAGCAAACGCGTGGTCCAATTGCCAATCATCGCGAACACGGTGCTGCCCACCATCGCCGGTACATTAGTAATGGTCGTGAAGAATTCCCACACACGTGCCCGGAATGTCTTCGGTTTGGCGTTGGGGTTTTTCATTACTGCCGACTCATGAGCATGCTGTTGGATCGACTTTGCTTTGAGCCACTGCCCGGCAGCTGAAGGAATCACCGTCGTAGAAACAACAAAACTCACCCCCACCGCCGCCATGATCGCCAACGCAATGTCGCGGAAGAGCTGCCCCGCTTGTTCTTCAATCAAGAGGATCGGAAAAAAGACCACCAGGGTCGTTAGCGTCGAAGCGAGAACAGCTCCGGAAACTTCCTTTGTCCCGTCGACCGCTGCTTTGGTTGCCGACTTACCCATTTCGATATGGCGGAAGATATTCTCAATCACGACGATCGCGTTATCGACCACCATTCCCACCGCGAATGCCATCCCAGCGAGCGAGATGATATTCATCGAGCGCCCCATCGCCACCATCACCACCACTGCAATCACGGTCGAAATCGGAATTGCAATCGCAATGATCCCAATCGTGCGAAGCGATCGCAGAAACAGCAGTAACGTCAAAACGGCAAGCATGCTCCCCATCAGGATATTGCCTTCGACCAGAGCAATGGCATCGACCACATAAGTCGTTGAATCGTAGGTTTGCACCAACTCGAAGGTGCCGTTCACGCCCAGCCGTTTAGCCTCTTGCTCTAACACGCCCCCAGGCTGATTCAGCTCGTCGACTTCCTGCTTAATGCCCTCCATCGTTTCCAGTAGGTTGCCGCCGC
Source organism: Bremerella alba (assembly GCF_013618625.1). Lineage (NCBI taxonomy): Bacteria > Pseudomonadati > Planctomycetota > Planctomycetia > Pirellulales > Pirellulaceae > Bremerella > Bremerella alba. The sequence goes on along the minus strand of NZ_JABRWO010000016.1, from coordinate 55,518 downwards.
TCTCGAGCATGAAATTAAAAAACGGCATCGTCTGCCCGCGTGCCCGGACCCATTCGGTCATTTCCTTGTGGGCCTCTTGTACCGTCGCCACATCACGCAGATAAATGGGGCCGGATTGCTCGCGGCGAATCACCAGGCTTTCAACCCACTGAGCATCGCGGAACCGACCGACGCTTCGCACGCGAATATCGCTCTTGCCTTCGGGTAGCTTGCCTCCAGAGAAGTTGCCGTTGTTGTACTGCAGCGCGTTGACCAGTTCCTGGTACGTGATCCCCCGCTGAGCCAAGGCCACCGGATCGACACGTATTTGAACTTCCTTTTCCCGGGCACCTCGAATCCCCACCTGAGAAACGCCGGGGATGCGTTCGAATCGCGGACGCAGCCGCCGCTCCATGAAGTCGTACAGCGTGGTCGCGTCGAAGTTCGGGTCAGTCGATGCCAGCCCGATCCAAGAGATATAGTCGACCGATTCGGGATCGAAGTCTTCGACCTGAGGTTGATCGACTTCGGCCGGATAGCCCGAGACTTCCGACAGTTTCTGATCGACTTCTGACATGGCATCGTCGATGTTCGTGCCGGTCATGAATTCAAGACGGATCTGACCTGAGCCTGGTTGGCTGATACTGGTCATGGAAACCAGCCCGGATAGATCTCCGAGCCGTTGTTCCTGCTCTTCGATCACATCGGATTCGATTTCCTGGGCCGACGCGTTTTCCCAGTAGGTCATCACGGAAACAACGACCGACTCAACCTCGGGCGTCATACGAATGGGCATTCGCGTGAAAGCGAGAACGCCGGCCATGATGCTGAGGATCACCCCCACCGCGACCGTAATAGGCTGCCTGACCGCAAGTTGGATGAAGTTCATATCGAAGTCCTAAGGTATTTTGCTTACGTGCACTTCTTGCATCAGGAAGCTGCCAGGCTCACTCCCATGGCAGCCGTCAGTTAGCGAGGCTTGGTCGGCATATTGACTGCCGTGGTGGCATTCATCGGAGGCTCCTGGGAAACGGCGATCGGAGTACCAGGGAACAGCCGCTCGTTCCCTTCGACGACCACCAAGTCGCCGTCGGCAAGCTGAGGTGACTCGACGACGGCCATGCTGCCCGTTTCAAACTTCACGGAAACCGATGTCCGAACGGCCGTTGCCTGCCCCTCGCTTTCGACCGCTTTAAAGACATAAGCCATCCCTGCCGAGCGAATGATGGCATCCTTAGGCACCGTCAACGATGGCTGAGCCGGACCGGTCGGCAGCCAGGCTTCCACCGACATACCGGGGGCGAGAATCGCATCCTGGGCATCGAGGGTCAGCACATACTGAAACATGCGCGTCCGTGGATGAACTTCGTGCACACGTTTGGCCGATGCGGAAACAAACTTACGATCGGTACCCACAATGTGAACCGGTACCTGCTGTGCGTGCTGCGAGACGGTGCCTGCGTATCGTTCAGGAACTTCCAGCCACGCTTCGACCTGGCCGGTTGAGACCAGCGTCACGAAGGGCTCGCCAGCCCGAATCCACTCGCCCGGTTCAGTATGCCGCATAATCACCTGGCCGTTGTAAGGCGCTCGAACTTCGGTATCGTCGAGACGGACTTGAACCAGGTCCAACTTGCGGCGAAGTTCATCGAGCCGACGTCGATCGGTCGACAGCTTGGCTTGGGCAATCGTCAGCTCGGTTTCGCTTCGTTCGTGCTGCTGTTTGGAAATTGCGTTGTTGCGTATCAGCGATGCCGAGCGGTCCATGTCCAAGTTAGCCTGACGAAGTTCCGCTTCACGCTGAGCGATCAACGCTTCGGCTGTACCAAATGCGGCCTCGAGTTCACCCTTCTGGGCTTCCAGTCGGCGAGCATCGATGCGGGCAATCACGTCATCTTTTTCGACCGTCGCTCCTTCGCGGACCGTGACTTCAAGCACACGGCCATCTTCCAGTGCTGCTACGGCACCGCGTGCGACGGCTTTTAAACTTCCCGTAAAACGATGATGCGGTTCCACGGTCTGCATCGTTGCAGGCACAGCCCGAACGGCTGCCGGCGGCATTTGTGCCATGCCCGGAGATACCACCGCCAGTCCGGCGAGTGTCATCAGAATGATACGCATACCCTTCTCCATCTCCACTGCTGTTAATATAGTAGACCAGTCGTCTCTGTATGATGCCATACCAAAGACAAAGGTTTCAAACCGCCTGCTTCAGTAATACCTGGAAGACAAAATGCAGGAATTGGTTCACGGGTCGAATGTTGTTATCCACCTGAACGCGAATCATTGCCCCCTCGAAGGAGTAAATGATGAACTCGGCCAGCGATTCGGGATCGTGGGACGAATCTATCTCGCTTGCCTCTTGGGCTTCGCGAAGACATTGGGTCATGATGACCCGCCACTGATTCCATCCCTGACGCACCGCGTCCCGCAAAGGTTCACTCAAAGAGGACAACTCTAAAGCCAGCTTGCATATCAAGCATTCCTGCCGCAACTCGCGAGAGTTAATATCGTCGCGAGCCCAAATGAAGTATTGCTCCAACCTATTGAGGGGACTCCACTTCGGATCGGTTAAAGCTCGGCGAAGTTTTTCGGTATTCTCGTTTACCGAAGCTTCGATAACCGCCACGCCCAGTTCTTCCTTCGACTTAAAGAAGTGATAGAACGACCCCTTGGGTACTCCGGCGTCGGTCAGAATCTCGTTCAAACCGACTCCGTTGTAACTCTTGGCAATCATCGCCTTGCGGCCTGCCTCGATGATTTCGCTTTTCGTTTCGTTGCCCACTAATTCGCTACCTATTATCCATTTAAGGTGTTTCCGCAATATTAGACCAGTCGTCTAGTGCCGTCAAGCGACAAAATTATGACAGCCATCCCAAGTCTTTATTGTTTCCCTTGCCCCACAAGTGCTAAACAAGTCTTCGATAACATCGTACGAGTTGAACATTTCACGTTTAGTCTACGAAGTTTGCCATACTCTTAAGCCCAAACCCACCACCGCGGTATCGACACATTTCCTGATCAGGGATAGATTGGAGGAAGATGTCTTTCTTGATCGCTATGAACCCGTGAAACCTTCTGTCTAATGGAAGAACATGACCTAGTTGAACGAATGTTACGGGCCATTCGTCGGGTTATTCTGAAGACTTCTCAGTACTCTCGCTCGTTAGCAAGAAACTCTGGGTTGACCCTTCCACAACTGCTGTGCTTGCGGGCCATTCGTGATCTGTCTCAAGAGAAAGATGAAGTGACGGCCGCCCAGGTTTCCAGCCGCGTTGGGCTGGCGGCTCCCACCGTTTCCAGAATTTTAGAACGTATGGAACGGGGGCAACTCATCGAGCGGATTCGCAACAGCCCCGATCGTCGACGCGTATTAATTCACTTGACCGAAACGGGCAAGCAGAAGCTTGCCGGTATTCCGACGCCTCTGCAGGAACAATTCGTCAATCGCCTGACCTCGTTGCAGGAAGACGAACTACGTGGCCTTGTCGTATCGCTCGAGCAAGTGGTCGAGTTGATGGAAGCCGCCGACCTGGATGCCGAACCGGTGATCTCTGCGGAATTCGAACCCCGCGAAGATCGATCTCGGCTGACGTAAGGCTTTAAGGTCGATAGCTTAAAAACCTCGGTCGCGGCTCGGTTCCGCCAAAAGGTGCTTCCAGCGGGTTGTCGACACTGTTAAAGACCAGGAACAAATTGGTCCGTGGGTAAGGGCTCAAGTTCCCTACCGAGGCGTGCATCGTGTTGCAGTCGAACATCACGGCTGAGCCAGGCCCCCCTTTGGGAGCGACGATTTCGCCCTGTTCGACCAACAGATGAAGCGCCTCGCGGCTGGGCACGCCGTACTCTTGCTTCTTCAGCGAACTACGGAAATGCTCGTCGGGCGTTTCCCCCACACAGCGGACGTAAGACTTATGTGAGCCACGGACCAACATCAACGGACCATTGAACTCGTTGTTCTCAGTCAGGCTGATCGAAATGCTCACCGCACGCATACGGGGCATTCCGTCTTCCATATGCCAGGTTTCAAAGTCAGAATGCCAGAAGAACTCTTTGCCCTGAAAGGCCGGCTTGAAGTTGATGCGTGATTGGTGGAGATAAACTTCGCTACCAAGGATCTGCCTGGCGATCCCCACAATACTCTCATCACGGCAAACCTTGGCGAAATACGCGTTATCTTCGTGAACGCGGAAGATCGAGCGGATCTCTTGGCTTGTCGGTTCCGAGATTACGTGATCGAGATGGGGATCAAGAGAGCTTTGGAGATGGCGTGCCTCGGCCAGTAAACTCCGGGCGCGATTCGCACTCACTAGCTGGGGAAAAGCCGAATAACCCCGAGCTTCAAAATCCAATAGCTGCTGGCGGGAAAGCGGACCAGAAGCGTCCATATCCCAAACGACTGGATCCTGGCGAGACGCTAGTTTCCAGGAATTACTAAAACGCGATGCGTACGGGTCGGTATCAAGTGAAGATCTTTGCGACATTGTCCTTCAAAGAGAATGATGGGAGTGTGATTCGTGGGTTCGACGGTCCTTACGGTTGACACCGTATAAGGGTGGTCGCGATCCGGTCAGGGACCCTTCAGGATTCACGACGCATGCCCCAGCGGTTTTGGGGTAACCGCTGGGAACTGCATGATGCGTCGGATAACCAGGCTTTAACTGTCTGTCGCCGCTGGATAGACGCCATTTTCGTCGTGGACTTCCGTGCCGACCACAGCCGGATTGAACACGCAAACCATACGCGTATCGACGTGGGCAGTCAGCAAATGATTGTCGTTCTTGTCCAGTGCATAGACGGTACCAGGCTTGATCTCGAACTTCTCGCCACTGGGTACAAGCTCAACAGTCGCATGCCCCTCAACGCAGTAGACCGCTTCGAGGTGGTTCTGGTAGTGGATCGGAGTGGTGGTACCTTCGCGCAAGATCGTGTCATGCAGCGAGAACCCCATCTTGTCACCTGCAAGCAGAAGACGACGGCTGTTCCAATTGCCACCTTCAACGTCGCGTTCGGTCCCTTTGATCTCTTCTAAACTTCGTACCAGCATGTCACTTTCTCCTGTGTCTATCGTGAACTGATTGTTGGGGCAAACCCTAGCGGGTGATTGTATCAGCATTAAAAAAACCGGGGGCACTCCACATTAGCAGAGGCCCCCGGCAGGTTTATTCCGGAGCACCATCCTTACGGATGATACCATCGGGGTATCTATTGTTTGTAGTCGATTACGACTTGGCAGGAACAACCGTTTTGGTGGAACCTTCCGACTTCAAGTTCTCGTGAATCGCTTCGGTGATGATCCGCAGACCTTCCTTCAACGCGTCGAACTCGATCGTAAGTGGCGGAAGAACCTTCAATACTTCGTCGTTAGGTCCAGCCGTTTCCACGATCAAACCGCGGCCAAAGGCCGAATGCGAAATCTTGCCGGCCAAGGTTTTGTCAGAGAACTCAATCCCCTGAATCATACCGCGACCGCGGACACTACCATCGTAGCGATCCGCCATTTCTAGGAACGCATCTTTAATGATACGGGCCTTTTCGTGGACTTCCTTCGACAAGCGATCATCTCGCCAATACGTTTCGAGGGCAGTCGAAGCCGTCACGAACGCCGGGTTATGACCACGGAACGTTCCGTTATGCTCGCCTGGCTTGAACGCATCGAACTCTGGCTTAATCAGAGCTACCGCGAGCGGTAGGCCGTAGCCTGAGAACGACTTCGACAAGCAGACAATATCTGGCTCGATATCGGCAAATTCAAAGCTGAAGAACGGACCCGTACGGCCACAACCAACCTGGATATCATCCAGGATCAGTAGGGCACCTGAAGCCTTGGCCAAGTCGGCAATACGACGCAACCATTCCTTCGAGGCCACATTCACGCCACCTTCGGCCTGAACGGTTTCCAGAATGAACGCAGCCGGCTTGTCGATACCACTGCTGTTGTCTTCCAGGTAATTTTCGATCATCGCGATCGTGTCCATCTCTGCGTCAAAGTAATCGCAGAATGGCATGTGCGTCGTATCGTGCAGCGAAACACCGGCACCGGCTCGCTTGCTGCTGTTACCGGTAATGGCCAGCGAACCCAGCGTCATTCCGTGGAAACCATTGGTGAACGAGATGACGTTTCGTCGTCCCGTGACCTTACGCGCCAATTTCAGCGCGCTTTCCACGGCGTTGGTCCCCGTTGGCCCAGGGAACATCACCTTGTAATCCATGCCGCGCGGTGCGAACAGAACGTCCTGCATCGATTGCAGAAGCTTCTTCTTGGCGACCGTCGTCATGTCCAGCGCGTGCGTAATGCCGTCGTTGGAGATGTATTCGATCAACGCGTTTTTCAGGGTTTCGTTGTTATGGCCGTAGTTCAACGAGCCTGCACCAGCAAAGAAGTCGATGTACGCTTTGCCGCGATCATCGATCATCAAGTGATCTTTAGACGTCTTGAACGTGGTTGGGAACGAACGACAGTAACTACGGACGTTTGATTCCATTCGGTCAATAATATTCATGAGTTCTCTCGATTGGGGCCAATTGGGCCGACCCGGCAAAGTTCTTCCGGGTCATGGGCAAAGGTTCCGAAGTGCTCAGCGCGGAAGTAAGGAGTAAATCCTATTTCCGTATGCATTGAACGTGCCAGGGCATCAAAGAGTCGGCGAGATGGCTGGTTGTCAGGCGTTATCGTCGCCTCGACCCACTCGAGCTTCTCACCAGGGAATTGAGCAATCAGCGCTTCTAACATTCGCTTAGCTAAGCCTTGTCGTCGTGCCTCCGGCGCGACAACCACTTGCCAAACGAATAATGAGGTCGGCCGAGTCGGTGGCGAGTAGCCGGTGACAAAGCCAACAATTGATCCTTCAAGTTCCGCGACAACACATGTGTCGGCGAAATCTTGGCACAACAACAAATAGAGGTAGCACGAGTTATCGTCTATCTCTTCGCTATTGGCGACCAACTGACGAAGCGGCGCGCCGTCTTCGACGCGGGGTTTCCGGATGATCATCCGGGCTGATTACCTCCACTTGAGTTCTCTCGCTCGCGTCCCAGAGATCGACACAACCTCGGGGATTACCCAGTCTTTCGGATTCGCGAAAATTACTGCAGCAATGGTTGCTGCCGCAACTAATTAGCTTTAGAATTTAGCACATCTCACGTTGAAGATCAATGTGCTAACAACTGTTTTCGCGGTCAACCACCCGAAGACACAACTTGTATGCACGCAATTAGTTACGAAACGAACTTAATAATGTTCGATGAAAATAAGTCAGAGATTTCGCTAACCGGAGTATTAGCACTGCTAATACTGACAGCAGGCTTGGGCGCGATCTTTTGGCAGGCGAATCGCTCTAATTCCAATGGAGAGACAACCTTAACGCGGATTCAAGAGGCCCACACTGTCCGCATTGGCTTTGCCAACGAAGCCCCCTATGGCTACCTAGACACCTCAACCGGAAAAGTTACCGGCGAAGCTCCTGAAATTGCTAGGGCGGTCCTGAAACGGATGGGGGTTGAGCGCGTTGAACCCATTGTGGCTGATTTCGGATCACTTATCCCAGGCCTGAAAGCGAAACGGTTCGACTTAATTGCGGCCGGAATGTATATCACGCCTCAGCGAGCTCAAGAGGTCGCGTTCTCGAATCCATCGTATGCCATCGGCGAATCGTTCATCGTGAAAGCCGGTAACCCGCTCAAACTGCACGGGTACGATGATGTTCGCAAAAACCCAAAAGTTAAACTGGGCGTAATGGGTGGCAGTGTTGAACAGGGATATGCCCGAGATATGGGGGTCGACGATAACCAGGTTCTGGTCTTCTCTGACTACAATAGCGCCATCCTGGGGCTCAAGGGTGGCCAGATCGATGCTGTCGCCGCGACCGACCTGACGGTCAACGATCTTCTGCAGAAGCAGGCCAGTGATGAGATCGAGAAGGCGAAAGACTTTCAAGACCCAGTCATTGATGGCCAGACGATTCGCGGTTACGGTGCATTTGGATTTCGCCAAGAGGACGTGGCGCTTCGCCAGCGTTTCAACGAAGAACTCGCCAAATTCATTGGTTCGCCAGAGCATCTTCAACTGGTGAAGGAGTTTGGTTTCGATGAAACGACCCTGCCAGGCGATGTGACAGCAAAGGAATTGTCGGAAGCACCGTGAGTAACCTCCCTCCTCCATTCGATCTGCTCCCTTTCTTGCTGCAAGGGCTCTACATCACCGTCATCATTACGCTTGGCGGTTGTGCCGTAGCGATTTTCATGTCGGTGCTGTTTGGGGCATGGAGCAAATCGACCGACCCCATTCTTCGCTGGCTGAGCGCGATTTATATCACCGTGTTTCGCGGTGCCAGTGCCCTGATCTTGCTGTACTGGTTCTATTTCGCCATGCCGGAATTAACCAACATCCGACTCGATGCCATCACGACCGGCATCCTGGTGCTTGGGGCCAATGTGGGTGCCTACGGCGCGGAAGTCGTCAGAGCGAGTCTCGAAGCGGTTCCCAAAGGCCAATATCAAGCGGCCGCGGCACTGAATCTTAGCCGCTGGCAAACGTTGCGATATATCATTTTTCCGCAGGCGATCCTCAGCATGATTCCACCGTTTGGGAATCTCATGATCGAACTTCTCAAAGGGACGGCTCTGGTCTCGACCATTACCGTGACCGACCTGACCCTGCAAGGAAAGTTTCTGCGAGACGACACGCATCGCTCGTTTGAAATCTTCGGCCTGCTGCTGTTGATTTACTTCGTCTTGTCGATGACCATCAGCGCCGTCTTCCGGGTGCTAGAGCATCGCCATTCCCAAGGCCGCGATTACGGAGGAGGGAATTAACCATGTGGAAATGGGACGTCGTCTGGCAAGTCATGCCGGACATCCTCAGTGGCTTGGTCGTCACGCTCGAAGCGGTCGCCGGCGGAATGGTTTTGGCGCTTGTGTTAGGTCTACTATGGGCCGTCATGCGACGTTCCAAGTCGCACTACTTGAGTTGGCCAGCCTGGGCAGTGGTAGAGTTCGTCCGAAGTACACCGCTGCTAGTGCAGCTGTTTTTCGTGTACTACGTCATGATCGATGTGGTCGGCCGTGGCTTCTCGCCGCTGATGACCGGTATCCTGGTCCTCGGCGTGCATTACAGCTGTTACACGGCTGAAGTCTATCGGGCAGGGCTCGACGGTATTGCCCGTGGTCAATGGAATGCGGCCAAGGCGCTCAACCTGACGCCTTATCAGACGTATCGCTATGTGATCTTGCCTCAAGCGATTCCGCCGATTCTGCCGAACCTTGGCAACTACTTGATTGCAATGCTCAAGGAAGCCCCGCTTCTTTCGACGATCACTGTCCTGGAAATCTTGAACGAAGCGAAGATCTTCGGCAACGAACATTACCGATACCTGGAACCCCTGACGATCGTGGGTGTGCTATTTATTCTGCTGAGCCTCTTGGCAGGCCTGTCGGTTGAATGGTTACGCAAACGTACAGCGGCAATGACTTCATGAGTGAAACCACACCCCAACTACATATCCGTGACCTGCAAAAGACCTACGGCGACAACAAGGTGTTGCGCGGCTTGAATGTCGATATTCAGGCCGGCGAAAAGATCGCCATCATCGGGCCCAGCGGTTCTGGCAAAAGCACCCTCCTGCGAATCTTAATGACCCTGGAAGCCCCCAACGGTGGGCGCGTGATGGTCGATGGCGAATCAGTCTGGACGATGAACGCCAACGGACAAGAGAAGAAAGCAGACGAAGCCCATATGCGGCGAATGCGTTCGAAGCTGGGCATGGTCTTTCAGCATTTCTTCTTGTTCCCTCATCTCTCCGTTCGTCAAAACTTAACTCTTGCGCCGAAACTGGTAAACAATGTCTCAGGGACGGTTGCCGACGATACGGCCCTGGAACTGCTGCAAATGGTAGGCATGGAAGCCAAAGCCGACGCCTTCCCAGCCCAACTATCCGGTGGGCAGAAGCAGCGGGTCGCGATTGCCAGGGCCTTGGCCATGCAGCCAGAGATCATGCTGTTTGACGAAGTGACTTCTGCACTCGACCCGGAACTGGTACACGAAGTGCTAAGTGTTTTGCGAACGCTGGCGAAAAAGTCGGACATGACGATGTTGCTGGTAACGCACGAGATGAACTTTGCCCGCGAGATTGCCGATCGAGTGTTGTTTTTCGATGGCGGGGTCATCCTCGAAGAAGGCCCACCCAGTCAGATTTTCACCCAGCCCAAAGAACCACGCACCCAAGAATTTCTAAAGACTGTATTGGAAGCTTAGCCCCGCGATGCTTAGCCAAGAGCTGATTGACTCCACGACGTTACTCCTTGTTCTGCTAAATCCTTTCCTACTATGTATCTACCTGCTGGACCTGATCCAAGGCCTCGATACCCAAGGCTTTGCTCGCACCATGATTCGGGCAGGGCTAATGAGCGCGGCCATCTATTTTGGTTTCGCCGTCGTCGGCGACACGGTCTTCACCACCATCTTCAAGGTCCGCTACGAATCGTTTCTGATGTTCGGCGGAATCGTCTTCCTGCTGGTGTCGATTCGCCTGGTGATGAACGGCAGCAATGCCCTGAAAAGCCTGCGCGGCGAAGAACCTCACGGCGCCGAAGGAACGGCCTTACCGTTCATGCTGGGGCCCGGCACCATCAGTGCCTCGATCGTGACCGGTGCGAAAGTTAGTATACCCGAAGCGGCCGGGGCGATCTTTTTCGCCGTCTTCGTCTGCGTCCTCTCGATTATCTTTCTCAAGTGGATCCACGACATCATCCGTAAGCGTCACGAAAAGATCATGGAACGCTACCTGGACACCATCGGCCGAATCATGGCCCTGCTAACCGGCACGATCGCGGTCGATATGATCCTCAACGGCCTGGGGCAATGGCTGGGAACTGGGGCCAGCTAGAGCGCGCTCGGCATGAATACGTTCACCGTAGCAACTCCCAGCTTTCGGACTCGCAACGAGTCCTAATGCACCGTGGCCAGCAAGTTGTCATAATTTTCACAGAAGCGACAATTCTCCAGTCCAAGCCAAGTGACCTCCTCAAGCGTCGCAGGCTCTCCCATCGCCTCAATCCGGGCCCAGAAACGATTGGATGGGTTCAATTCAACATGCAGAAACCAATACGCGTTTATTTCTTTTTTGAATCTTCCCATGCCCACGTGAGCACCATAGATTATTCGAGACACGGAAAAGCATCCTCGATAGAATCACGGCATGCAACGCACATCCCCCAAACTTTGGCAGCACGGCGCCGCTCAACTCGCGCATCTGATCGCTTCGCGCGAGGTCTCCGCATCGGAAGTGATCGCGGCGCATATCGACCGCATCGAAACGGTCAATCCTCATATCAACGCGATAACGGAAACGTTCCTCGAAGAGGCGCTCGCAACGGCCAAACGAATGGACAACGATCCATCTTTCCTCGAAGGCCAACCGCTGCGGGGCGTGCCGATCTCAATCAAGGAATGCTTTCACGTGGCCGGTGGCAAGACAACACTCGGCATGACCTCGCCGGCCGTGGTTCACGAAAAGGATGGCCCTTTGGTGGCGCGGCTGCGACAAGCTGGCGGCATCATCATGGGCCTGACCAATGTTCCGCAGTTGATGATCATCCACGAGACGCGGAATCCGGTCTTCGGTACGACCAACAATCCTTGGAACTTGGATCGTAGCGTTGGCGGAAGTAGCGGCGGCGAGGCGGCCATCCTCGCGACCGGCGGCACGGCACTAGGGCTGGGCAGCGACCTGGGAGGAAGCATTCGCCTGCCTTGCCATTTTTGTGGAATTGCTGGCCTGAAACCAACCTCACGACGCTTAGTCCGCAGCGGAGCCGTCGAGAACTTGCGAGGTATGGCGTGGCTCGAGTTTCAGCCAGGCCCCATGGCGCGTCATGTCTCCGACCTGCGAATCGCCATGCAGGTTCTCTCCCGCAAAGAGTTACAAACTAAATGGGACGACGCCGAAGATGCCCCTATCGGCTTTGATCCCCAAACTTCGACCGACGTGAGTTCGCTGCGGATCGGCGTTTATTCCGACGATGGTTACTTCCCGCCTTGCCCTGCGGTGAAACGAGCGATCGCCGAAGGCGTGCAAGGGCTTGAGGCCCGCGGAGCGACGATCGTCCAGCTAGATCCTCCCAAAACATTGGAGCTATTGAAGTCGTACTTTGCGATTGCCAGTGCCGACGGCGGTCGCGATTTTCGTCGCTTGCTCAAGGGAAGCAAGTTAGACCCCGAAGTAAAACGACTCGTTCGACTGGCCGCGTTGCCACGTTGGGCGCGACCACTGATCGCGATGCTGGCGTTGGCCCCGCTCGGCAAACACAAGATGTCCGCTCTCTTCCGAGCATCAGGACCGCGCTCGGCGAATTCGCTGTGGCAGGTCACCTGGCAAGCCGCACGTCAGGTCGGCGAAGTGTTTCAAGCATGGGACCAAGCAAACGTCGACGTGGTTCTTTGCCCCGCGCACGCAACCCCCGCGCTCAAGCGTAAGTGTGCGGTCGATGCGCTCCCGGCGGCCAGCTACAGCATCCTTATGAATCTTTTGGGGGTTCCCTGTGGTACGGTGCCAGCCACGCGAGTGCGTCTCGGAGAACTTTCCGATCGCACCGGCAAACTCGATGCCAGTGAACGCTTGGCCCGCAAGATTGAAAATGGAAGCGCAGGGCTTCCAGTCGGCGTGCAAGTTGCTGGTCGATTCTGGCGTGAAGATCAGGTTCTCACCGTGATGGAAACGCTCCAGTCGCACTACCGATCGCTATCGCTCTATCCCGACGTCAGCAACCTTCCCAAGTTTGGCACTAAATAGGCAGCGGTGCGACAATGCTGACCTGGATTCGCAGCTTCTGGAAACCCCAGTCACTTGGCCAGCGAGGCGAAGCATTCGCTTGCCGCTACCTTCGACGCAAACGCTATAAAATTGTTGCTCGGCAAGATCGGACTCGCTTGGGTGAAATCGATATCATCGCCGTCCAACAAAGGACGATCGTCTTCATCGAAGTCAAAACCAGGTCTGCCCAAGAAAAAGGTCTGCCCGCCGAAGCTGTCAATCGAGACAAGCAAGAACGGCTCACCCGTGCTGCGTTAGCCTATATGCGGCGGCACAACCTACTGGGCAATTGTGCCGCTAGGTTCGATGTGATCGCGATCGTCTGGCCAGAAGGTCAAACCAAGCCGACGCTTTCACACATTGAAAACGCCTTCGAGCCCACCGGCCAGTTTCAGTTGTTTTCGTAATCGACGTAAACGCTTTCTGCACAGGCACTTCCATGTCCTGGCCAATGATTTCTAAAAAATAATCCTCTTGCCCTAAAAGCAGGTGACCCAACGTGTCATCGGCAAACACGATAGTACCTGTGTCGCGGATGGGAAAGGTTTTCCGCCGGGCTGCACACGACACAAAATCATCAACTTTGCCGAGATATGGAGAGGTCTATTATGGCTATCGGAATTGGCCTGGAACTAGGTGATTGGATCGAAGATTCGACCGAAACGAAAACCGCTTTTGCGGAACTGGCCCTGCTGGAAGATCTGTTCGAGGATGTCGATGCTCAGCCGCGTCCGTACCAAGTACGCATCGCAACCAAGGCAATCAAAGCTCTCCTCAATTCACACGCGGATCCGTTTGACGAATTCGCTGGGTCGAGTGCCTCGGTCCTGATCGAAAGTCCCACGGGCAGCGGGAAAACGGTCATGGCCTTGGCAATCGCCCAGTGGATGCAAAAGCACTTCGGGCTTTCCATTGGCTGGGTCTCGATGCGTCGCAATCTTCTATCGCAAGCCCAGGCCGAAAACATCGCTCGTGGTTTTGACGTGAAGTTGGAACTCATCTCGATGTTCGATAAGGATCCCCCTAAGGTCGACATGTTGATCGTCGACGAAGCCCAACACGACGCCGCGATGAGCATGGCCAATCTGCACTGTACGATTCGCCCGCAATATATCTTGGGGCTGACGGCCACTCCTTTTCGAGGCGACCGAGTGAAGCTGTGCTTCGACCATGTCATCCGCGACGCAGGCATCCATCAACTCATTCAAGATGGCTACCTCAGCGAGTATCACCACTACACCATTCCAGAATATACCCCGGGATCCGTCGCGCAGACCTACGCGTCGGACATCCAGCGGTGGGGGAAGTCGATTGTCTTCTTCCACCGCCACGACCAATGTGTCGAGTGCCAGGAGGAGCTTACGCTCCGCGGCATTCGCAGCGAGATTGTCACCGCCAAAAGTGACCGAAATCGGCAACTGGCCGACTTCATCTCAGGCAAGTTACAAGTGCTGATCAACATGAACATCTTGACCGAAGGGTTCGACTGCCCTGATTTGAAGACGGTGTTCTGTCGACCTTCAAGCAAGGCCTGCACCATCCAAATGTGTGGTCGAGTCTTCCGAAAGCACGCCAGTCACCAATTCAAGCAAGTGGTACAGTGCCAACAAACGCCGCATCCAATTCTGAAAACGGCCGCGGCCCTCGAGCAGTACGTGTGGGTCGGCGATCAGTGGAACAGCTTGACGATGAACCGCCAGATCGAAGCGATCAGCCAACGATCGCGACGCCTGATCGCCGGTACGCAGGTCCGCCTGCCCAAGCTGGTAGCCGCCCTGAAACAGGCAACGCCCATGTGGGAACAGCGACGGAACCGGTTTTAATTGCCGTACGACGGCCTTCTCCCTCCGCCCCTCACCCTAACCCTCTCTCCTCAGGGGAGAGGGGACAAAATCGAAACTTCTTACTGAACACTGAACACTGAACACTGATCCGGAGCCCTTATCATGCGATGGAATTTTGAATACGGACATGCCCGCGTTTCTGATTTTCGTGTCCAGGCCGAGCGAGACCTCAAGTCTGGCCGTGTCCACGTAGCTGGCATCGAGCTACACGGCGAAAAGCTTCGTCCCACGAAGCGGTTTTGGAAATCGATGTTCATGCGGTTTGGTTTTTCGGAGAGCGTCTTTCGTTACTTCGATCATGGCGAAGTCTTTGAGCGAATTTCTGAAAAGGCACCCAACGATTCGGTTCGCTTTTGCCTTGAACGTGGCGGGGCGAGAGGGCCTCGCCTGCTATCAGTCAGTAACCCTAAACGCCCGGTGATTACGCACGAAGAAGTTCGCGGCCTCTTAGATCATTACGGCGGCAAGGATGTTAAGTACACCGAGGGGGTCATCACCAGCACCCATCGACCTCGCAGTGGTGACTGCGATTTTGAAATCGGCGGCGACCGCTTCAAGCATCGCTTCGTGATGGAAACGCCGATCGACGGATTCAGCCAGCCGAAGATCTATCTTTCGTTCCTGCGGATGCTGTGCAGCAACGGAGCGATCGGCTACAGCCGGGCCTTTCGTAGCGACATCAGCCTGGGCAAGGATATCGGCCACTGCATTTCGCGAGCACTGGAAAGCTACGACAACGGTGAAGGGTACGCCGGTTTGCGGCAACGCTTTGAAAGCTCGCAAACGTCGTGGGCATCGCTCAACGAATGCAACAAGCTGTACAAGCTGCTATTCAAATGGGATCGTTCGAAGTCGTTCGATCGCCCTAACGTGCTGACCGACTTCCACCAGTTGACCGGCCGAATGAATCAGCTTTATGGGCTCACTAACTTAGATGCCCTGAGCGAGAAGCGTCTCCGCGTCTTGCCGGCCAAGTGCCGCGTTTACGACCTAGTCAACTTCGCCAGCGAGGTCGCCACGCACCACGCCGACGAGGCATCGTCTCGAACGCTGCAAGCCTACATCGGAAGTCTCATCTCCGACGAATACGACATGGAAGGCACCGCCGGCGAAGGCTCGGAGTTCGCTGACTTCTTCGTCGAAAAGGAGGACGCAAACAAAGCTTTGTTGAACTAATTCAATTGAGGTTTTCTGTCCTAAGCCCTGAAAGGGCTAAGACAACTGGCTGATGGATAAGACCTTGCGTGCAATACGCGACTAATCATAAAGCCGGAACAACCGCTTCAGCGCGTCGAGCAAACCACTTTGGGCGCCGCTTTCGATGTCATCGCGAAGCGATTCCAGGGGCGGGTGCAGAAGCTTGTTCACCAACCGATCGAAGGAGCGTTCGATCTCTTTCTGCAGCTTCGGATCGAGATCTTCCATCTTGTTCAGCAGCCGCTTCAGCTCGTCTTGCTTCAGTTCGTCGGCTGCTTGCTTCAGGCGTTTGATGGTGGGCCCGGTCGCTCGGTGGTGCAGGTCGGCCATGAACTTGGCCGTTTCTTTTTCAACGATGCGTTCGGCCTTGGGCCATTCCAGCTCGCGGGCCTTGCGGTTCTTCTCGCACGCTTTCTGCAGGTCATCAATCGAGAACAAATAGACCCCCACGCAGTCGCCAATCTTCGGATCGAAGTCGCGGGGGATGGCTAGGTCGAGGACAAAAAGTGCTTTCTGGTATCGCTTCGATTCGACTTCCTGGAACTGCTCGTAGGTGATAATTGGCTCGGTGGCCCCGGTCGTGCTGATGACGACATCGGCCCTCACGAGTTGCCGTGTCAGTTCCGTCCAGGGAAACGCCTCGGCGTTGAACGCTTGAGCCAGCTTCTGGCCGCGTTCAAGATTGCGATTCACGACGGTGAAGTCCTGCACGCCCATGTCGCGAAGGTAGTTGAGCGTTTCCTCACCCATCTCACCGGCACCGACAATCAACACCTTCTTGTCGTCGAATCGGTCGAAGATGCTCGAGGCGAACTCACCCACGGCAACGCTAGGAATGCTGACCCGCTTTTGATGAATGTTGGTCTCGTGGTGGACGCGTTTAGCCACGTGAATCGCGGATTGAAACACGCTATGCGTGAGCGTTCCGGCACAGTCGGCATCGGTCGCCATCTCGTAGGCCTGTTTGACCTGCGAAAGGATCTGAGCTTCCCCCACGACCATACTGTCTAAGCTGGCAGCCACGGTGAACAGGTGCCGCACGACATCTTCGCCAGTGCGTTCCAAGACGTTGTCGAAAATCTCTTCCGACTCAAGTTGATGAAACTGGGCCAGGAAGTCGACCATCTCGTGGTGACTAGGGAACTTCGTCGGATCGACCGATGCGGTGTAAAACTCGGTGCGGTTGCAGGTCGACAGGATCACCGATTCAGTTTCGGGAAAGTGCTCGCGCAACAAGAGCATGGCTTTTCTGGCCTGCTCAGGCGTAAAGGCCATCCGCTCGCGGACTTCCACTTTCGCGTTGTGGTGACTGCAGCCGATCATATGGAGCTTCATCGGGCGACGCTCCTTGAATCGGTTGCAAGCGGAACGACTTTCGCGGAGCTTACCTCTTCTTGACCCGAGCTTTCCGGATTCCGGGCATGCTGCGAGGGACCGAATAGGATGAGTCCCAATACCAAGGCCAGGAACACAAAGTTGGCCATCGTCAGGTAGGCCACCTTCTGACCACGCCGGGCCGGGCGGTAAACCACCTCGAAAATCATGGCCGCGACCAGCCACAGGAACAGAATTGCCGAACTCCATATCACCGGGTCGGTCCAAGGAAAACTGTTATGGCTGATCTTCAGCAAAATGCCAGCAAACATTCCACCTGCGAGCAAACAGGTCGAAATCACCAAGGCGCGGCGATTGGTCGTTTCCAGCCATTCGAGACTCGGCAGTTTGAAGCCTTCGGTCGAAAGCATTTTGTGTTTGAGTCGATACGACTGAATGAGATACATCACCCCGGTCACGAACCCCAACATCACCACGACCGTTCCGGCCAATAGGGCCGTTCCGTGGATCACCCCCCAACTTTCTGCTGCCGTATCGGCACCAAAGGGGGCAACCTGATCCATCAAGTAGGCCACGCCAATAAGCAGCAGAACCATCGGCAGCAGAAATAAACCGAGCGATGTCCCAGGCTGGGCGAACGCGGCGATCACAAACAACGACATCAGCACCCAGGCCGCCATCAAGCACCACTGGTGCCAAGAGGAAATCGGCCCCGATTGGATGACACCTTGTTGTTCGCCAATCAAATAGAGCGTGTGGGTGACGATCCCCACCAGCGCAAATCCCAACGAAACGACCGCGCGAGAACGTGCCCGAACCCAGATTCGCGCAATCTCAAGCCCCAGCGTTATCGCGTAACAAGATGCAAAACAAAGCAGCGTTATCCCAGACAGCATGACCGTTCTAACTGAACCTTCGTGGGGTGAAGGGGTTGCGTTTCTTGTAATTGGGATCGGTCAGGCTCACCGCCAGCTTCAGTCGATCGGGCATCTTCGGGCGGCTTCCTGAAAAGGTAGGTAAAGTCGACTCACTTATTCTAGATAGGAGGACCCCAAAAGGGTAACTCCCCTGAGCGCGGTACACCGCAATTCCAGGCCAAGAAACCACGTTTCGGCGGTTCACCACGGTCCCCAATGGTTTCCGCAGACTTCTTCGGTATCGTGATTGTCGACATCTACACCGCTTTCATGAGGGGGCAAAACATCTTATAGTAGTCGTTTACGTTCTGGCTTCGGGGATCTTCCGTGCACCCCAGAACCAAGGCCGTAGCCCAGACAATCTCGCGCCCCACGCTGGTCGCCGACGGGTTCTTTCGCACTCGGCCACCCCCTACTTTACCGTGGGCCCAATCGTTTTCGACCGTAGGATATTGAATGAAAACGCTGATTAAGAACGCCACCGTCGTGCTTCCCGATGGACCACAAAAGACATCCATCCTGATCGATGGAGCCCAAATTGCTGAGATCGATCCGGCCGAGACGGTGAAAGTGGACGAGACCGTCTATGCCTATGGTATGACGCTGATCCCCGGCGTGATCGACGCCCACGTCCACATGCGTGACCCCGGTCTGACTAGCAAGGAAGACCTCCGCAGTGGTAGCCGAGCCTGCGCTAAGGGAGGAATCACCACCTTCCTGGAAATGCCAAACACCAACCCGGCCACCATCTCGCAGAAGCTTCTGGAAGAGAAGCTTACGCTTGCAGCCAACAAAAGCATCGTGAACTACGGGTTCTTCCTGGGTGCCACGCTGCAAAATATCGACGAGCTGAAGAAAGGCTCGCGGACCCCTGGCATCAAAATTTATATGGGCAGCAGCACCGGCGACATGGCCCTGACCGACCCCGGTCTTCTAGAAGCCATCTTTGCCGAGACCAAGCTCCCCATCGCCGTGCATGCCGAAGACGAATCAATCATCGATAAGATGAAGCTCGAATGTGCTGGCACGCGTAATGTGGTCGACCATTCCAAGATTCGTAACGTCGAAGCCGAAGTAGCCGCCGTTAAGCGCGCCTGCGAATTGGCCCGCGAGTACAAGCATCGCCTGCACATCTGCCACGTGAGCTCCGGCGCATCGGTCGAGATCTTCGACGATCACGCCGACGTGATCACTGCGGAAGTCTCGCCGCATCACTTGTTCCTTAATGTTGACGACTACTTGAACCTGGGCACGCTGGCCCAGATGAACCCGTCGCTCAAGACCAAGGAAGACAACGAAGCTCTTTTCCAGGCCTTGTTGGACGACAAAATCCAAATTGTGGCGACCGACCATGCCCCGCATATGTGGGACGAAAAATGCGGTCGCTACCCAGACACCCCCAGCGGTGTCCCCGGCGTCGATACGGCCCTGCCGCTAATGCTGGACATGGTCGCCAAAGACAAGTGCACCATCGAGGACGTCGTGCATTGGATGTGCGAAGGCCCAGCGTTGGTGTGGGACATCATGGAAAAGGGACGCATCGAAGTTGGCTACGACGCCGACCTGGTGCTGATCGACATGAACAAAACCCAGGCCATCCGCGGCCCCCACATGGAATCGAAGTGTCGCTGGACACCATTCGAGGGTCGTGAAGTCACCGGCTGGCCGACACGAACGTGGGTCTGCGGCAAGGAAGTCTACCGCGACGGCAAGTTCGACGAATCGCGCATGGGCGTCGAAGCCATGTTCGAGCACGACCGCGGCGGCTACTGGGCCGGGGTCGACGAGTAAACGGCATCGAGTTAAGTAGCGACAGCGCAAGCGTCAACCACACGCCCAAGAGGACTTGGGCCTTAGCACTTGATCTTGTGTTTTGCCACGTAGGGTGCCGAGCAGCGCAGCGAATCGCACCATGAACAATGCTCGTATATTGTATTGCCCATAGAAGCCGCATTCGGTGCGATACGTTCCGCTTCGCGTCATATCTCGCTGGTCTCTCACCGAGAGCGAGCGTTTTTGAATGCCGATTGCAGTCGCTTGACTTCGCTCCGTCGCCGAGGCCGGGCCCTTGAAGGATGAGAAGGGGGCGTGCATCTCGACTAACCGTTGGCGTCGATTAGCTTACAGATACATGCCCAAGAAGCCTTCGTCCGATTCGCTTTCTTCTTTAATTTTCGCGATTCGTTCTTCGGTTTTCTTCAGGTCTCCAGCTTGGATGTAGTGGTCGAATTCGACGGCCACGCTCCGCTGTACGGTTTCCTGGAACCAGTTCACGATCGGTTCGGAAAGCCACGTGCAGGTTTCTTTGAGCAGTTCGACTTGCAGGTCGAGTCCCTTGGTCGTCATGTCGTCTTCCGCGGTCATGACGGTGCCGTGGAACTTGAACTGGATCATTCCATCGACCGGATGATTCAGCAGATGGTAGGTGCACTTGGCGTTGTGTAGATAGTACGTGTTGTGCGAGCCATGCTTTTCCATGGCGGCTTTCACACGCAGACAATGCTCCTGAAACTTCGGCGACGCATCCATCGGAATGTCGAGTCGATCGATTGAACGCAGCGGAATGCAGTCGAATTGAATTTCTACCCAACGATCCATTGGCGCTCCTTTGGAGCTTAGTTTGAAGTTTTCAGAATTCAGTTTTCAGTGAAGAGAACCAGCTAAGCCTAATGCCATAGGCAACTGAAGAAATGACCGGTGACACCATCATCTCTTACTGAAAACTGAACACTTCAAACTGAAAACTCGCGAAGCGTCTTATTCTACCACAGAAGTTACTTCTGTCGCAGCAGCTGGGGCCGGGGCTTCCAGTCTCCAGCTTCCCACAAACCAGCCTGGCGTGACTGATAACGACGAGATGCGGAGCGTGCCTGCTTTTTCCAACTGGCCTTCGAGCTTGATGCCTTCGCCGACGATTTCCTGCTTGAAGACGGCTTCAAACTTCTTTCGCAGGAAGGTCTTGGCGGTCAGATCCAACGGGCCCAGGCGTTCCTGGGTAGGGAAATCAACTACCACAGGACCGGTCCGTGTTAGCAGGGTGCCGTTCTCCCCTTTTTCGATCTTGTAGTCGGCGCTGATGGCGATCGTGCGGTTCACTTCGTTATCACCCCGGGTGAACTGCCGACCGCGGATGCCAATCTTAAGGGTGTCGTTGTCGAAGACGACCTGGATTGGGCTCTGATAGTCGAAGGTGATCGACCAAGGATCGGTATCAGGGGTGATCTGCAGTTCTTCCGGAATCTCCGCGTCGCGTTCTTTGAGAAGTTCGACCAAGCGTTCATCGGTCAGCTTCACGCCGGCCAGGAATGTTTCGCCGTAGTTGTTCACGATTGACTCGTGGAGCTTTAAGGTCAGATCGGCTTGCTTGTCCTCGGTGGCCGGAGCCGGGCCGGGTGCCGCCAATTGCGACTGGCTGGCCTGCATCACTTCGAGATTGAGGTGATCGCTGGTTGTCGAAACGTTGATCTCGTCGGGGAATTCATCCCGACCATTCAACGGCCGGTAAAGCTTTTCCTGCAACCGGGTATTGGCATCGGCGACCAGATCTTTCGTTTCGTTATCGAAACGGCCTTCAATCCGGGTTTCGGTTCGCTGCGAAGCAATCGCTTCAGCCTGTGATTTCTGCTGGTATGCTCGCTTGGTAGCAATCTTTTGCACCAGACGCAGCTTGGCACAGATGGCATTGAAGGTCGTGGTGGTGTCGGCATGTGCGACCGCGGCACTTGGTGTCAGACCGTCTTTATCGACGCTAAGCAGCTTGCTTGCCCCAATCGTGCTATAGCCGGTCGAGTAGATGGTGGCCGGTCCATTCACGCCCACGTTGTCGGAGCTGACCGTACCGGTAAGCGTAAGCTCGATCAGGCCTCGGTTCTTACTGGGGACCAGATTTACGTCGACGTCACCCACCATATGGGCTGTCCCACGAACGTTGGTTCCGAGGATGACTTCGCGAACGGGACTGACCTGATCGACGCTTCGACGGATTCCACCGGCGATCAATTCACGGGAAACCGAGGCATAAAGGTTGGGCTGATCCAATTTATTTCGGATCATTTTGACGGAGGCCGGTACCTGGTTGCCTTGCTCAAGCCAACCGAGGATGGCTCCGATGGAACGAGCATCGTCTCCGGTCGCTTTTTGCGTATAGCGTTTTACCGCTTCGCTAAGCGTTTTCAGCTGCATGTCGAACTGTTGCTTGTACTGATCGACCTGAACGAAGTAGGCCAGGTTGATGTACGTTCGCAGTGCCTGACGAGCCGATACAACCTGCTTCTTGTCAAGGCCCGCATACGACCCCTTAAATTTCAGGTAGATTTCTTCCAAGGTTCGCATGTCTGGCGTTTCGGCCGAAAGCTGAGCTTGCAGGTCATCCCAGCGCAAAAAGTCTTTCCAAGCTTGTTCGTTTTCCGACGAACCATTGGAAAGCAGGCTTTGGAGCGAATTGAGTTTGGTTTGTAGCGTTGATTTTGCAGTCGCGACATCCGCAGGCGTAACCGTTTTGAACTCGGACTTCGCGTTGTCGATGACTTGCGTCAGATCACCAGCGGGTGTTGGCTCTTGAGCCGAAACATTGCCTGGGAAGATCAAAAATCCTGAAGCCAGAACGAGAAGACCCAGAACGAGAAGACTCTGCGCTGCCGTATGCCGTAGATTCCAAATCATGATGTTCCTCATCCGTGGGGGGAAGGGGCTGAATACGGGTTGTGAGGTTTAGGCAGCCCACAAGATATACCGTTTAGGTGATCTCGTGAAGCTTTCATCGCCAGCATTATCTCGAAAAGTCGCCTAATTCACAAACAATTCCAAGACCACATTCCTTTTCCTATACTTCGCCCTTTAACCATGTTAACGTCAGGGCAAAGATATGAGGAATTTGCACCTCTCCACTGCCTGAGTCGGTACTAGTAGATTGACTGCTACAACTCACCACTTTACCTTTACTTAAACAACTTGACCGGTATATCCAGCTTTTCCTGCCTAAATGCTGGATCCTTTACCTTCGGTAAGTCTCCCTTTAACCTCCCCCAATCTCCATGAACATTTCGCTTCGCTTCTTTTGCCTGCTGGCAAGTCTATTGCTTCTTGCAAGCTGGAACAGCACCGCAACAGCGGAAACATCGGAAATCAAATGGCACGATGATTATTCGCGGGCCGTCAAAGCCGCCACGGCGGAAAAGAAAATGTTGTTCATCGTCTTTAACGACGATTCGAATGCGGCTACCCGGTTCGAGAAAGAAATTCTCACCGATCGTCGTGTTAGCCAACTTCTAGAAAACTACGTGGTGGCAAATCTATCCGTTGATGCCAACGTGAAAATGAACGACAAGCCAACTCGGGTTTTGAACCATGCGGCGTTTAGTTACATGTATGGCAGCGCCGGGATCGCGATCATCGACTACACCAACAACGATCCTTCGCAATATGGACAGGTCGTCAGCCAGTTCAATTTCCGATCGGCCCAGGGTCGCACCGTTCAAGAGATGCAGGTCATCCTGACATTGCCTCCAGGTTCACTCACACAGCGGACGCTCATCTACGCTGTGCGTATGCATCCCGAACAACCTCGCAGCACCAAAGGCATCTTCCGCCGGTTGCTGGCCTTCGAGACGTTTCGGCATAGCCGCAACCAGGCCAGCATGCAGTTGCAGGGACACCATCAGTGGGAATCGCGTTTCCACCAAATCAAGGCCCAACTACCAGGCGGATTGGTTCCCACCGAAGTTTGTGCCGAAAGCTGGCCAGGTCAGCGTCTGGAAGATGCCGCCGTGGAATGTGTTCGCAGCTGGCGTCATTCATCGGGTCACTGGTCGGCCGTTAGCGACAACAATGTCTATTACGGCTACGACATGAAGCGCGGTCGAAACGGCATCTGGTACGCCACCGGCATCTTTGCTCGAAACCGCTAAGACGCTGGGCAGTTGCCCGCTTAATCTGAATAACCCTCGCGACCCGTGCTGTTCTCGTAACCGCACGGGTCGCGTTGTTTTTTCTCACCATCGCATGATGAAAAAATGCCGCATGTTGCCTAACTGCGTGCTAGGTTTTCATGGCTTGTCATTCTGGGCAAGCTACGTCGGGAATTTCACGTCCCAATTTTGGAAACTATCATGCTGCGGTCAACTAGCACGAAGCGAATGTTGCTCCTTACGACGCTATGGATTGCGGTCGTCAGCGCTGGCTGTGCGCGTCTTCGTGTTCCCAGCATTGATCCAACCGGACAGCGTGTCTTCGCACAGGACTCGACGTCGGTCGACTGCAACCTGGGCTGTTTCAATCAGCAACCAGCTTTCCGGCAACCAGCTCCCCTTTCGCCCTGCCCTGCCCCTGGCGTGACTCCATTAACCCCGCTGCCGGCTCCTCCCAAGGGACTTGTCGATACCGAGGCCTTACAGCTTTCCCCCTCACGTGTTGTTGCTCCGGTGGGCACCGAAGTCGTTCTGGTTGCGGGACTAAACCGCAAGAAGCATCTGCACGAAGCGGGCCGCCCGATGAATTGGATTCTGTCGCGTGAAAGCGTCGGCTATATCACCGAAGTGGGGCAGGACTCGAATATGTTCGACCTGGTCTCAAACCGAAACTACGGCGTTCAAGGCCCCGACTTCGCTACCAGCAGCACGCTACTTTGCGATAAAACGATCGATCGCGGAACCGAACTTCCCGGCGACGATGTTCGCGTGTTGAAAGGTCAAACTTGGATGTCGGTCAGCTCGGCGTCTCCTGGGGTTAGCCGCGTGACAGCGCTGGCCCCGACGTTCGAGAACTGGCCAGCACGTCAACAAACGGCCACCATTTACTGGGTCGATGCGCAGTGGCAGTTTCCCAACGCGGTCGTGGTGCCTGCTGGGGATAAGGCAGTTCTTACGACCACCGTGCTGCGGCAGACCAATCGGCAGCCTGTCGCCGACTGGAAGGTCCAATACGAAATCCTCGACGGCCCCGCTTCGGCGTTCCTGGTTAATGGAAGCCCAGCGGCCCAAGGGGCCCCCATCGAATCACGCAGCGATGCCAACGGTTTCGCAACCGTCGAACTGGCACCACTCTCCAATCAAGCCGGAACCGCCCAGGTTCGCGTTACGATCATTCAGCCCAACTTAGATCCCGAGAGCAATGCGGAAAACCTGATCCTTGGTTCCGGCGTGACGACGGTTACCTGGAGTGCTCCGCAATTGGCCGTCGACATGACCGGTCCTCAGGTTGCCGAATTCAACGCCCAAGCGGTTTATAATATCAACGTCCAGAACGGGGGCGATGTGGCGGCCCGTAATACTTTAGTCAGCGTGATCCTTCCACCGGGGCTGACCTACGAATCGAGTGTTCCGGCTGCCCAGCAAATGGGGAACCGCCTGGAATGGTCGATCGGCGACCTGGAAGCTCGCGGCTTCCGTCAGATCTCGCTAACCACCCGGGTACAGAAGTCCGGCACCATCGAAAACTGCGTGACAGCCACCGCTGAGCCTGGACTGCGAAGCGAAGACTGCACCAGCACGCAAATCGCGGTCGATGCCATCCACCTGGAAATGACCGGACCCGAAGCCGTCACCGTGGGCGACCCTGTAGTGTACGAAGTCATTATCCGAAACACGGGGGATCAACCGCTCAACAATATGAAGTTGGAAGATGTCTTCGACGACGGCTTGGTTTATCCGAACCAGAATAGCCCGATCTTTAACGACCTGGGATCGCTGGGCATTGGTCAAGCGAAGACAATTCGCTTGAACTTCCAAACCCAGACGCCAGGACGTTTCTGCCATCGGCTGACAGTCTCGGCCGACGGCGTCCAAGGGAAGTCCTCCACGGCATGCGTCTCCGTTAATCCACCACCTCAGGAACCGACCTTCACCCTGGAACTGCGAGCCCCGGCCAGCCGTGAAGTGGGTCAACCAATCCTGTTCCGTGCGGTGCTAACCAATACCGGTGCGACACCACTGAACAACGTGGTTGTTGAAGAAACAGTCGATCCAAGCTTCCAAGTTACCGGACGAACGGACCCTGCTCGTGACGAGCAGAACAAGGTTATCTGGACGTTTCCACGTATCCAGCCCAATCAACAGGCAATCTTGGAAGTTCAATGCCAGGCCAATAGCCCGATCGCTCAGGCATGCAATCGAATCACGGCCCGGACCGATGAAGGGATCACGCATAATGCCCAAACCTGCACGACCGTCACGGCTTCGAGTCAGCCGGCTGCGGAAGCTCCGCCGACGGTCGGTCAGAACGGGCAGAACAACGGCGGCAACCAACCGGTAACCGGCCAGCTGGAAGTGACCATGACCGAACTGCAAGATGGCATCCCTGCCGGTCAGAACGTTCGCTATTACCTCACGATCAAGAACGGCCGGAACGTCGACGACGAGAATGTCCAGATCATGCTTCGATTGGGCGATGGCATGCGATTTTTATCCCTTGCTGGCCCAGTGAATCCGCAAGTCTCGCGGTCACCCGATGGACTGACGGTGGGTGTGCAGCCGCTGCAGTTCCTGCGGGCCGGCGAGTCGGTTAGTTTCCATGTTGATATCCAAACATCGACGCCTGGTAAAAAGATAGTCAAGGCAGAAGTTCGCAGCCAACGTTCACCGCAAGGAGTTTCGGTCGAAGAAGACACGACCGTCTACTGATGCTATGCCGCGCTACGCGATCCTTCACCACACAACGCCCTCCAATGCCGAGAAGCCAGATCACTACGATCTGCTTCTCGAAGATGGCGACCTGCTAAAGACCTTCACGCTCGAGAGCTTTCCGGAGGTCGGCCTGCCGGTGCGAGCGATCGCTGACTTCGACCATCGCTTGATCTATCTCGACTACGAAGGCCCCGTATCTGATAATCGCGGCGAGGTAACCAGGGCCGACGAAGGGACGTTTAGCTGGATCATTCGACAAGACGACCTGGCCACCGTTCATCTGCAAGGCGAGCGGCTCCAAGGTCGCTTGATCCTTGAGATTCAAGATTCGTCGGGCGACTCTTGCATGGGCGACGAAGCAGGCGGATCTTGAGGGGCGGCTACCGCTTCCTCTTCCAGTTCCTCTTCTGTTTTGATGGTTTTGCCAGAGAGTAAGATCTCGCCATCTTTGAATTCGAGCGCTTCGATCCGTATTTCGCCTTCGATGTCTTTGCCGGTACTGGGGATCGTGATCAGGGCCACAGGATCGCCATCGCGCTGCTGCCAACGGATCGGAATTTCGGCCTTACCGGCATACGTATCGATTTCTGAAATAAGCTGTCCAAGGGGAATCGGCAACGCACCGGCGGTCACGTTATGAAGTTGGATGCCCACCACGTTGGGCTCACCTTCTAAAAGAAAGCAGTCGAGCGATACGGCCAGAATCGAGTTGAGCGACTGTCCGTTGTATTTGCACCCGACCAAGAGCGTCTTCCCCTTCACGGCAATGCGAGGGTCTTCGATGTGCTCTGGCAGAAGCTCGGGGAACTTCTCTTTCAGGTCGGCGGCCAACCAGCTGTTGATTTGTTTATCGGTCAAACGAAGGGACCACGGCCGAGGCTTTTTGACCTGATTAGAAAACGCAAAGACTTGCTCTTCCAGGACTTCGCCCGTTTCATGAGCGGTGGTCGGTTCAACATGTAACGCTTCGGTGTAGAAGTCTGGCACGTGCTGAGTAGCGTTGTAAACCGACCCGGTCACCGCCGCGATAAGTACGGCCGCTACAACGAACACCACTAAAAATGTTTTCTTCCGCGCCACCGTCGACCTAGCTGTCTGGGAGAATGCTCCGCCCCTATACGAACCGCCTGGGGGAATCGTAGGAGTTTAGCCGTCGGTCGTCAATTTGAATCGGCGGATCGCTAGCAGCTTTATTGAGTATCGAAGTGCAATGGAAGACCAAGACGGGAAGAAATGGATGGAAGTGCCCTACAGGCCGGACGTTCGCCCGCAATTACAAGGCATGTCGTCTTAGGCCTGGAAGGCCGGTCGAAAATAGCCAGGGGTGATAACCCCTGGTAGGAAAGGACTAATAAAAACAAGCCCTGAAAGGGCGGCCGAAAAATCATTTGCGAAGATTCGGTCGCCCTTTCAGGGCTTGCTTAATCTTTAGCTTCCCACCAGGGGCTTGCGCCCCTGGCTATTTTCGGCCGGGCCTCCGGCCCTTAGGAAGAGAGCCAACCCAAACATATGACTACCGGAAGTTGAATTCCGGAAGTCTCGTCGATGCAGGTTAACGAAACGTTTTGCCGTCGCACACACGTCCCGAGCCCCTAACTACTGGGGCGATCGGTAAAGCTCTAAGCGAATCGCAGTAGGGCGTACTTCTTTTTACCGCTGCGAAGCACCATGACTGTTTCGCTGGCCAGGTCGTCGGTTCCCAAGGCCTTGTCGACCTCTTCTACGCGGCGATTATTGACGTAAGCTCCGCCCTGCGAAATGGTTCGACGTGCGTCCCCTTTGCTTTTGCACAGCCCTGCTTCGATGAACGCATCGACGATGTTCAATCCTTCGGCGGCAGTCAATCGTTCGCGACTCAGCTCTTGGCTGGGAACATCGGCGAAAATCTCGGTCAACTGCTTGTCGCTCAGATTGTCGATCTCGCCGCCGAAGAAAATCTCGGTCGCTCGCTGAGCACTCGTGACCCCTTCGCTGCCGTGTACCAACTGGGTAAGTGCTTCGGCCAATCGCTTCTGGCTTTGACGCTTGTGGGGTTCTTCTTCGCGAGCCTTATCGAGCGATTCGATCTCTTCTCGCTCAAGCTCCGTCAAAAAGCGAAGGCACTTGCCAGCATCTTCGTCAGCAACGTTGATCCAGTATTGGTAGAACGCGTAAGGGCTTGTGCGTTCAGCCGAAAGCCAAATAGCCCCCGACTCGGTCTTGCCCATCTTGGTTCCGTCGCTCTTAGTCAGCAGCGGGCAGGTCATACCGAAAAGCTGGGCCGATCGCATCCGCCGCCCCAGGTCGATCCCGGCGGTGATGTTGCCCCATTGATCGCTGCCGCCAATTTGCAGCGTGCAGCCGTGCTTGTCAAACAAGTGTACGAAGTCGTAGGCCTGTAGCAGCATGTAGCTGAATTCGGTGTAGCTGAGACCGGCGTCGTCGCGTTCCAGACGCCCTTTCACCGAGTCTTTCGCCATCATCACGTTTACCGGGAAGTTCTTCCCAATGTCGCGGAGGAAGTCGAGGTAGCTGAAGCTTCGCATCCAGTCAAAGTTGTTGACCAGCACGGCCCCACTGCCTGAAGCTTCAAAGTCGAGAAACTGGCCCATCTGAACCTTGATGGCATCGACATTAGCCTGCAACTGTTCAACGGATAGCAAGTTGCGTTCGGCACTCTTTCCGCTGGGGTCGCCGATCATCCCGGTCGCACCACCGACCAGCGCAATCGGCTTGTGCCCTGCCGCTTGAAAGCGACGCAACAACATCAGCGGCAGCATATGCCCCACATGCAGGCTTTCGGCAGTCGGATCGAACCCGGCGTAGACGGTCCGCGATTGCTCGTTCAACCAGGTGCCGAACGAGTCGTCCCCGGTGGTTTGATTGATGAGACCACGCCACGAGAGTTCTGCGAAAATATCGTTCATCTGCCCAGGATCGCCGCCGTTAGGTGTTTCGTTATCGAGAGAAACGGGCATTCTAAGAAAATTTGCCCCATCGAACTACGGGACGACACCGAAACCGACTCCCTGGTTCAAACGGCGACCCCGGCAAGTTAGTCCGCCAGAAGCTGCTCGGCCACGGCAAGATCGTCCTTCGTGGTGATCTTCAAGTTCTTCATCGCACCACGCACTACCGCGACCTGGTGCCCTAGTCGCTGCACCAGGCTGGCATCGTCAGTTGCTGGCTCGTGGCGGAACTTCTCGTAGGCTTCGAGAATCAACTGCCGACGAAAGACCTGGGGGGTTTGAGCTTCCCACACGCCTTCGCGGGGCACGTTCTCGACAATCTTGCCTTCGATGGAAACGCGTTTCAGCGTGCCAGGAACCGGCAATGCGAGAATCGCCGCGCCACTTCCAGCCGCACTGTTGAACACGGCGTCGATCATCGCATCGTCAATGCCAGGCCGGGCCGCATCGTGAATGGCGATGAACTCGCTGCTGGAATCCAACGCGTCGACAGCGTTGGCGATCGAGTCGGTACGCGTTTCGCCACCTAAAACGATCTGAATTCCCAGTTCATCGCAGACATCGGCGAACTGCTCGCGGAAGTAGGGCTCGTCGTCTGGGGAAATGACGATGACCACATCGCTCACGTCAGGCCGAGCGGCAAACCGTCGAGCGCAGTGCAGCCAAACCGGTTGTCCGAGCAGCGAAACGTAGACCTTCTTTAGTTCGCCACCACCGAAACGAGTACTGCGACCGGCGGCAGGCAAGATAACACTGAATTTGATCAACGATGCGGTCCTTCCCAGGCAATGATGGATGTCGTCGCACGGAATCGAACACTGCGTCGAACCGATTGCGACAAATTCGGGGGCTTCCACTGGATGCCCCGGTTGGATTGCCAGCTTAGGCTTCAATAAGTAACAAAGCGTTACTTATCATACCGCATCATGATTTCGTCTGGGGGAACGTCGACGCCGGGGAAGTTTCCTTCGGCGACCATGGCTCCCACTTCCGAAACGCGGCGGAAGTAGCGATCGCTGGGCCGCGTCAAAAGGATCTTCCGCTTCAGATCTCGACAGGCAATATCGGCTGCTGCCCGGACGGTTTCGTTCTCGTGCTTAGCCGCGTAGAGCGACGTACACAGAATCGTCATAAGGTCTTGCACGTTTTGCGACAGGTACGACATCCGGCACTGACGGTCGGCTAGTTTCAGCTGATGCTTCCGCATGGTGCCAGAGATATGCAGCGGCATATCTTGTAGGCGGTCAGCGGCAAACTGGGCGTGGGCCTTTAAATCTTCCTGCATTTGCGGCAGCTTCGGACTTGGCTTGCTACCCACGTATTCTTTCATCATCCAACTAGCATACGGAGCAATTGCCCCTTTGAGCGCCCAGGCATGGGCCGGATTGAACGGGTTCGGATTCTTAATTCCCGCTTCGTGCAACGCCTTGCCGATCGGCTCGAAGAACTGCGTGCCGTGCTTTTTCACCAGCGACTTGAAGAACGCCATCCCGAGCATTTCGCCTTCTCCTTCATAGATGCAAGGAGCCAGGTACTCGTGGACGTTATCGCCAAACATGTGCCCATGCAGGAACGAACGTCCGCCGTGCGTTTTCATGAAGAGCTCGATCGCCGCTTCCTTCTGCGATTCGCTACCGAAGATCTTGGCGATGATGCATTCCATCTCGCCACGGTAGCCTGCGTCGATCAGCGTACTGCACCAAGCCACTAACGCGTCGGAAGCAACAATCATCCCGGCCAGTTTGCCTAAGCGGCGCTGAACCAGTTCTCGTTTGGCAATCGGTTCGCCGTACGTTTCGCGGAAGTGAATCCAAGGAATCATACTGGCCATCATCAGCCGCATCGTACCGGCCGCGTTGGCACACAAACTGATACGACCCAGATTGAGCCCGTGATAGGCAATCGTCAGGCCGTTGCCTTTGCCGGGCAGCAGCAAGTTCTCTTTCGGGACGCGGAAGTCCTTAAAGATGATGCCCTGGTTGTAGGTATGCTTGAGAGCCCAAATACCGTACTTACGAAGTTGGAAGTTTTCGTTCTCTTCCGGCGGCAGATCGACAACCAGCACCGCCGGCACTTCGTCGATCAGACACACCGCACCGATCGTTCTGCCTGGCACCACGTTAGTGATGAAGAGCTTCTCCCCGTTGAGGACGTACGAGTCACCATCGAGCTTAGCCGTTGTCCGCAGGGCGCTCAGGTCAGAACCTGCACCCGGTTCAGTCAATGCGAAAGCCGAAAGCTTTTCGCCACTAGCCAGCTTGGGCAAGTACCGCTGCTTCTGCTCTTCGTTTCCAAAGGTGCTCACCGGATCGACAGCACCAATACACCCGTGCACCGAAGCCAAACCGGCCAAGGTTGGGTCGATCATTGCCATTTCGGTGAGAAACGGGGCGAACGCACGAAACGGCGTGCCGCTGCCGCCATATTTCTTATCGACCAGCAAGCCCCAGTAGCCTGCATCGGCGAGACCCTGCAGCACCTCGTTGCGGATCTTCCCGTTCTCATCGGTGATGGTTTTGCTCTTTTGAAAGCCACGGACGACCTCCAGGCTGTCGTCCATTACCTTGCGAATCTCGGGCGGCGTTTCGACCGGGTTCGATTCGAACAGCTCGACCGGAATACCACGATCCCACACCGCACGATGCGCAGGGCTGTTGGCCGTTTGATATTGCGGCTGGAAGAGCTTCTCAACTTGATCGTCCGCAGAGTCGATGGCCCCTGTGCGCCGCGCTTCGTCGGCACTTTTACCGCCGAGGGTGAGCGCGGTTTCGGCGAAGGAAGTCTCTTGAACGTCTTCCGGCTTGTTTTCTGAGGCCGAAGAGTTGGTCGTGTCACTGCTCATGGTTGCTGCTCCTGCCGGGGTTCGAGTGTACGCGTAACGAGAGACTCACCCCCGTTAGCAATGCATCCTGGCTATCTAACTCTACCTTATTTCCTGTTCAGCGGCTGCCTATGACGCCCCTGAATTTACCATAACTTATTACAAACACAGCAATTAGGACGACCAGACCTTCCACCAGGGCGGCGACACTTCTTGAGGTTTGTACATTTGTTGAATCGTATCCTGATAATTTTTCAGGATGGCATCCCTTCGAAGACTTAGCTTGGCGGTCATTTCTCCGGTCGCTGGCGTGAAGCCTTGGCCAAGGACCGTATACGGTCCGACCTGTTCGTAATCGGCCCGATTGGCCAGCTGACAATCGAGGATGTCGCGATACCAACCGCGGACCGTCGGGTGCTGAAGTGCTTGCCGTTTGGAAAACACCCACAGCTTGGCTTCTTTGATTCTCTTACGCAGTTGATCTGGATCGGGGACAAGCAGTGCCGAGAGACACTTACAGCCTTCGCCACATACAATTGCCTGGGCGACCAGAGGATCGCTGCTGATGGCCAGTTCCAACGCCGCCGGATTGACCTTCCGACCGGTTGAAAGGACCAGCATTTCTTTCTGTCGCCCGGTGATCCACACAAAGCCATCTTCATCGATCAGGCCGATATCGCCGGTACGCAACCAGTCGCCGTCCATCACTTGCCGCGTTGATTCTTCGTCTTGGTAATAGCCCTTCATGACATGCGGACCGCGCGTTTCAAGCTCGCCGTGCTCTGAGATTCGCACCTCGACGCCTGTCAGCTTCTTACCGACACTGCCAGCGCAGCGGGCTCCTTCGGTCGAAACGGCGATCACCGGCGAGGCCTCGGTCAGACCGTACCCTTCCAGCAGCGGGAGGCCTTGTTTCTCAAACGCCTCGATCACGAAGCCAGCCAATGCAGCACCCCCACTAGCACACATCCGCACTTCGCCACCCAAGACCGTTTGCAGCGCACCAGGCGTTGCCAGCTTATCTTTCGCTTTCAGGCCTTCGACAACCTTTTGATAGAAGTAAGGAACCCCATTGATCAGCGATGGCTGGATCGCCTGGCAATCGGCCAATATCGACTCGCGCGAAAACGCCAACGCCAGTTGCGATCCCCGGGCAATCCATGTGTAGACATCGCACGTCCGAGCATACAAATGACTAAACGGCAGAAAGCTCAACCGCTTGTCGGCCGGCTTTTCTTCGTACGCATGCACCACCGCCATGGCGTCGAAGGCCAGGTTTCGATGCGTGAGCATTACCCCCTTCGGTGGTCCGGTCGTGCCGCTGGTATAGACCAACGAGCAGACGTCATCCGGGTCGATGCGACTTGCGTGTTGTTCCAGGTCGGCTAGTGCAAGTTCTACCGACGTTGATAAATCGGTAGTCAGTTCAGACATGACCAAAGCCTGGGACGAACCGTCGTGATCGTAGCAAATCGTTGTGACGGTATCCGCAGCACTTTTAGCGATCCACCCATCTTTGAGTGTCGACTCGACGACGATCAGCGCCGGATCGCAGTGATCTAAGATCTCGCGAATCTGACTGAGCGACGCATGGGTACTGATGGGCACATGCCAGGCACCGAGAAACTGCAATGCTAAATCGAGCGTGATCCACTCGCGACGATTGTCGCTCAGTTGAACGACTCGCGTGCCGTGGGTAACCCCTTGCTTTGCCAGAGCAGCCGTCATGCTGCCGACCTCGAGAAGCAGTTGTTCCCAGGTCGTTTCTTCATAAACAGAGTTTGCCGCTCGCGACCACAGGGCAGGCGATTTCAAGTCGGCGCGGACCCGCTTTAGAAAGATGGCCGCGATCGAATCGGTTTGCTGGATCTCTCCCCCCGTATCCATCCGAGAACTCCGGCTCCTCTTAGTCCAGTCGCTCGAAGATGGTCGCGATTCCTTGTCCGACACCGATGCACATGGTCGCCAGGCCGAAGCGAGCATCACGGTCTTGCATCGCGTGAAGGAGCGTCGTGCTGATGCGTGCCCCAGAGCACCCCAGTGGGTGACCAATCGCAATCGCTCCGCCGTGGACGTTAACCTTGTCCATATCCAATTCCAGAGCACGAATGCATGCCAGGGATTGGGCCGCGAACGCTTCGTTCAGTTCGATGACGTCAATCTGATCGAGCGTCATTCCGGCCCGCTTGAGCGCCTTCTGCGTGGCGGGGATCGGTCCGGTACCCATCAGCGATGGCTCGACGCCAGCTACGGCGGTAGCAACCACCCGGGCCATCGGCTTCAAATCCCATCGCTTGGCAGTCGTGTCAGACATGACGAGCATCGCAGAGGCGCCGTCGTTGATGGGCGAAGCGTTGCCGGCGGTGACTGTTCCGCCGTCGGGCATGAACACGGGGCGAAGCGCCGACAAGGCCTCGAGGCTGGTATCTTCGCGGACGCACTGATCGATGGTAAGCAGCTTTCGCTGGCCTTCTTCGTCACGACCGTGCGTGGGGATGATCTCTTGGTTGAACTTGCCGGCGGCGATTGCGGCACTGGCCTTCTGATGGCTCGCCAAGGCGAATTCGTCCTGGTCCTGACGCGAGATGCCCTGCGTCTGGGCCAGGAACTCGGCCGTGATGCCCATATGCAGGGCCGCTTCCGACGTGTGATGGTAAAGCTTGGGATTCACGTCGATCGCATGATCCATGGGAACATGCGTCATGTGCTCCAGACCGCCGACAATCTGCACGTCTTCCCCACCGGCGATGATGCTGTGCGCGGCTTGATTGAGTGCCTGTAAGCTACTTCCGCAAAGCCGGTTGATGGTAGTTCCGGCTGCCGTGACTGGCAAACCAGCGGTCAATGCGATGATGCGTGCAACGTTCAGACCTTGCTCGAGCGTTTGCTGAGTGTTGCCGAACAGGACGTCTTCGATCTCATTCGGATCGATACCCGTCCGCTCGATCAGTGCCTGGACACAGTGCACGGCCAGGTCGTCGCTACGCACATCACGATAGTAGCCACGTTCGGGGTGGGCTCGACCGATCGACGTTCGCAAACAGTCAATGATTACTGCCTGATTCATGATGATGCTTTCTCTCACTTCCTCGTGGGGTTAGTCCGAGGTCCGGTCGTAAAACTTGCTGTCGTGCTGGGCCATCTCCAGAAGCATTTCCGTGGGCAGGAAGCGTTTGCCGAGTGCTTCCAGCGGCGTGAGCCACTCGACCAGCGTCTTGGCCCCCACGGTGTCGGCCCAGAACAGCAGGCCGCCTTTGAAGGGTGGAAAACCGATCCCGAAGATCAAACCCAGGTCGACATCCCGCGGATCGCGGACGATGCCTTCGTCCAAGGCCCGGGTCGCTTCGAGCAGCATCGGCAAGATCAGGCGGTGCTCGATTTCTTCGTCGGTGATTTCACGCTCGGGTGGGTCGACATACTTGGCAATCAATTCCAAGGCCATCGGATCTGGCTGGGGGCGGCCTTTCTTCTTTTCGTGGTTGTAAAAGCCGAAGCCCTTTTTCGTGCCGAGCCGCTCGTTCTTGATCAATGCCGGCAGAATGGGCGAAACGAGCGTCCGTTCCGGGAACGCATCGTACATGGTTCGACCTGCATAGAAGGACGTGTCGATCCCTACCATGTCGTACAACGCGATCGGCCCCATCGGCATACCGAACTTCGCGGCCACTTTGTCGATGCGTTTCATGTCGACGCCATCTTGCAGCAGCTGCGTCGCTTCGTTCATGTAAGGAAAGAGCAGCCGATTGACCAGGAAGCCTGGCCCGTCGTTGACGACAATCGGAAACTTGCCCAGCCCCTTGGCGTAGGCCACTGCCGTCGCGGCCGTTTCGTCCGAGGTCTTCTCGCCACGAATCACTTCCACGAGCTTCATCTTGCGGACGGGATTGAAAAAGTGAATCCCCACGAAACGCTCTGGGTGCTGCAGGTTCTCGGCCATCTTGGTGATCGGCAGGGTCGAGGTATTGCTGGCCAGAATGGTATCGGCAGGCAGCTTCTCTTCCAGACTTGCGAAGATCTTGCGTTTGAGTTCTAGGTTCTCGACGACGGCTTCGATGATGATCTCAGAATCGAGCAGCTCGTCGCCGCTGGTCGTGCTGCGCAGCTTACCGGCGTAATGAATTGCCCGCTCGACGTTCTTACCGCGGGTTTCTTTATCGAACGACACTTCATCGAGTACCGCACTGGCACCACGCTCGAGGGCTTCCGGGTTGGCGTCGTTCAGCGTGACGGTCAGGCCGCGTTTCAGGTTCGCGGCGGCGATACCACTGCCCATGATGCCAGCCCCGATAACACTGGCCGACTTGAGTTTGCGTGGTTGGGGGCCATCTCCCTCGACACCACTATCCTTCTTGTTGCGATCGGTCAGCAAGAAGACATTGATCAGTGCCGCGTTGACGGGCGTGCCAAACAGCTTGGCCATGCCCTGGGCTTCGGCCTCCAACGACCCTTCGGCGTCGAGCATCGCACCACCGAGCAACGTTTCTAACGCGGCCAAGGGAGCGGGATACTGTCCTTTGGTTTGCTGCAGAATGTACGCCGAAGCAGTCGCCCCGAGAAAGCCAAGTTCGGTCTCGTTGATCGAGATCGGCTTGATGCGTTGGGCGCGGTCGTTTAAATATTGACCCGTTTGCTGCTCTTCACGAATCATTCGAATCGCAGCCGGCACCATCTGATCGGCCGGGACGATGTCGTCGGCGAGGCCCATCTCTAAGGCCTTCTGCGGCGAGACACTTTCGCCGGAAGTAATCATTTTAACGGCGTTGCCCAGACCCACCAAGCGTGACAAGCGAACCGTGCCACCCCAACCGGGATAGATGCCCAGCTTCACCTCGGGCAGCCCGATTTCGGTTTTCTCGTGGGTCGAGACGATCCGCCGATCGCAGCCGAGGGCCAGTTCTGTTCCGCCGCCGACGCAGGTTCCGTTGATGGCCGCCACGGTCAGCCACTTGTGGGCATGCAGTCGACCAAACAGGCTTTGCCCCTGCCGGCACATCTCGTAGGTGTGTTTCTCGTCGACTTCCATCGAAGCCGCAAACTCGTTGATATCGGCGCCGGCGATGAAGATACTAGGCTTCGCCGAATCGATAATCACGCCCACGATATCGTCTCGGTCGGCGAGTGTATCGAGGTGACTGGCTAATTCGTCCATGACAGGACGACTCAGTATGTTCGCCCCCTTATCAGGCAGGTCGAATGTCAGGCAGGCGATATCCTGTTCGGGGAAGCTAAGCTTGATGCTGGAATTGGGGGCCATGTCTGGTTCCGTTTCGTCCCGAGCCAAACAAGTGCTACTTGCATGACCACGTAACTAATCTTGGGGAGCGCAACATGTGGGGGTGCTCCCAGACGCTGGAATTATAACGCGCCGCAGCACCCAAGGTTGAGTAGGCTAACCGGTAGGAGCTAAGATTTCCGGTTCGCTGCGATCGGCTTGCCGGTCGAACCAGTTTTTCCAGGCAGCACACTTCGCTTCTAAAGAAATTGCGTTAGAAATTGAGGATGGCCATTGATCTTTCGCGACAATACTGGACAGTCCGTCCAGTGCCGCCGATCGAATGGACGTTTCATCATCCAACACACGGATCAAAAGAGGGATGTCGCTGGGCTGTTTTCTCGCCACAATCGCTTGCACCGCTTTCAGGCGAACGGCCTTAGACGACGAATAGATCATGCGGTTCCAGTGGTCGATCCCGCGCCGATCGTTTTGGGCGTCGAGCGCCCGGCAGGCTGCCATCTGCACGTCGATGTCGCTATCGGTCAATCGATTGACAAAATCGCCGATGCTGGCCGCTCCATCTACGCTGGACAGGGCTTCAATCGCCGCGACTCGGACATTGGGCACTTCGTGATTCAGTCCGTCTTTGACCTGCGACGTCACGTCATCCATTGGAAAATCGGCGATGTAACGATAGGCGGCAATGCGTATCTGAGGGCTGTCGTGAGCCAAAGCGCGTCGCACGATTTGTTGCGCGGCCTCGCGTTGGTCATTGCGAATCACTTCCATTAACACCGGCCACGTCATGGGCGTGAAGTGTTCGACGTGCGATTGAAGACGCCACACGACAAGTTCCGGCAATGCGGCCTGACGGGACTGCAGTTCAAGCTGCCTTAATGCCGAAAGCGTGAGCCGAGGATCTCCGGAAGTCACCTCAAGCAGTAGCCGGTAGGCTGGATCGCACTGAGGTAGCAGCACGTTAAATAGATAGTCGTTGTCATAGGCCACCAGGGGCTTGGCTGCCTGGTCTACTGCGGCGAGCACCTCTTGCGGCTGCAATAATAAGGCCCGCCTGGCTTCCTGTCGCTGCGATTCGTCCGAGGCATGCTCGGCCTTTTCGATGCGGTCGAGAATGGCCATAACCTGTTCGGCCGTCAGATTCGGGATCTCATGTCGCTTCGTTGGCAGGGGGGCCTCTTCTTGCGGCGATTTCTGCCGGGCCACCAGCTCTGGCGAACGATGAATCATCGCCTCGCGCACTTGGCGGCTATTGTCGTCTTTCAGCTCAGCGAAGATGTCTTGATATTTCGAGTGCAGCGGTACCAACTGGGCCGTGGCCAAACGTACGCGCCAGGACGACGCCTCGGAAAGTCGCGTCCACTGATCATGTCCGGGAATCAGACTCCAGGCAAAGACCGACGCAACTTGGACCAAGGTGGGGTCTTTATCGGTGATCTCTCGGAGCATTGCCTGAGCCGCGGCAGAGCCATCTCGTCCGAGACCAATGACAGCGCTTTCTCGCGTGGCGAACTCTGGCGAGCGCGTCTGAGCGATAAGCGTTTCTAAAGGGGCCACGCTCCGAAGATATGGCTCCCACAGCCCTAGTCGCCGGACTGCCTGAGGCGACAGTTGCTCGAAATGTTCGGTGATCGCGTCCCGCTGGTCAGCTCGATGAAAGACGAGCAGGTCGAGCAGTGTCGCTTGGAGTTGCGGCGATGCTTGCGAGAAGCGTTCGGTGAAGCGGGTTACCTGTTGATCTTCGGTCAGAAGAAATGCCAGGGCTATCCAGAACTGTTGCTCGAGTGCCGTCGCCACTTCTTCGTCGATGGCTTCGGCGGAAGCGATGAGTGAATCTCTGTTCTGAAAGAGCTGCTCTACGATCGGCTTGGCCTGCTTGGGCGGCGTCATTGCCAGGGCTTCCAGCAGAGCGGCCTGGGTGGTGGGCGCGATCTCTTGATTCTCGATCAGTTCGGCCAAACGCTTCGGCTCGACAGTGTGCCCGCTGCGTACCAATCCGATCAGGGCGGTTGCCTGGATCTCGAAGTTGGTCGACTTTGTTCCGTTATCGAAGGTAGCTTGCGGAGAATCGGGCTGATCTAACAGCGATTCAAGCGCCGAGTGACGCCAACGCGTGGTTCTCTGGGCGACGGCCTGATAGACCGGCAGTCCATGATCGAGATACCAACCGCGCGACTCGATATGCTTGGGACGAAGAGCGGTTTCCGAGGTTTGAACGACACTGGCGGCGAGCACCATTTCCGCGGCTTCTACGGCTCGGTCGACGACAGCTGGCGCCTGCGTCGGAGCAGACACGGCCTTCTTCTCAGGCTTCGTCTTAGCCGGAGGCGAAGCGATCTCGGTTAGATCCCGAGAGCCATCGACAACACTACGACAGCCTGCCCCTGTGGCCAGGGCCAAGGAAACAGTTACTGCTAGCAGCGCAGCAAGGATCGAGTGATTGCGAACGGAATGATCGGTCATGCCGCTGCTTTTAGCTGGCAGCGGCAGCTACGACAAGAGCAGTCCCGAGTTAGTTGGGCACATCAGCCGCTGGGGCACCCGGCACATCGGCCGCGGGACCAGCCGCCGCACCAGGAACATCGGCAGGTGGTGCCGCCCCTGGTACATCCGCCGCCGGAGCCCCGGCACCGGGCACGTCTGCGGCTGGGGCCATCGGTCCAGGTACATCAGCGCCACCGGGCACATCGGCACCCCCGGGCACGTCTGCTGCACCCCCAGGAACATCCGCTGCCCCACCGGGAACGTCGGCGGCAGGCTTGGCATCTGCCGCAGCCTCGGGCGGAGTAATGTCGACGGCGGCCTTGGCGGCTAGTTTCTGGGCTGCCACGGTAAGCGTCTCAAGACGTGCTTTGGAATTCTTGAGCAGTTCGTCTTCCCACAGCTCATCGTCGTCAACGGTTGCCAGCATGCCGAACATCGACTTGGCCAGACCAACGATCAGCTGTCGATCTTCTGCGTTCTTGGCATAGCGAATGATCCCTTCGCGGATCTCGCTTCCGTCGCCTGAGATTTGTGTCGTCGAACCGACCAGACCTTGCTTGCAATCATCGAGATGCGTCTTCACGCGACGACGGAACAAGGTTTCCATGCGAACGACCAATGGATCGCGAATGATCTCAGGTTCTGCCATTTCGCCACCTAATTCATCGAATTCGGCCGGTTGACGTCCACGTGATGGACGTCCCGAAGGACGCGACGGGGGACGAGCGGTTGGCCGCATCATCGGGCCGCCTGGGCCGTACTCGCCACCCATAATGCCTGAACCACCTGGGCCCATCATGGCTTTGTAATACTCGGTGATTGCGTTGTCGTACCACAGAACATCAGCCGAGACGGCTTCCAATGCCACTTTGCCAATTTCCGCTGCATCCTTGGCGACATCAAGTTTGCCGGCAGTTTGCGCGTCGAAGGTGAGATTGCCTTTGGCTGCGATGGCATTACATCGCATTTCAATCGGGAGACTCTCGTCGAGAATGATCGTATTAAGGGCATTGGCTAACGCTCCATCACGGCCGGCGTTACCAA
Source organism: Bremerella alba (assembly GCF_013618625.1). NCBI lineage: Bacteria > Pseudomonadati > Planctomycetota > Planctomycetia > Pirellulales > Pirellulaceae > Bremerella > Bremerella alba. Next base: position 14,289 of record NZ_JABRWO010000016.1, on the reverse strand, counting down.
TATGGCGTGCCACATCGATCGCTCGCTTACGCATCCATGCATGGGCATCAGCCCCGCGATCTTTAGGAGGAGCTTTCTCGCTGAGCGTTTTCACGACCAGGTCCATTACCTTCGTCTTTTCGGCACCTGACATCGCTCCGAGGTTCACCCCGTAAAGCTGACTGTGCTCCATCAGTCCGATCCAGGCACCCACCTTCACTGCGTCGCTTTGCTTGGGATCTTCAATGGCCGACAGCAGAATGGCCGTCGCGGGTGCGTAAGGGACTTCCGGGGTCTGGTTGATGTTGTCCATCTCTCGGGATCGCAAATCGCCCAGCAGCAGAACCGCGTTGTATCGAAGTACCGGGTGATAGTTCGGCTTGATGTATTCGCGCATGAACTCGATCATGATTTCATTGACCATGCCGCGAGCCACTTGATCGGAATTGAGTGGCCCGTAGTAGGTACGCAAGAACTCTTGCCGCTTGGTACCAGCCTTGGTCCAGTTCTCCTTACGGGTCCAGCTCTTTAAGTAAGCATCGCGGAAGAACTTACGTATCAATGTCCGACCTTGCTCGTCCATCGTCCGATTACCTCTGAGGTATTCACGAACGGATGCTTGAGCTTGACCGAAACGGATACGTGTTTGCGTATCTTGCGAATCAGGGTCGATATCGGTGGCCGTAATCGGAATCTCGTTGTACTGAGCCCAGGTTGTTTGCGCACAACACGCCAAGATGGCGAGTACCAGGGTCGAAACAGCAACTCGTTTCATGCCACGGTGTTCCTATTAATAAAAGACGTCTCACCCCAGCTGAGCCAGGATTGAGCGCCGATGAGATAAGCGAGGGAATTTAGGGAGTACTATTCCCCAATCGACGAGTTATCTAATCATACCCTCTGACATCGGTTAGGTTAAGAATAGTTGCTAGTTGGAATTGATGTCAACGAATTAGCACAATCCCCCCAAAAGAGCCGATCCCGGCAATGACCAGCCTGCTTTACTACCACGACCGATATCTTCAGCACCTAACGGGCAAACATCCGGAATGTCCGCTGCGTCTCACGACGTGTACGACCCACCTTCGCGACAAAAATATCTGGGAAAAATGGACCAGACCAGGCTTCGAGGCGGCCACGATCGAGCACGCCCAACTGGTTCACACACAAGAGATGATTGCCCAAATCCAAGACTTGGCCGGCATTGGAGGGGGGAATCTCGATGCCGACACGGTCGTTTCGCCTGCTTCCTACCAGGTCGCCCTGCTGGCGGTAGGTGCGGCGATCGACGCCACGCGGCAGGTTGCTCAGGGGGAAGCATCTAATGCGTTCTGCCTGATTCGACCGCCTGGGCATCATGCGACATCCGAGACCAGCATGGGGTTCTGCCTGCTGAACAACATTGCCATCGCCGCCGCAACCGCGGTGAAGAAGTTGGATGTCCCCAGGGTATTGATCGTCGACTGGGACGTTCACCACGGCAACGGGACGCAAGAGATCTTCTGGCGAGACGAGAACGTGGCGTTCTTTTCCATGCATCGCTATCCCTTCTACCCTGGCTCCGGCGATCGTGATGCCGTGGGGGAAGGTCCTGGCCGAGGCTATACCTGGAATTTGCCGGTCTCGTACGGGACCGATCGCATGGCAACGCTCACGACGTTCGAGTACCAACTCCAAGAGTTCGCCGAGCGCGTGCAGCCAGAGTTGGTGATGATCAGCGCTGGCTTCGACGCCCACAAAGACGATCCGGTCGGCGACTTGGGGCTCGAAACCGAAGACTTTGCCACCCTGACCAATATTGTCCAAGAGGTGGCCGACACGTGGTGCGGGGGCCGTATCGTGAGCATGCTCGAAGGGGGCTACAATCCGCCACGGCTGGCCGACTCGATCGAAGTTCACCTGCGTGAGTTAGCACAAGCCTCGATCAAGAAGGCCCCCTAACGATCCCTACTGGTCGAACTCGTCTCCCTCGGAAACTTCGTCCGCCACACTCAGCATTTTCAAGAGAACCACAACGTACGGGGTTTCTGGGTGCGGATTGGAAGGCAGTGGCCGCGAGAATGTTTCCAAGTCCACGCCGGACTCAGAACTGGTGGGGGGCCACTGGAAGTAGTCGACGTTGCAAACCATCAATGCGTCTTTCAACAAACCGGGGGAGATCAGGGAGACTAGCCGGTTCATATTGCAATCCGAATGCCAAATTCCAGAAAAGGCACTCGAAATTGCCTCAAGTCGCTGATATGCGTGGTTTTCGATGATGGCAATGAATCGGCATAATTTGCCCCGATTATGCCTTCGGAATAGCCGCTCAGGTCGTTGGAAGAAATTGCAATTCACGTTTGCAAAACGTACCAGAAACGCTTACTTGTTCGCTTCCTCGATCACTTCGATTGCCTGTTGCAGCTGTGGGTCTTCAAAGTCGAGAAGGACTTGCTCTTCTTCTGAGACTTCTCTCTCGGTAGCCGATTCTGGGTTGGCGAAGTTGGTTCGATCGACGTCGTTTAAACGCCTCGCCTTGATGACTTTCGTCAACGTCTCGTCATCCAGCTCCAATTCCCAGCCTTGGTCAGGAGCCACGCCCCAATCGTCTTCTTCCTTGGAATCGGGAAAACGATGAATATTGCTTCCGTTGGGTCGCCAGTACGTCGCCGTAGTGATTTTGATCGCACGACGGTTTCCATCGAGCGGGAAGATACTTTGCACGGTGCCTTTGCCAAACGAACGTTCTCCGACAACCGTCGCTCGCCCGTGGTCTTGCAGTGCGGCCGCGAAGATCTCACTCGCGCTGGCACTGAACCGATTGACCATCACCACAACCGGAAGATCTTGACGGACCAACGTTCCGCCGGACGATGCTTCGTAAATGTCGCGAATGCGGTTGTTCCGGGTACGCGTTGTTACGATGTCTCCCTGATCGATAAACAAGTCGACCATCTGGATTGCCGCCGTCAGGTAGCCACCGGCGTTGCCTCGCATATCGATGATCAATCCGTCCACATCATCGCCAACTTGCTCTAAGGCGAGTTCGAAGTCTTCCGCTGTACGGTCCCCGAACGAATCGACGCGGATGTATCCAATGCGGGGATTACTGGCGAGATGGAAATCCCACTTCCCCCCTTCTCCGTGCGTATCCCCCATAACCGACTCGACCATGATATTGGCTCGGTCCATTGTGATATCGACCAAGTCGTCCTGGCCGATGTGCCGAACGGTAAGGGTTACTGACGTGCCGGTCTCGCCATGTAGGCGGTCCAGCGACTTGTCGAAGTCTTCACCGTTCAAGTCGACCCCATCAATGGCCACCACGACATCCCCGGCTTGGATTCCAGCTTCATAAGCGGGTGCCCCGGCGAGCGGGGTGATGATCACCATCTCTCGGTTTTCTTCGTCGAAATCGACATGCACGCCAATCCCACCGAACTCTTGGCCAAGCTCGCGGCGAAAATTGGAATAGCGAGGTGGGGCAATGTAGACCGAGTTTTGATCCAGCGGAGCGGTCAGCCCTTCCATGGCGGCGTCGAACAGATCTTCATTCTCAACCGGGCGCACGTAGAACTCGGAGATCGTCCGCAACCCCTGCTGAAACATCAACGCGTAACGCGATTGAGCCGCCGATTGATAACAGATCATCGCCGTCACGAAGGCAACACAAATCACGATCAGGTTTCCACGCGGCATGGAAGACTCTTCAACCTAAGAGCGAGAAAGACAGGAAACGATGGCTCTATCGTACCCCTTTACTGGGGACGGTCCTAGTGCCAACGCTTGAAGCAAGCCGATGCTAAGCCCCCAAAAATGGCACCGGAACCAGAAACGCGTGCTGCTCTAAAAGGCTATCCGCCCCGCGCCACGAGATGTACAAAAACAAGTACATGAAGAAGATATAGGACACCACCACGGGGATCGCAGCCAGGCGGCTTAACCAACGCCAGGCGAAGTGGGCCGGTTTTTCCCGCCGCTTAGCCACCGCCAGGGCCCAGCCAGAGAGCATCCGAGCCGGAAAGATGAAGATCACAAAAAATAAGCTCGGCAGCCAGGCAATCTCGCGATCGATCATTTCGACTTTGAGCAGATACAGCGGCAGGGCAAACAACAGCGTAATAAAGAGGGCCAGCCACCACGCCATCGGGGCTTGAACAAACAACCGCCGAATCGCTCCCACTTCAAACAAGGCCTTGAAGCGATTCTCGGCCGCGAAGCGAGCTTGCAAAAACGGGAGGTAAAGCAGCACAAACGCAAACACCAACATGCCAGGCAGGCTCACCAGGAAAGCGGCCGCTGGTTCATTGATCTGCCGAGCACCTATCATCCACAGCACCGGCACCAACAGCCAAATCAGCGTGCCGACGAAGCCGCGGGCTCCCATCGAAAAATAGTGCCATAAGTGCAGTTCTTTGATGAAAGCTAGCGTGCCTTCCCGGGCCTGAGCATACATGCCGCCGTGGAAGATGGTTTTGAAGAACTTGATCGGTGCCGGCCAAAGAAAATGCCGGAGTCGCCCACCCCGATAACAGGCCCAAGCGACATGCAGGCTGACGGCAACGGTCGCGACCATCGTCACCACCCACAGATTTCGCGTTTGAACGCTTTCAGGGTCGATCAACCAGGCGCTTTGCCAGGCGTCGGACAAAAGCCGCAGCGGCAGAAACATCAGCCAGGCCCCGGCGACAATACTTCCGATGCGGGCCGCTTTGCGAATGCCGACAAACCCTTGCGTAAATTTGCCAGTCCGGGCAATTCGCCCGCTAACTTCCAGCAAATAGCCCAGGCTCATCAAATTCAAAATGGGCACGGTCGCTAAAAAGGCGAGGATCACAATCATGGAAACGACGCCAAAGCACCACTCCCAAGCATGCATTAGCCCATCGACAGCCCGCCAAAACACATGCTTTTGGGGAGGTTGGGCCGTCTCTGAGGGTGCTTCACTTGCCGATTCTTCCGGCAAATGGTTGAGCGGGGCAATCAGTTCCTCGGCAGGAACCAATGCTTCGTCTTGCCAGGTTGAGTTGACCACAGACATCGGTAGATCCAGAATGCGATGAGTAAGGAATCAGCGTAATTCCTTATGTCTGTTCTACCTAACGCGATGTCCCGATGGTTTTGATAAATCCGCGAAAACAAAAACTTTCCTCAACAACAGGAAACAAAGATCTGCTGCAACCGGTAACAATAGGTACTTAGACGTTCCTTTTCTAACCATGTGAGTCTCACAGCGAGTCTTCCTATGTGGCTCAAGAATATTGCCTTTATCGTCTTGGCCACCGTGGTCTTGGCCTCTCTGGCCAATTGGTTGCTTTCGCCCCCGAAGGTCGAAGCTGTCGACGACCCCGTAATTGTGGTGGCAGATGACTTCCAGGCTGCGAAACTAGCCGTCGATGCTCAATTTCAAGAGGTTTGGCAAGCCCGAGAGCTGCAGCCGGCTCCCCAGGCCGATGATCTCACGATCGCCCGTCGCATCTCGCTGGGGCTGACCGGCTCGATCCCCTCGCTGGAAGAGATCCGCCTGATCGAGAATCGCCCCGACGAAGATCGCTTGGCTTGGTGGGTGAACCATCTTCTGGAAGACCGCCGCTATGGCGACTACATGGCCGAGCGTCTTTCGCGTGCCTACGTAGGAACCGAGAACGGTCCGTTCCTGATCTTTCGCAAGCGGCGATTTGTCACCTGGCTCAGTGATCAGCTGATGGAGAATCGCCCCTACAACGAACTAACGCAAGACCTCATCGCTGATTCCGGCCTGTGGACCGATCACCCAGCGGTTAATTTCATTACGGCCACCGTCGACCAAGATGGAACCAAGGAGCCTGACGTGGCGATGCTGGCCGGTCGCGTGACCCGGGCCTTTCTAGCGACTCGAATCGACTGCGTGCAGTGTCACGACGACAACCTTGGTGGCGATCTCAAACAAAGTGACTTTCACGAGCTGGCATCCTTCTTTCGTGAAGCCCAGAACTCGTTTGTCGGCATCATGGACAAAAAGGGAAAGCCATACGATTACCAGTATCTGCATGCCGAAGAAGAGACCACGGTGCCGGCCCAAGCCCCGTTCAATCAGCACTTGATACCCGAGTCGGGCGGGACGCTAAGAAATCGCCTGGCCAGCTGGGTGACGCACCCTGAAAACAAACCATTCTCAAGAGCGATCGTCAATCGTGTGTGGGCGGTCATGACCGGCCGTCCGCTGGTGGAGCCGGTCGACGACATTCCTCTCAAGGGAAGCTTTGAAAAAGGTAATTTCCCAGCAGGGCTCGACCCACTGGTCGACGATTTCATCGCGCACAACTTCGACCTGAAGCGATTGATTCGCTTGATCGCCGCGACCGAAGCGTTTGGGCGGGATAGCCGCGCCGATCATGAAATTACCGCCCAGCACGAACAAGCCTGGGCCGCCTTCCCGGTGACCCGGCTTCGGCCAGAACAGGTTATTGGCAGCGTCAATCAGGCCTCCTCGTTAAGCACGCTCAATGCCGACAGCCACGTTCTGACAAAGCTCATTACCTATGGCGAAACGAACGATTTCCTGCAACGGTATGGCGATGCGGGTGAAGACGAGTTCAGCATGGACGGCGGCACCATTCCGCAGCGTCTGTTAATGATGAACGGAAACTTGGTCACCGAGCGCACCAAAAACAATTTCGTCCGCAACGCTGCCACGCGTATCTCGCAACTGTCGCCCAACGACGAAACGGCTGTGGAAACGGCCTTCCTGTGCGTCCTGACGCGACGCCCCAATCCCGTCGAGCTAGAACACTTTACCGATAAGCTCGAGAACGAAGAGATCCCATCGAATCGCTCCCAAGACTTTGAAGACATTTACTGGGCTTTGATGAACTGCACCGAGTTCGCCTGGAATCACTAGGAAACGCCATGACACGCTTTCAACATCTGCTCGGTCCCGAAGGTTGCGGCACGTCCAGCCACTTTAGCCGCCGCACGCTTTTGCAAGCCGGTGCCGGCCTGGCCTGGCTGACGCCTCTTTCCCAGGTGCTGGCCGCCACTTCCCAAGAGAAGTCCAGCAAGGGACGCCCCAAGTCGGTCATCGTTTTGTGGATGCAAGGAGGACCCAGCCAGCTGGAAACGTGGGACCCGCACCCCGGCAAGATGATCGGCGGCGACACCAAGGCCATCGACACGTCGCTCAAAGGCCTGAAGATCGCCGACACGATGCCCCTCACCGCCGAAATCATGCACGAAATGGCCCTGCTCCGCTGCGTGACCAGCAAAGAAGGAGACCACGAGCGGGCTACCTACAACATGCAGACCGGCTATCGGCCAGACCCAACGCTTATTCACCCATCGATCGGCGCGATTCTCTGCCACGAGCTTTCGGCGAAAGGAGTTGAAATCCCTCGTCATGTCTCGATCTTCCCTTCCGAGTTCTCTGCTCGAGGTGGTTTCCTGGGCAACAAGTACGACGCGTTCAAGATGTACGATCCGACTGGCCCCTTGCCAGACCTTCCCAAGCGGGTTCCGGAAGATCGCTTCGATGCCCGACTAGGAGACCTGGACATCCTCGAAGCAAGCTTTGCCCGAGGCCGTCGGCTGGATCTGGAAAAGAAGAAGACCCTCCATCGCGAGACGGTCGATCGCGCCACCACGATGATGACGTCGGACCAGATCGATGCGTTCAACATCGACGGTGTTCCCCAAGAGGTCAAACAGCAGTTCGGCGATACGCCGTTTGGCCGGGGCTGCCTGTGCGCGACGCAGTTGATCGAGACAGGCGTGCGATGCGTGCAAGTAACCCTCAATGGCTGGGACACGCATGCCAACAATCACGAATTTCAATCGGCCAAGGCCGGCAACCTGGACGCCGCACTGAGCGCGACCATCAAGTACCTGAAGGAGCGTGATCGACTCGACGATACCATCGTCCTGTGCGGTGGCGAGTTCGGGCGAACCCCCAAGATCAATCCAGCCGCAGGCCGCGATCACTGGCCCCACGGTTTCAGCGTCGCCTTAGCCGGCGGCGGAATTCGCAAAGGAGTGGTCCTCGGCGAGACCGACCCGGAAGGACAAAAGATCACCGCCGAGACCAAAAACGCGGTTCGTGTCGAAGACATCCACGCCACCATCCATGACGCATTGGGAATCAACATCGACAAAGACTTCCAAACCCCCATCGGCCGCCCGATGGCAATCTGCCAAGGAACCGCCATCCCCGAGCTTGTTGCCGATGCCTAAGGGCTCGTCACAGCGAATTGGATGGGGGTGGCCCAGAGATTTATCTCTGGGTGGCCATCGGCCACAAGCGGCTTGTGAGTTGGGCTGGAATCCGATGGAGACTTAGCTACTTGTTCACGTTCTTGCCTTAGCCGCTTGTCGGCGTTGCCGACCCAGAGATAAATCTCTGGGCCACCCCAGGCTGTCTCCCTGCCGTTAGTCGAGAGGTCGCTTTCGCTCGAATTCGAGAATCGCATCGAGCGTTATGTTCGATTGCTCATACTCAATAAACTGCAACTGCGGCTGATTCAACAGCGTCTCGATCGCCTGGTTCGTTACCGGCGTATCAGTAAGCCCAATGCCAACCAGTTTCGGCAGCAATGGCAACCACTTCAGGTCGTCGTCGGTCACTTCGCACCCGGTCAGGTTGATCTGCTCGAGATTTGGCAGCCCTGCCAGCATGCCAAGCAGTTCCGGCCGGTATCGCCGCGGGGGGACCTCGACGGCGTAAATCGTTCCCTTTTCCTCACGCCTAAGCATTTTCGCACCTGCCCGGGCCAGCAGGAAACGCATTCGCCGGCTCTCGACCTCCATCCCGTACACTTCGTCGTCGCTGCCTTGCACGAACTGCTCGCGGGTTTGTTCGACCAAGTCGCCACGCTCGCCAAGAACATAATACTTATCCCCCAGCCAAGGCCTGGGCTCAGACAGGTGCAACTTATCGCCCGGCTGCGAAGAGCGCTCGAAGTATTGCACCAGCAATCGCCGCTCGTTGGGAAACGGTACGTAGAGGTCCCCCCAGCCCGAGATCTTCGCCGCGCCGTTTGGGGTGGTGATCATTCCTTCCGGCAAATGATTCGAGTAAAGCACGCTGGCAATCCCATGATCGACCCAGCCCACATAAAACCCAGCCGGGTACATCAACAGCAGTCCCGCCAGAATCCATTCCCAGCGTAGCTGCGGACGGATGCTCGGCGCGTTCCACATCACCCAACTGCCAACCACCGCCGTGGCCAGATTCCACGGCATCACGCTTTCGTTGTGGTCGTAGAAAAGTGGGGACAAGAAGATCACAATCCCCACGTGCATCAGCGCACACGGTATCGCTGCCCAGCGGGGACGAAAGATGGCCAGCAAGCCGACGGTGACTTCCCCAAGCGAAACGCCATAGGCGAACAACATCTGGAAGTCTTCCGGGTTCACGTGCAGCGAACTCACCATGTTCCACGAGCCGAACGAAAACCAATCAGGCGACAGCAGTTTGTGCGTGCCTGCCCATAGCCATAGCGAGGCCAGAAACCACCGTACAATGACCACGCCCACGTTCTCGACGGCGGCCAGCATCAGCACCGCATTGGCAATCACCTGAGGCTGCGTACGGTATTGATCGAAACCAAACGCCAGCAACAGCGAAGCCGCATGCACGGCCAAGCCCATACGAGGGCGGATCAACACCAGTACCAGCGTGGCCAGCAGCCACCCGCCAAAAGGAATCTGCGGCAGATCGACCAGCGGCAAATGGACCGGTGCTTCGCGGACTTGCCACAACGGCCAAGTAATCAAAATCGTCGCAGCCTGGGCGACCACCGCCACGACCAGCATTCCATACCGCATGCGCGAAAGCCCCAGCACCATCGGCTGAGCCTCCGGCAACGTATCGGCTGTTTCTGGCTGAGAGATTGTGGTCATGTTCCCAACGCCGCTTCGATATTCGTTAAAACCCTTAACCATAGCACACAACCGGTCATTTACGCGTTGATCGAGAAATCCTGATGAATCGCTTGCCTGAGGGGGGCCGCTTCTCACACAATGGGGGTTACCTCAAGATAAACCTTCCAATGACGGCGACAAGGAATTCGGCATGCTGGCTCAACTTTGCACCTACACGATGGCCGGCATCGATGCGATTCCCGTGGAGGTCGAGGTCGACGTTTCTCCCACCGCGCTTCCCAAGACCGTACTGGTCGGCCTGCCGGAAGCCGCCGTCAAGGAAAGCGTCCACCGTATCGAGCGGGCCATCGTCAACTCAGGCTTCTTCTGCCCGCGTGATCGCGTGGTCATCAACCTGGCCCCGGCGGAAATCCCCAAAAACGCGGCCTCGTTTGATTTGCCCATCACGCTTGGCGTGCTGCTGGGAAGTGGGCAACTCACCAGTGACCGGCTTAGCGAATACGCTATCGTCGGCGAACTGGCCCTCGACGGCAACACGCGTCCCATCCGCGGTGTACTTTCCAAAGCGATCGAAACCGAGAAGCAGAAGCTACGCGGAATTATCGTGCCGGCACAAAATGCCCGGGAAGCTGCCGTCGTGGAAGGGATCGAGGTCATTCCGGTCGCCAGCCTGAGTGAAGCGGTCGGCTTTCTGTCGGGTCAGCTCGATATCGAACCGGTCCCACCCCAAATCCACGCCTTGCTGGAAGAACACTCTGCCTACGAAGTCGATTTCGCCGACGTCCGCGGGCAGGAACTCGCCAAACGAGCCGCCACCATCGCCGCAGCCGGAATGCATAACCTGCTGTTAGTAGGCCCTCCAGGCTCAGGCAAAACAATGCTCGCCAAGCGGGTTCGAACGATCCTGCCGGAACTGACGCCCAGCGAATCGGTCGAGACTACACGCATCTACAGCGCTACCGGCCGCCTGGCCACCAACGAGCCGCTGCTGGCGACGCGGCCTTTTCGTTCGCCTCACCATACGATCTCTGAGGCTGGCCTGGTCGGGGGTGGCAGCAACCCGGCACCCGGCGAAATTAGTCTCTCGCACAACGGAATTCTTTTCCTCGACGAGCTTCCAGAGTTCAACCGCCGCACGCTGGAACTGATGCGGCAGCCGCTGGAAGATCGCCAGGTGACCATCAGCCGGGCTTTGCGTAGTGTCACCTTCCCGGCCGACTTCATGCTGGTCGCAGCGATGAACCCTTGCCCGTGCGGTTTTCGCAACGACCCGCGCCGCAACTGCCGCTGCTCGGTCCCGCAGGTCGAAAAGTACGTCGGCAAAATATCGGGCCCGCTGCTCGATCGAATCGATATTCAGATCGAAGTCCCTGCGGTCCCTTACCAAGAGTTGGCCAGCACCACGGAAGGAACCAGCAGCGAGGAGCTGAAAGAGATGGTCATCTCGGCCCGCAAAATTCAAACCCGCCGCTTCGTCGGCAGCCCTAGCCGTTACAACGCCCAAATGAGTAGCCGCGAAGTCCGTAAGCACTGCCACGTGGAAGAAGAAGCGGCCAACCTGATGAAGCAAAGCATCAGCAACTTTGGCCTGAGTGCCAGGGCCTACGATAAGATCCTGCGTCTGGCGAGAACGATCGCCGACCTGGAATCGGCCACGGTGATCTCGGCCGATCATGTTTGCGAGGCGATTAACTACCGAATGCTCGACCGGAGTCTGGTGGGGTAAAGTGGATCCCCGGTGGGTCACCGCTCCGGCCCCGGTGCAAGCCTCGACGGCCGATCGATCGGCATGCCTTGGCTCAAACCGCAGGCATGGCTCTCGCGTTAACTTCTGCGAAAGACAAGACTTCCGGTCGCGCCGCAGCGTCCTAGGCTGATCCGATGGGGCATCCGCTGATCGGTCGCCGCTGGCAGGGCAGATCGGCCGGCACACCGGCACTTTCTTTGGCATCCGACGAGATTTTCGGCCCAGCCCAGGCGGACTTTGGCCTGCGTGCTGGGTCGCCGGCGGCGGAGACGCTTCGCGTGCTTCGGCTTCGTCCAGCGCGCTCAGTTCCTGCTGCAGGCGGTCGATCTCGCGCTGCTTCTGACGCAGCTCTGCCTGCATGCTCTGATAGACATGCAAGATGCGGTCGGCAAGCGGCGTTGCCGGACCTTCACAGGCATCGGCAGGGCTGTTCTGACTTGGTGTTTCGATGGGGGTAGACATAACAATACTTCTTTCGGTGAAAGGGAACAGGCGTGCCGCGATTAGGGCACGCGTTTAGGTCAAATAGTTCGATCGGTAGCCCAACTTAGAAGGGTTCCGGCGTCGAATACCCAAGAAGATTTGGGCGTCGCAATTGGGTCCCTGAACGTGAAGAAATACACACGGGACCGAGCAGAAAATAAAGAAGCCGGAGAAGTGACCCCGGCGATGAATTTAGGTATACCAGCCTGGTGTGCGCTTTTGCTAGAGCGCCAGCAAATTTTTTTAGCCGAAAGGCTCGAACCACGATCCCAGGCAACACCTAAGCCCGCTTGGGCGTTTGGGTTGCAGAACTAACAAAAACCCGCGATTTTTTTTGGGCCATCGAACGCGTTGGAATAGACAAGGCGCCAGAGGAAGAATCGGTATCAAGACTGTTTGTTTTTCCATATCGTGGCGATTGCACAAGCCGACTACCGCAGCCAGCCGATTCACCACTTCACACTGCTGAGGGCGGCAGTGGCACACCCCAAGATGCTGAACAAGCTGGAAGGATAAACTGTGTCACCCGGCCAGACGACCGAGTAAAGAGACCTGCCCCCGTTCCTACGTCCGCCGAGAATCGAAACGACATCATCCTGATCAATCCGGCGAGGCATCGGCTCTTCCCTGCAGCGCGAGACACGGATTTGGAAAAACGTTATCATCGCAGAAAGAGATTGGACGCACTACCGTAGATTACCTAAAGTGCGTGCTGGCCGTGGTGCCCCTGCTGGATTGCCTCCTTTGACATTAATAGAGTTAAGGTCGAGCAGCTACATAGCCATAGAAATTTTTGAAAAAGTCCTCTGTCAATAACTCGCCAGTTTTCGGCACTCGAAATTTCCCTGTACCCTGGTTGTAAATTTCTAGATCTACAACCTTAGAAGACTTGTGTACTTTACGTAGCACCACCCAATGATCAGGAAATGTGGAACTCACAGTTTGTTTTGCTGACTTTACCATGTTAGAGTTGATAAACAAACAAATACGAAATCCCTTTGCCATCAGTCTTTTAATATCATCCAAGGCGTTATCCCCCTTGGTAAAGTATACATTGGTCACGTTTCTGACATCACGAAAGCCGGCTCTTTCGAACCATGACGCCATTTCATTGGGCATCGTGATCCCTGCAAACTCATTGGAAGCAGTCTGGTAGTCGAAAAACCAGTTTTCGGAGTCACGAATCGATGCTGCGGTCAACCAATCAACCGGCGAGATCGAACCTTTGGCCGGTTTGTAGTTGCGAGTATCACTGCAAGGTTTAATCGTTAGCTCGCCAATCGTTCCGCGACCTTTGTCGTAAAGATCAGCAGCAAATTCTACGTATCTAAATGGCCGGTGAGTTGCAATGGAGAACAGTAAGGAAGTCGGACCACACAGGCTCGCATGTTTCTGAGCAATTATGCCGGGGTCTGAGATTCGCATTAACAGGCCAATCCCGACTTCATCGCGGTCGAGATTTGGAAACACACCATTTCCTTCCAGCTCTAAGAAGTCACAGACTCGATTTGCCGCACTACTCGTCACTTTGAGTTTTTTCTGCTGATTATCACTGAACATATTCCCCTGACGAAAACAAAGCTTCCTTAGCAAACGTCTAGAGCGGTCAGGAAGCGTCTTCGAATGCTTAGAAATTGCTTCTAGATTCTTTCGCTCAAGTTCTGTAATTCCACCGCAATCGAGAGTGCTCCGAATTATCTCAATCACGTCATGATGTGATAACTTTCCGTCTTTCAGTGCTTGCTTTCTTGCACTACGTATCGAAGAATCCCATTTCATTCTAGTCACCCAAATTCACAACCTGGCCCAGTAATGATTAGTTAGACAAATAGAGTTCATATCAATACGTATTGTCGACAGATGTATACCTGCCAGTAATACACACCCCCAAAATAGCGGGAAAGCTGCCTGCCGTCAAGTATTTAAAGGCGACGGCAAATACGCTCAGGATTTCAATATAGGTACAACTTGCAGAAGCGGGAAAGAAACGGTGTCAGGATTCGTCGTTTCTCCAGAGGACGGAAAGGGGGCAGGTCCAATACTGTTCGGCACAAGATTTGACCGGTTGGTTTTGTTTTACCAGATGTTGTCTTGAGGGAAGAAAAGGGGACGGGGGTCATTAATCTGCCTTGGGGGTGTGATACACTATTCAGTAATAGTCCACGATCCCATTTGCTGCTCGGTGAAGTGCCATGCCTCGACAAAAGCGTGCCGATGAGGGAGGTTCGATCTATCATGCCCTGAAT